>JAIDCC010000049.1 GCA_029056055.1 Duncaniella sp.
TCTCGTATGCCTTCTGGAGAAACCAGTAGAGACCTACGGGCGTACCCTTGTTTCCCTCGTAGGCAGTCGTGGCGAAATTATTATACTTTTCGAGAAGCTGAGGATAGAGAGCCGCGTGGTCGGGGTTTTCACCGTCGAGAGCATTGATGCGCTCTACCAGATTTGACAGCGAGTCGCCGAGGGCGGTGAGAAGGTCGTTCTGAGGAGTGCCCGTGGAATTGCCTTGCGCGTCAATCGACACGGCACCCTTTTCGAGCACGAAAATCGGCCCGCGCTTACCGCCAACCATAATGCGTCCCATCTTCGGGGCATCAACGTGACCCTGGAAGCGGGCCATACCGCTGCTGACTATGACCGAGTCGAGAGGAGTAGTGTCGTCCCAGTCGATGATGTAGGCCATGTGGTTGTTGAATTCGGGCTCGATGACGGCGTTGACATTATAGTTGCTCTGCGCTTCGAGGGTGCAAGCTGTGAGCAGGCAGCCGGAAGCCAGAAGTGATGCGAAATACTTATTCATTTATTATCGGTTTTAGGTATTCTGAAGTTGGAAAAGAAAGAAGTATAAACAACTTCATTTTGCAAAAATAGTGATTTTTTCTCTAATGCGGGGCATGAAGTCAGATTTTTTGTGTAAGTTTGCAAAAAATATCCTTGATTTATGAGAATCATAATACAACGCGTGACGCATGCCGAGGTCACGGTAGACGGCGAGCAGGTTTCGGCCATAGGCAACGGGCTGATGGTGCTCGTGGGTGTGGAACAAGGCGACACCGAAGCCGACGTGGAATGGCTCGCGGCAAAGACCGTCGGCCTCAGGATTTTTTCCGACGAAAACGGCGTGATGAACCTGTCGGTGCTTCAGACGGGCGGCGAGGTGATGGCCGTGAGCCAGTTCACCCTCACGGCCTCGACCCGCAAGGGCAACCGTCCGAGCTACATCCGTGCCGCCGGCCATGACCTCGCAGTGCCCTTGTATGACGCTTACTGTAAGCGCGTCAGCGAGTTGACCGGACGCCCGACAGCCCGCGGCGTGTTCGGCGCCGATATGAAGATTTCCCTCACCAACGACGGCCCGGTCACCATAATCATCGACTCCCGCCTGCGCGAATGACGACGCTCCAAAGAAGCAATACGCAACCATCGTTACCAATGTCCAATCCATCCTACAAGCATCGAGACACCACCGTCGAATCCCTGCGCCTGCTGCTGATGGTGCTTATCGTCCTGCACCACTCCATCGTGCATGGCATGGGATTGATGGGCATGCTCAACGGCGACACCCGCCCCTCTCTTTTCTCGGAGTTTGAAATACCTTTGGCCATGACCGCAAACGCATTTTGCATCTGCGCCGTAAACTGCTTCGTCTTTATCTCAGGATTTTACGGAATACGCACAACCGTGAAACGATTCGTGACATTCATGGTGACGTTCGTGGTCTACAACCTCCTGTTCAACACATCGTTCTATCTCTTTCATCACGAGACGCAGGAAGCAATCAACTCGCTGCTGATTTTCAGCCGTCCCGGGTATTGGTTCATAAACGCTTACATGTATCTGATGCTCTTCGCGCCGTGCATCAACGCCGTTTTCGCGACACTCCCGTTAGGCTACCGTCGCGTCTTTATCGCCGTGCTCCTCTTCATCTCGTGCTATCTCGGATTTGTGTGCGGGAGTGCGCGCAATCCCAACGGCTACACAACAATCCAGCTGATTATGGTCTATGCCATCGGAAGGTATGTCGCTACCCGGCGACTCTCGCTTAGCCGAGAGAAAGCATTGTGGCTCTACGTCGGGTGTAGCGTCGCGGTAGGGTGCGGAATGTATCTGCTTTGGCTTTCGGGTCATAGGAATTGGGCGTGGCATCTCACTTCTTACAACAACCCGCTCGTCATGGCCGCCGCCATCGGTCTATTCTTCTTTTGCAAATCGTTCACATGGCATAACGCAACCGTCAACCGTTTCGCAGCAAGCGCAATAGCGATTTATCTAATTCAATCCTCACGCGGCGCGGAGACCTGCTATTATGCATTTGTCAACGACCTCTATTCCGATGTCGGAGCTGCGTTATGGCTTCTGCTACCTTTGTTTGCATTAGCCATCGTGGCCGGCTGTCTGCTCTTCGACCATGCTATCCGCCCTCTTCTCGAAAGGCTGACGGAAACCGTCTGCAAGGCGATTGCGCCCTTGATGATGCGGTTGAAATCTACCGCAGATTAGCGGGAAAGCTACGCCGAGCCGTGCTTTTTCGGAGCTACGGGTTTGCAGATTAGGGAATTTTTGCGTAACTTTGTAATAAACGATGACATTTTTCATGCCTTCGTTCGAAAAACGCCTCTCAAATCTGCTGCCAAAGCCCGAAATTGTTTCTCAAGCCGACATATCCGTTTGCCCGAAAGCTGCACAAACGTGCGGCGCTGGCCGGCATGCTGACCGCCCTGCTCATGCTTTGCGGCTGCAAACATGTGCCCTCGACCACGGTCTATCCCGACCCTGACGCATATGCCATCAGAGGCATAGACATATCGGCCCACAATGGCGACATTGATTTCGAAGCAGTCAAGAAAGACGGCATTTCGTTTGTGCTCATCAAAGCCACCGAGGGCACATCGTTCAAAGACCGAAAATTTCAGGCAAACTATCTGGCCGCCAAGACGGCGGGGCTGATGGTGGGAGCCTATCATTTCTTCCGATTCGACGCGCCGGGCTACATGCAGGCGCTCAACATAGCCAACTCTCTTAACGGCAGAACAATAGACTTGCCCGTGGCGATTGACATCGAAGAATGGACCAATCCCAACAGTCAAGCCACCGACCTCATCCAAGACCGCCTCGACGAGATGATTGACTACCTCGAAAGCCACGGCTACCGCGTGATGCTCTATTCAAACAAAAACGGGAGCGCGCGCTTCATCAGAGGCCGCTACGAAGGCTATCCGCTCTGGCTCTGTTCTCTGGGAGCCGAGCCGGCGGAATTTGACTGGACACTGTGGCAGGCCACTCATCACGGTGCGGTCAAAGGCGTCAAGGGCGCGGTAGATGTCAACGCCTTCAACGGAACTCCCGAAGCGTGGGCAAATTTCTTAGGTTTGGCGCAATAAGACAGCCCTTTCCACGTTATTCTATTGTGGCGCGTTATGCCCCCTCGCCACTATCTCTCCCCTATCCATTCAAACTGACACATGAAACCGGCAAGCAAGATTTTCATATATTTAACACTCGCTGTAATTTCCCTTCTCTCCGCGCCTCAGGCAGCGGCGTTCGAGTCCTCGCATTGGTCACAGAACTCCGTGCTGGCTGAAGGCAAATGGGTGAAAGTGAGTCTCACCGAGAGCGGCGTCTATCTGATTCCGCTCGCCGACCTTCGCGCGTGGGGATTTTCCGACCCTTCGCGCGTGCGCGTGTATGGATATGGTGGGCGGCGCATCTCCGACCATCTCATTCCGGAAAACTATGTAGACGACCTTCCGGTGACCCCCTCGGTGCTGACCTCGCGCGGCATCGTGTTTTATGCGTGCGGCACAGACACGCCTGTCGACACCCCCGACGGAACGGCACGCTATCACAGCCTCAACCCCTACACCTCGTCGGCCTACTACTATCTCTCAGACAGAGACACCGGGGCAGACGCAGCTATTCCGCAGATTGACAATACACCCGGCGGGTCGCCGGTCACGACCTATACGGCCACTCTCCGTCACGAGCTCGACGCCACGTCGCCCGCCGAGAGCGGACATGTGCTGCTTGGCGAGGATTTCCGTTTCACAAACACACAGACCTTTCCCTTCACTCTCACCGACCGCGTTGAAGGGACCGACGTCTGGATGCAGTGTGACTTCTTTGCCCGCTCGCTCTCGCAGCCGCTCCGTCTGGCTTTCGCAGCCAACGACGCACAGCTCCCCTCGCTTCCTGCCGACCGAGTGAAAGCCACGTCGGAATGGGGCGACACCTGCCGCATCATCAAACGGTTCCCCCTTTCGGGCAACCGTCTTAATCTGCGGATAGCCGCAACGCTGTCGGGCACAGTCTCGGCAGCCTCGCTCGACAACATTTCCATTTGCTACACCCGTCAGCTCGCCCTCCCCGCAGCGGGTTGGCTCTGCTTTTCGCATGACGCCACCGATGCTCGCCTCAGCGGTGCAACCCAAGCGGCCGACTTCCATCTGTGGGACGTCACCGACCCTCTTGCCGTAAAAGAAATCAAGGTGCTCGCCTCGGGCGACGGCGCCTCATGGAGCAAAGTCTACAGCGGCCGACGCGAGTATGCGGCGTGGAAGGAAAGCGCTTCGCTGCCAAGCGTGCGCTTCGCGGGCTACGTCGACAATCAGGACCTCCATTCGCAGCCGGTGCCTCAGATGGTGATTGTCTCACACCCCGACCTCATCGAGCAGAGCCGCCGAATAGCCGCCCTTCACTCGGAAGGCGACGATGCCCTCAAAGTGCTCGTGGTGACCGACACTGAAATCTACAACGAATTTTCGTCGGGCGCGCCTGACGTCAACGCGATACGCAAAATGCTCAAGATGTTCTACGACCGCGAGCCCTCCACCCTTTCGAGTGTGATGCTCGTCGGAGCCGTGACTCACGACCATCGCCGCCTCACGCAGGCCATGGCAACGTCGGGCATGGCCACTCTGCCCGTGTGGCAGACCGACGGGTCGCAGAGCGAGAGTTCCTCGTTTTCGAGCGACGACTTCATCACTTTTCTCGAGGATGGGTCGGGACTCCGCTGGGGCAGCGACGTGATGTCAATCGCCGTCGGTCGCCTCCCGGCACGTACAGCCGCCGACGCCCGCGTGTGGGTTGACCGTCTTGAGAAATACATCCTCTCGCCGCAGACCGGCGACTGGCGCAACCGCGTGGTGCTCCTGGCCGACGACGAAGATGACGGCATACACGCCACACAGACCGAAGAGGTGTGGAACTACATGCTCAGCGGCACCGACCTCGGCGGCAGCATCACATATCAGAAAATCTATGCCGACGCCTATGAGAAAAACGCAGGCGTCACCAAGGTGGGTCGCGAGAAACTCCACAATCTCCTGAACGAAGGTGTCTTGTGGTGGAACTACATCGGCCATGCCTCGATTAACAGTCTCACCGCCGAGGGAATGCTCACGCTGGGCGACCTTTCGTCGCTCTACCTGCGTCGGCCTCCCTTCTTCTATGGCGCCACCTGTTCGTTCGGCCATTGGGACGGACTCGAAGTGAGCGGTCTCGAGCAACTGCTGCTCACCGACGCCGGCGGCCTGATTGGCGGCATCACAGCCGTGCGCCCCGTCTACATCGCCCGCAACGGCGTTCTGTCAAACGCAATGGGCGGCGAAGTGTTTAACACCGACTCCGAGGGGCGCGTCATTCCTGTAGGCGAAGCAATGCGCCGCGCCAAGAACCGTGTGCCTTCCGATGCCAACAAATTACGCTACGTCTTCATGGGCGACCCCGCCATGCGACTGGCCCTCCCCTCCCTCCACGCCACCATCGACATGATTGGAGGCGTAGCCGTGGACGCTTCGCCCGAAGCGCAGCAATGCATCATTCCGGCTCTCGCCCCCGTCACCCTGACCGGGCGCATCACCGACCACGAAGGAAACCTCGTGTCCGACTTCAACGGCAGCATCCAGCTGACCATCTATGACGCCGAACGCTCGGTGACCTCTCTCGGGCGCCTCGGCAACACCCCCGTCACATTCGACGTGATGGGCGAACGCATCTATGCCGGATGCGCCACGGTGAAAGACGGCGTCTGGGAAACTTCGGTGATTATCCCCGCCGAGATAGCCGACAACTTCCGCCCCGCCACACTCTCGCTCTTCGCATCATCGGAGACGGGACTCGAAGCGGGAGGCGTGAGCAGCGACTTCTATGTCTACGGACTGGCCGAGGATGCCATCGCCGACGACAAGGCTCCGAGCATCAACTCGCTCGTCGTCAACCATCCCGACTTCAAGGAGGGCGACGTAGTCAACGCTTCGCCCATGGTGATAGCCGACATCAGCGACGATTTCGGTCTCAACATGTCGACCGCCGGCGTCGGACATCAGATGACCATCAACCTCGACAACACCGACCTCCTGACCGACGTCTCGCTCTATTTCACCCCCGACTCAAACGGCGAGCCCCGCGGAACGATAGCCTACCAGTTGCCCGAACTCTCGGCGGGCAACCACACCGCCACCCTGCGAGTGTGGGATATCGCGGGCAATTCGGCCAGCCGAAGCATCGACTTCTTTGTCGATCCGACGGCAGCCCCGAAAATCTTCGACGTCTACACCGACGCCAATCCTGCGACAGTCGAGGCCAATTTCTATGTTGAGCACAACCGCCCCGACGCAATGCTCGAAGTGCGCATCGAGATTGTCGACCTCGGAGGACGCACAGTCTGGGCCAACACCTCGCGCGGACGCGCCGACATGTATATGTCGCAGCCCGTCAACTGGAACCTCACGAACATGCAGGGCGGCAAAGTGACACGCGGCATCTATCTCTACCGCTGCACGGTGTCGTCGGCCGACAGCGAAAACGCTTCCGCCTCGACAGTCACCAAGCGTATCGCCGTCGCTCCCTAAGATGAAGCCGGGCAAAACTTTTTAAGTGCGATAAAATTCATTTAGGTAGAAGTTGTTTAAAATTCTACCCCCACGGACAAACCCTCGTCAACACTTTTTTCTAAAAAAGTTTAACGAGGGTTTGTCTAATTGCTAAAAAATGTGTAATTTTGCAAAAAATTACACGGAATGCGCAGACTTTATAAATGTTTAACCCTGACTTTCGCTGCTGTGGCGATGGCGTTTTCGGGATGCGGCAAAATGCCCGGCTCGGAAAAACTCGTCACCGTCAGCATCGAACCTCAGAAATATATCCTTGAGCAAATAGTGGGCGACCGCGTCGAGGTGAGATGCCTGATGAGCAACGGAGGCAACCCCGAGACCTACGACCCCACGGTGACCCACCTCTACAATCTGGCAAATTCGCTCGGCTACATCCGCATGGGCAACATCGGATTTGAGGATGCGTTGCTCGACAAAATCCACGAAGCAAATCCAGAGCTGCCGATTTTCAACTCGTCGGTAGGAATCACCCCGATTACGGGCACACATTCTCACGGCACGCACAGCCATGCCGTGATCGACCCCCACACATGGACCTCAGTGAAAAACGCCCGCATCATTGCCGACAACATGCTTGCAGCGATGGAAAAGATTGACCCCTCGGGCGCGAAAACCTATCAGAAAAACCACGACCGGTTTGTGGAGCATCTCGACTCGCTCGACGCAGCGATAGCCACCCGAATGGCCTCCCACACAGGGGAAGCATTCTTCGTGTGGCACCCCTCGCTGAGCTATCTTGCGCGCGACTACGGCCTGCGCCAGATTGTGCTCGGCAACCACGACATGAAAGAAATCGCCCCCGCGCAGCTCAAAGCCTCGATTGACTCGGCCATGTCGGCAGGAGCCAAGGTGTTTTTCGTGCAGAAAGATTTCGATTCGCGACAGGCTGCCGTGGTCAATGCCGAAATCGGCGCACGTCAGGTAGAGATACACCCTCTTTCCGAACGCTGGGAAGACGAAATCCTCACAATCATCGACGCCCTCGACAATGACTCGACAGTCACCGCTAATTGAGCTTGCCGGCATCAGCCTTGTGCGCGAAGGGCGCACCATCCTCTCCGATGTAGACCTTAGCGTCTATCGCGGCGACTTTCTTGCCGTCACCGGGCCTAACGGCGGAGGGAAGACCTCGCTGTTGCGCATACTGCTCAAACTCCTGCCCCCCACCCGCGGCACCGTCAGCTATGCCTCTTCGAAACTATCCATCTCCTACCTGCCTCAGAAGAACGCCATCGACTCGCGCTTTCCCATCACAGTAGACGAAGTGATAGAATCAGGCCTCATAGCCAAAAAAATTTCGAAAGAAGAAAAGCGCCGGTTGACCGATGCGACCATCGACCTCGTAGGTCTCGAAGCACATCGCGACAAAAGTATAGGCACACTCTCCGGAGGCCAGTTGCAGCGTGCCCTTATGGGGCGTGCCATCATTTCCGAACCGGAAGTGCTCGTGCTCGACGAGCCCCTCAGCTACGTCGACAAACAGTTTGAGCAACGCATCTATAACATTATCGAGGAGTTGCAGGCGCGCACCACCATCATTCTCGTGTCGCACGAGATGTCGACCATCGCAGGAATGGCCTCGCGCCACATTGTCGTCGACCACACGGTCAGCGAATGTCACGCCGCCCACCATCACGTACATTATGACTGCGATTGCCTTTCATAGAAGTTTTTTCTTTAATCCCGTTTGACCATAACGGGATTTTTTTGTAATTTTGCACGTTGAAAACGAGTCTCACCCGAGACAACGCATCCACTAAAAGAATTTTACTACAGACATGCGAGAGTATAAGAGAGCGCGCCTCGTTCTTGAGGACGGAACAACCTTCGAAGGCAAGTCCTTTGGGTATGAAGCCGGTACGGCCGGCGAAGTGGTGTTCAACACAGCCATGACCGGCTATCCCGAAAGCCTCACCGACCCCTCCTATGAGGGACAGATACTCGTCACGACTTATCCTATCCTCGGAAACTATGGTGTGCCCCCGCGCCGCGAGAAAGATGATGTCAGCGAATACTACGAAAGCGACCACATCCATTGCCGTGCCATCATAGCTCAGGATTATTCCTACGACCATTCACACTGGCAGGCCGACCGCTCGCTGGGCGACTGGCTCAAGGAAGAGAAAATCCCCGGGCTCTACGGCATCGACACCCGCGCCCTCACCAAGCACCTCCGCGAACACGGCTCGATGCTCGGCAAAATCATTTTCGAAGGTGAAGCCGAGCCGGAGACCTACAACCCCAACACAGAAAATCTCGTCGGAAAGGTAAGCTGCCGCGAGGTGGAGGAGCATGGAGCCGGCGACAAGACGGTGGTGCTCGTGGACTGCGGCGTGAAGCACAACATCATCCGTTGCCTCACCCGCCGCGGAGTCAAGGTGGTGCGCGTGCCCTGGAACTACGATTTCACCACCATTCCTTACGACGGCCTCTTCATCTCTAACGGCCCGGGCAACCCCGACATGGCAGGCGAAACCGTCGAGTTGATACGCAAGGCTATGGAAATCGGCAAACCTATCTGCGGCATCTGCATGGGCAACCAGCTTCTCGCCAAGGCAGCCGGCGCCAAGACCTACAAGCTCAAGTATGGCCACCGCAGCCACAACCAGCCCGTGCGCCGCGCCGGCACAAACCAGTGTTTCATCACTTCGCAAAACCATGGTTTCGCCGTAGACAACGCCACTCTTCCCGACGACTGGGAACCGCTGTTCATCAACATGAACGACGGCACCAACGAAGGCATCCGTCACAAAACCAAACCCTTCTTCTCGGCTCAATTCCACCCCGAAGCAAGCTCGGGTCCCAAAGACACCGAATTTCTCTTCGACGAGTTTATCAAGATGCTCTGAACATACTCATCCCCTCACCTATCAACTTAAAACTATGCGCAACGAAAATATCAAAAAAGTTCTCCTCCTCGGTAGCGGTGCTCTCAAAATCGGTGAAGCGGGTGAGTTTGACTACTCAGGCTCGCAGGCACTCAAGGCGATGAAGGAAGAGGGCATCACCACGGTGCTCATCAATCCCAACATCGCGACGGTGCAGACCTCGGAAGGGTTTGCCGACAAAATCTACTTCCTCCCCGTCACCCCCTACTTCGTAGAAAAAGTGATACGCAAGGAGCAGCCCGACGGCATCCTCCTCGCTTTCGGCGGCCAGACGGCGCTCAACTGCGGCGTCGAGCTCTATCGTTCGGGAGTGCTTGAAAAGTATAACGTCGAAGTGCTCGGCACTCCGGTTCAAGCCATCATCGACACCGAAGACCGCGAACTCTTCGTGCAGAAACTCGACGAAATCGACGTCAAGACCATCAAGAGCGAAGCCGTGGATTCAATCAACGGCGCCAAGGAAGCCGCCTCCAAACTCGGCTACCCCGTCATCGTGCGCGCCGCCTATGCGCTTGGTGGCCTCGGCTCAGGCTTCTGCGACAATGAAGAGGAACTCCAGACGCTCGTAGAAAAGGCGCTCGCTTTCTCGCCTCAGGTGCTCGTTGAGAAATCGCTCAAGGGCTGGAAAGAGGTGGAATATGAAGTGGTGCGTGACCGTTTCGACAACTGCATCACGGTCTGCAACATGGAAAACTTCGACCCCCTGGGCATCCACACCGGCGAGTCGATTGTCGTGGCTCCATCGCAGACCCTCTCCAACGAAGACTATCACATGCTGCGCAAGCTCGCCATCAAAATCATCCGCCACATCGGCATCGTGGGCGAGTGTAACGTGCAGTATGCTTTCGACCCCCAGTCGATGGACTACCGTGTCATCGAGGTCAACGCCCGCCTCTCGCGTTCGTCGGCTCTCGCATCGAAAGCCACGGGCTACCCTCTCGCCTTCGTAGCGGCCAAACTCGGTCTCGGCTACGGACTTTTCGACCTCAAGAACTCCGTGACTAAAGAGACCTCAGCTTTCTTCGAACCGGCGCTCGACTACATTGTCTGCAAAATCCCCCGTTGGGACCTCGGCAAATTCCACGGTGTGCGTCGCGAAATCGGCTCGTCGATGAAGTCGGTGGGCGAAGTGATGGCCATAGGCCGCACCTTCGAAGAGGTAATCCAGAAAGGCCTCCGCATGATAGGTCAGGGCATGCACGGTTTCGTCGGCAACCACGAAATGAAGGTTGACGACATCGACCACGCCCTTAAGGAACCCACCGACAAGCGCATTTTCGTCATCTCGCAGGCCATGCAGTCGGGCTACAGCGTCGACCGCATCCACGAGCTGACGAAAATCGACAAATGGTTCCTCTATCGTCTGAAAGCCATCGTCGACACCGCCGCCGAGCTGCGCGATTTCGACACGCTCGAAGCGCTTCCCGACGCACTGCTGCGCCAGGCAAAGGAGCAGGGTTTCAGCGACTTCCAGGTGGCCCGCGAGATTTTCAAAGACAAAATGGACGCTTCGGGCGACGACTTGCTGCGTGTTCGCCGCCACCGCATCGGTGCCGGCATCGTTCCTGTAGTAAAACAGATTGACACCCTCGCAGCCGAGTATCCCGCCCAGACCAACTATCTCTATCTCACCTACAACGGTAACGAAAACGACGTCACCTATCTCCACGACCACCGCTCAATCGTGGTGCTCGGGTCGGGCGCCTATCGCATCGGTTCGTCGGTGGAATTCGACTGGTGTTCGGTCAACGCGCTCCTCACTGTCAAGGAACAGGGCTGGCGTTCGGTGATGATAAACTACAATCCCGAGACCGTCTCAACCGACTACGACATCTGCGACCGTCTCTATTTCGACGAGCTCACCTTCGAAAGAGTGATGGACATCCTGGAGCTCGAACAGCCCCACGGCACCATTCTCTCTGTGGGCGGCCAGATACCCAACAACCTTGCCACACGCCTCGACGACCAAGGTGTTAACATCCTCGGCACGTCGGCCAAGAGCATCGACAACGCCGAAGACCGCAACAAATTCTCGGCCATGCTCGACCGTCTGGGCATCGACCAGCCGCGCTGGCGCGAGCTTACCTCTATGGCCGACATCGACGACTTCATCAAAGAAGTGGGCTTCCCCGTGCTGGTGCGTCCGAGCTACGTGCTCTCCGGCGCCGCCATGAACGTCTGCCACAATCAGGAGCAGCTCACCCGCTTCCTCCGTCTTGCCGCCAACGTGTCGAAACAGCACCCTGTGGTTGTGTCGCAGTTCATCTCGTCGGCCAAGGAAATCGAGATGGACGCCGTGGCAAAGGACGGCGAAATCATAGTCTACGCCATCTCGGAACACATCGAATACGCAGGTGTCCACTCAGGCGACGCCACAATCCAGTTCCCGGCGCAGAAACTCTATGTCGAGACCGTGAGACGTCTGCGCAAAGTGGCTCGCGAAATCGCCGCCGCGCTCAACATCTCAGGCCCCTTCAACATCCAGTTCCTTGCCAAGAACAACGACATCAAGGTGATTGAGTGCAACCTCCGCGCCTCGCGTTCGTTCCCCTTCGTTTCGAAGGTACTCAAAATCAACTTCATCGACATCGCTACGCGCATCATGCTCGGTCTCGACGTCGAGAAGCCCCACAAGAACGCTTTCGACCTTGACTACGTAGGCATCAAGGCCTCGCAGTTCTCGTTCTCGCGTCTTCAGGGCGCCGACCCCGTGCTCGGTGTCGACATGGCCTCGACCGGCGAGGTGGGTTGCATCGGTCCCGACTCGGCCGAAGCTCTCATCAAGGCTATGATTTCGGTGGGCAACCGCATCCCCAAGAAAGCCGTACTTATGAGCACCGGCTCGGCTAAACAGAAAGCCGAACTGCTCGACGCCGCTCACGAGCTGGCCAACCAGGGCTATACCATCTATGCCACCGGTGGCACTCACGCCTACCTCAACGACAACGGCATCCCAGCCATCCGCGTCTACTGGCCCTCGCAGCCCGACATGCAACCTCAGGCCATCGAGTTGCTCCACGACCACGTGGTAGACATGGTGATTAACATTCCCAAGAACTTCACCACCACCGAGCTCACCAACGGCTACAAAATCAGACGTGCGGCCATCGACCTCAACATACCTCTGATGACCAACGCCCGTCTCGCCTCGGCCTTCATCGACGCGTTTACGACGCACCCCCTCGACAAGATTGAGATTCGTCCCTGGAACGAATATTGATTTTACCCCCTAACCGACCGTCTTCCCGGCTTTCGCACTGTCGTGCGGATAAGCTGGGAGACGGCCGATTTCTTCGCTACCCTATTTCTTTTACCGTCGAAAATGAAAATTCCCGTTATTCTTGCTGCGTTTCTCGCCCTGTCGGCGCCCTCGCTGATGGCCGAACGCACCACCTACAACTTCAATTCCGACTGGCAGATTGCCGTAGGCACCGAGGCTGACGCTCCGCGTCGCACGGTCACCCTCCCTCGAGCCTTCAATCAAGAAGAAGCATTCCGTCTGAAAATCGACGACCTTACCGACACGGTCACCGTCTATACGAAAACGTTCCGCCTCCCCGCTTCGGCCAAGGGGAAGAAAGTCTTCATCGAGTTTGAAGGCATCCGTCAGGCCGGCGATTTCTATCTCAACGGCCAACACCTCGGCCTGCATGAAAACGGCGTGATGGCCGTTGGGTTCGACCTCACGCCCTACATCAAGTATAGCGGAGATAACGAACTGAAAGTGGTAATCGACAACGACTGGAGTTATCACGAACGCGCCACCGACACCCCCTACCAGTGGAATAACAAAAACTTCAACGCCAACTACGGAGGCATTCCCAAAAACGTTCGCCTACACATCACCGAGCCTGTCTATCAGACACTTCCCCTCTACTCAAATCTCGGCACGACGGGTGTCTACGTCTATGCGTCAGATATCGACGTCGACGGAGGAAGCGCCACAATCAACACCGAGACCGAGGTGAGAAACGAGTCTGGGAAACCGGAGACCTTCACCCTGCGCTCTTCGGTGGTCGGCCCCGACGGCAAAACCGTTGCGACTTTTTCGAGCCGGCCGATGACATTGGCCGCGGGTGAGACAGGTGTGATTAAAGCATCCGGCCGAGCAGACGGTCTGCATTTCTGGAGCTGGGGCTACGGCTATCTCTACGACGTTGCCACGGAGCTGGTCAATTCCAAGGGAGAGGTCTTCGACCGTGTCAACACCGTGACCGGTTTCCGCAAGACGCGCTTTGCCGACGGGCAAATTTGGCTCAACGACCGCGTGATTCAGATGAAAGGCTATGCGCAGCGCACCTCAAACGAATGGCCCGGCGTGGGCATGAGCGTGCCGCCGTGGCTCAGCGACTATTCCAACGCCCTCATGGTGGAATCGGGTGCGAACCTCGTGCGCTGGATGCATGTGACGCCATGGAAACAGGATGTCGAGTCGTGCGACCGCGTTGGTCTCATTCAGGCCATGCCTGCGGGCGATGCCGAAAAAGATGTCGAGGGTCGTCGCTGGGAGCAGCGCAAGGCTCTGATGCGCGACGCTATCATCTACAATCGCAACAATCCCTCGATTCTGTTCTATGAAAGCGGCAACGAGTCGATTTCAGAACCCCACATGGCCGAAATGAAGGAAATCCGCGACACCTACGACCCCCACGGAGGCCGTGCTATAGGGTCGCGCGAGATGCTCGACAGCCGAATAGCCGAGTATGGCGGCGAGATGCTCTACATCAACAAGAGCGCGCGCCATCCGATGTGGGCCACCGAGTATTGCCGCGACGAGGGGCTCCGAAAGTACTGGGATGAATATTCCTATCCTTTCCACAAGGAAGGCGACGGGCCGCTCTACCGCAATGCTTCGGCCGCCGACTACAACCACAATCAGGATGCTATGGCCGTCGAACTCATACGCCGCTGGTATGACTACTGGCGCGAGCGCCCCGGCACAGGCACGCGCGTAAGTTCGGGCGGTGCGAAAATCATTTTCTCCGACACCAACACCCACTTCCGCGGAGCCGAAAACTATCGCCGCTCGGGTGTCACCGACCCCATGCGCATCGAGAAAGACGGCTTCTTCGTCCATCAGACTATGTGGGATTGCTGGGTTGACCCCGAGACGCCCCACACCTACATCATCGGACATTGGAACTACCCAGACTCAACCGTCAAACCTGTCTACGTGGCTTCAAACGGCGAGCGCGTCGAGCTTCGTCTCAACGGCAAAACCATCGCCACCGACTCTGTGGCCGATTACCGTTTCCTCTACACGTTCCCCGACGTAGCTTTCGAACCGGGCACGCTTGAGGCAGTGTCGTTTGACGCAGCCGGCGACTCCATCAGTTCCTATCGTATAGAAACAGCAGGAGCCCCGGCAGCCCTGCGTCTCACCACATTCTCACATCCCGACGGCATGAGGGCCGACGGAGCCGACCTCGGCATGGTGCAGGTGGAAGTGGTCGATGCCGACGGACGCCGTTGTCCGCTCGACAATCGCCTCGTGAAGTGGACTCTCGTAGGTGCGTCTGAATGGATTGGCGGCATCGCGCAAGGCCCCGACAACTACATCGGCGCAACCGAACTTCCCGTGGAATGTGGCGTGAACAGAATCCTCTTCCGCGCCATGCCCGAAGGGGGCACAATCACCCTGACGGCCGCGGCAGAAGGTCTCGCGCCGCAGACCGTAAGTTTTGATACGCGCAAGGTTGAAACCGCCGACGGCCTGTCGCTCTCTTTCCCTCACGACGGACTCAAAGGTCTCCTGACGCGCGGCGAGACTCCTAAGGGCGCTTCGTTCACCCCCTCGAAAACCGGGGTTGAGATAATCGCCGCCAAAGCCGCCTCGGGACAGGAGGATGCAACTAAGAGCTATGACGACAACGAGCTTTCAGAATGGCATTCCGACGGCCATCTGCGCAACGCCGCCATCACTTATACCCTCGCGCGCCCGGCAGAGATAGCTGAAATCTGCATCAAGCTCACCGGTTGGCGCAAACGCTCCTACCCGCTCGAAATTTATGCCGGCGACACGCTCGTGTGGTCGGGCGAGACAGACAAAAGTCTTGGCTACGTCCATCTGCCGCTTGCATCGCACAAGCCCTCCGACACCTTCACCCTGCGTCTGAAAGGTAGCACGGACGAAAACGAAGCCTTCGGACAAATCACCGAGCTCGACCCCAATCAGGAACTCGATTTATTCAAGGACACCTCCGAGCCTGACGCTCGTCTGCGCATCGTAGAAATCGAATTTCTTGAAAATCTCTAACACCACGCATTGACGGCAGGTTGCTCGCCGGCAATGCCGTAATAACAATCAAAAAACAGGAGCCTTCACAGCTCCTGTTTTTTGATTTTTTTATGTTGCGACGTTTGGCAGTTAGATGCGGAATTTGTAATTTTGTACTCTGAAACCGAACCGATCGTAACACATTGAGCAAGACTCAACCATATATTATCCTCATACTGTTGCTCTGTGCGCTGTCAGTGAGCATCCTCCCCAAAGCCGCCGCTACCCATCTCAGCGGAGGCCTTGACTCGTTGATTGTGCCCTCAGTGGCCGATTCGATTGCCATAGACACGTTTACCGTACTCACCTCCGACTCTCCGTCAACCCCTGCTATCGCGGCCACTCCGGCCCGCGTGCGCCCGGTGCGTAAGTCAGCGGCTAACGACTCGCTCCGACTCTCACGCATCATCCGTCAGAAAGTCGACCTCGACAATTCCGTGGTCTACACCGCAAAGGATTCGATGGTGCTCATCGGACGCAACACGGCCTACATGTATGGCGAGAGCAACGTGGAATACGGGCAAATCAAGCTCGACGCCAGTCAAATAGAACTCGACCTCAACACGTCGACGGTCAACGCCGTAGGTACCCCTGACTCGACCGGAGAGGTGATAGGCACACCCGTCTTCGACGACAAAGGCACCACCTACGAGGCCAAGAGCATGAGCTACAACTTCAAGAGCGAGAAGGGCTACATCACCGATGTCATCACCCAGCAGGGCGAAGGCTACCTGACCGGCGGACAGTCGAAGAAAATCGACGACAATACATTCTACGTCAAGAACGCACGCTACACCACCTGCGACGACCACGAATGCCCTCACTTCTATTTCCAGCTCACGAAAGCTAAGGTACGTCCCGGCAAGGACGCCGTGATGGGTCCCTCCTATCTGGTGCTCGCAGGTCTGCCGCTCCCGCTTGCCGTTCCGTTCGGCTACTTTCCTTTCTCAGAAAAATATTCGTCGGGCGTCATCTTCCCCTCGTTTGGCGACGACTACAACCGCGGTTACTATCTCAGCAACGGCGGATATTATTTCGCTATCAACGACAACATCGACCTTGCCCTGACCGGCGAAATCTACACCCTCGGTTCGTGGGGTCTGCGCGCTACGTCGGCCTATGTCAAGCGATACAAGTACAGCGGTTCGTTCAACATCTCCTATCTCAAGACCATCACGGGCGACAAGGGTATGCCCGATTATGCCAAATCTACCAACTTTCAGGTGCTCTGGAATCATTCGCAGGATGCGAAGGCCAACCCCAACCTCAACTTCTCGGCGTCGGTCAACTTCACCACCTCAGGCTATACCCGCAACGACCTTAACTCTTACTATTCGAACGCATTCACCGAGAACACCAAGAGTTCGACCGTCAACCTGACATATCGTTTTCCCAACTCGAAATGGTCGCTTTCTACGACCGCCTCAATCTCGCAGCGCACTCAGGACTCCACCCTCTCCGTGTCGTTTCCCAACTTCACGCTGACGATGTCGCAGGTCTACCCTTTCAAACGCAAACGTGCCGTCGGTGCCGAGAAATGGTATGAAAAAATCAAGCTCTCCTATTCGGGACAGTTCAACAACTCCCTCACCGCCAATCAGAACGACTTCCTGAAAAAGAGCCTCGTCAAAGACTGGCGCAACGGCATGAAGCACTCCGTGCCCATCTCGGCCACGTTCAACGTGTTCAAATATCTCAACCTCACGCCGTCAATCTCGCTCAACGACCGCATGTACACCACCAAAGTGCGCCGTCAGTGGGACCCCAACGCATCGGCCGAGGTGCTCGACACCACCTACTCGTTCTACAACGTGTGGGACTTCAACGCCTCCGTCTCGCTCGACACCAAAGTCTACGGCTTCTATCAGCCTCTGCCCTTCCTCGGCAATAAGGTGAAGATGATTCGCCACGTCATCACGCCCACCATCTCGTTCTCGGGCGCGCCCGACTTCGGTTCGCCGTTCTTCGGCTACTACGGCCGTTACAACTATACCGACTCGCGCGGCGAGGAGCAGACCCGCGTCTACTCTTACTTCCCTAACAGCCTCTTCGGCGTGCCGAGTCAGGGACGAAACGGTTCGGTGAGCTTCTCGCTCTCAAACAACCTTGAGATGAAAGTGCGCCAGGACAACGACTCGGTCAGCGAAAAGAAAATTTCTCTTATCGAAAACCTCTCGCTCTCGCAAAGCTACAATTTTGCAGCCGACTCGATGCGATGGTCAAACCTTAACACGTCGCTCATGCTCCGTCTGGTCAAGAACTTCAACCTCAACCTCTCGGCTACGTGGGACGTCTATACCTACGCCCTCAACGCATCGGGCAACCCCGTGCGCGTTAACAAACTGCGCCTCACCGAAGGCAAAGGCTGGGGTCGTCTGTCGTCGACGGGCACATCGTTCAGCTACACGTTCAACAACGACACTTTCAAAAATCTCTTCGGAGGCAAAAAGGACGATAATAACAATTCTGACAACACCTCCGAGGACCAGGAATTTGCCGAGGACACCTCCGACTATCAGGCGCCCCGACGCCCCGGGAGCGGCGCTAAGAAAAAACAGCAGGAAATGGATGCACAGGGCTACGTGAAATGGGAAGTGCCCTGGAATCTTACTCTCAACTATTCCGTCAACTACGGCTATGGGTCGTTCAACTACAAAAAGATGGAATACAACGGAAAACTTACCCAAAACCTGTCGTTCTCCGGCAACATCCGCCCCACCCAAAACTGGAACCTCGGCTTTTCGGCTTCATACAACTTCGACACGAAGAAAATTGCCTACATGAACTGCAACATTTCGCGCGACCTCCACTGCTTTACCATGCGCGCCAGCTTCGTGCCCGTCGGACCTTACAAGAGCTACAATTTCCACATCTCCGTGAAATCCTCGCTTCTGGCCGACCTCAAGTATGACAAACGCTCCTCGCTCTCAAACGGCGTGAAATGGTATTAAAGCATTACCTTTCCCGCCTCCCGAGAAATCCGGCCGGAATCAGTCTGCCCTCAACAAATTTTCTATCCGAAACACAGCCCTGCCGTGGGCTTTAATTCCCGAGTCGCCAACGCCTCCGGTAAGTTTTTCCGACGTTTACCGCCCAAAATCCCTCAATGAGGGACGTTTTCAGTCAAAATCGTCCCTCATTGAGGGATAAATTTGGCCAAAATCATCCCTCATTGAGGGATTTTTTGTATCTTTGCAGAAAGAATAGAGAAACGTATGATAGACTATGCCCTCATAAGTTTTATGGAAGAGCGACTGAAGAATACACCGATGGCATTCAGTCGATATATGTACACACGCATCAATTGGAACAGTCGTCTGGTAGGACTCACCGGTCCGCGTGGTGTCGGGAAATCTACGATGATGCTTCAGCATATGCTTGCGCAATCATCCGGGAAAGATATGCTTTACGTCACCGCAGACCACACATGGTTTGCGACACATTCGCTCGTAGAACTCGCCGACGACTTCGTGAAGTCGGGAGGCAAATGGCTCTGCATTGATGAAGCGCACCGATACGGGGGATGGTCGCGGGAAATCAAACAAATCTACGACGGACATCCCGGGCTCCGTATCGCCTTCACCGGTTCATCTGTGCTCGATATCAACAAGGGCGAAGCCGATTTGAGCCGCCGGGCACTGATGTATCATATGCAAGGTTTGTCTTTCAGAGAATACCTCAAGATGTTTCATTCTATCGAGGCTCCCCTTCTTTCTCTTGACGATATCCTGCACGGCGATGTGAAAATGCCCGAGGCTCTCGAACATCCTCTTCCGTTGTTCCGGCAATATCTCTCTGAAGGGTATTATCCTTTTGCTATTGAGGGAGACCTTGCACTGAGAATTCAGCAGATTGTCAATCTGACTGTCGAGACCGACATTCCGCTTTACGCAGACATGAAAGCCGCTACCGCCCGAAAAATCAAGCACATGCTCGGAATAATAGCTGCCTCCGCTCCCTACAAACCGAGCGTCGACCATCTTGCTCAGGAGATAAAAGTCAGTAAAAACAATGTGCCCGACTATCTGCTGTGGCTCGAAAAGGCAGGCATGATTGGGCAGCTTCGCGACGACACGGGTGGTATGCGTGGATTGGGAAAAGTAGAGAAGGTATTTCTCGACAATCCGACACTGATGACAGTGCTTTCCGGTAACAATCCGAATATCGGTAATCTCCGCGACACTTTTTTCTACAACCAGATGAGAGTAGACAATGACGTGATGTCTTCGAAGATTTCTGATTTCCGCATCAAAGATGCTACTTTCGAAGTGGGAGGGAGAAACAAAGGGCAGCGCCAGGTCAGGAAGGCATCCGAAGGCTATGTGGTGAAAGATGACATAGAGTACCGCCATGCAAACGTAATACCCCTGTTTCTCTTCGGCCTCACCTATTGAGATGCCCCTTGCACCGCTCCAAATCGCCTTGGAACCGAGCGAGACCCATGTAATAGAAAATGCGGCGTCAACTATGACACCGCATTTTCAAATAAATCAGAAGGACTGTCTCACCCGTCGGGGTTATTGATTTCTTTGGGCATGGATTTGTTGGTCACGGGCATCTCGCGATGATTGCGAGGAATGTTTCGAACCGTCATTCGCTATGTAGTTGCCATCGTCGTCACGACGCATGACTGCATTCCCGTAAGATTTTCCGAAAATCATGCAGGCTCCTATGATGCATGCAATGACGGGAAGCATTTCAAAGATTAAAGAAAAGAAAGCTACTATCAAATAGAGTAAGGTCACAAGAGCGGACGCGCAGAGGATAAAGCTTACTATAGTGAAAACAAGTCCGGTCTTAGCTCCGGCCGAATTGACGTTGCGGGAGGCTGAATACAACACGCCGCCAACTACGCCGACACCGGCGATGATGTAAAACCATATGTTGCCGGCAAAGATTGAAACGAGAATCGCCGCCGGAACAATCACCACAAGAGCTAAGAATTGTGGCTTGATTGAGAGGGATTTATCGTCAAGATAAGTTTCCATCAACAATTTGTAGGCAAACGGGGCGGCTAACTCTGCAGCAAGGAACACCACGAGGGGTATCACACGGAGCAGTTTGGCTACGTAGCCAATCTCTTTTCCCGTTATCCACCAGAGAGCATTGCCTCCGAGAGTGTTGTAGAACACAATTACGGCCAATCCTACGAAGAGAAGGACGCCCATGAGCTGGTCGGCTGTCTGCTTGGTGATAGGGGTGTTTTCGTCGCTTTTAAATGTTATATAAAGACTGTAGCCCACAGAGGACACTCCAAGAATGAAGAGTAGCCAATAAGGGAGGGTCGAGGACAAAAGAAATTCTTTCATATTTCCGGGGTTTGTTAATTATCGACTTCCTGTTCGTCGTAGGCCGCGACATACGATTTGTCGGGGCGGCTAAGGATACGGATAGTGGATTTCAATGATTTGGTTTCGATTGTGTCAGCTTTTTTGTTGACCGAGGTGTAGGTGATTAATTGGCAGTCGCCGACGGTCTGTTCGTCTCGTATCACATCCGCAGGGAGAGTATCCTTTAAAAAAGACTCAACTGCCGATAGAGTCGAAACCAAAAAATCAGGTCTGGTGGAATGATACATCGCACATTCCACGCCCGCTGCCTGAAACTCTGCCGAAACCCCTTCTTGATAGTCGTGCGCTATGTCGACAAAAAACGGGAACAGCACGGTAGACTTTGCACTGAATGTAACGCCCGTCAGGAGCAACATCGAATAAAGAAATCGTTTCATGGGGGATTAGTGCATTTTGTGGCAAACTATCCCCCGGAATGGTAGCGGCAATCGGAGCAGAAATCATTCCGGGGGAAAGAATTATACTTACATTTTTGACGTGTCAAGGGCGAGCTTCACAGATGCGACCTTTTTGTAATCGTCAAATTTGTTTTTGTTATATGCCGTGGTCTGAAGTTCGGCCTTGGTGCCCGACGGAAGAACTACCTTATTGTCGACGACCGTGAACCCCTTGAAGCATCCGATTCTGTCTTTCGCGACTTCAGCACCCTGCGCGTCACATCCGACAATGAGCAGAGGCAAGTAGAGATATTCCACGTTGTGCTGCTTGAGCCAGGATTCGGATACTTCTATGACCACATCTTTGGCTGCTGTGACCTCACCGTTGACAACGAACACGGCGTTGATGCTATTGCCGAACTCCTTGAACGAAAAGCTGAGAGGAGTGACGACATTAAAATCTTCTCCGGGGTTGATTTCAATAGGCTTGCCGTCAAGCTTTTTGCCGGCCTCTTCGATTTGGGCACGATACTCATCCTTCAGCTCCTCAAGACGGGCGGAAGTCTTTTTGTAGTCGGGCTCGGATTTCTGTGCAGACTCTTTGATTTTGTCACACTGTGTCTGATAGTCGGCATAGAGGCTTGGGACTTCGCCGAAAATCAGGCAATTTTCGTTGGACGAGCCGGCGGAACCGCACGATGCCAGAGAGGCAAGAGCGAGCAGACATACTCCGGCCACGAGTTGATAAAGTTTCATATGTCAGTTGTTAAAAGTGTTATCGTTTGACTCCGGTTTTCATAAGGTATCCTTTGCTGATAGCCTTAACAATAAGGTCTACCCCATTGATAGCCTCAAACTTTGAAAAAAGGGCTTTTCTGTGAGCCTCCACTGTGTTTTCGCTCACAAACATTGTTGCTGCAATTTCCCGCGAAGTCTTGCCTTGTGCAATCTGGTAAAGCACTTCGAGTTCTCTTGCCGAAGGATGCGAAGAATTATCTCCCGCAGCTTCGAGAGTTTCATTGACGGCTTCGCAATAATATTTGCGGCCATTGAGAATCTCGTCGATGGCTTTGACAAGCTCCTTCCCGTCACCCGACTTATAAATAATCGCATTGACCTCGCATGCGAGCAGTTTGCGCAAGGTCCAGATTTCATCGTGCACCGTGCTCACTATGATATGCGCCACCGGATTTCGGGCGCGTATCATCTCTATCAACGCGAACCCGTCTAAATCAGGTAATTCGATGTCGATTATATAAAAATCATATGTTTGGCCGGCATCCATCGCAGATATCAATTCCATCGCCGTACGATATTTATCAACACATTTCACACCACTGTTGGTCAAAATTGTGTTGATTCCCTCGCGAATGAGTTCGTGGTCATCTACCACGGCAATCTTCATTTGCGACAGGACTGATTTCAGTGATTCATTGTTATCGGCCATAACCGGGAGTGGTTTTTGCGTTACTTGATTATTACTGCAAAATTACAACCGGAATCAATACTTGTCAATTACGGAAATCCGTGATTTTTTACTCTCCGGAACGCTGAAGCATCAGATTTTCACATTCAATATCACTTTTGTACCTGACTTTTCAGATGTAAGCACTTCTATCTGGCCGTTTATCGCGCGCGCCCTGCGATGCATCGAATCCAACCCCAATCCCTTGCGCCCGGCTGATTTGTAGCTACCGTTGTCGGAAATTTCAGCTGTCAGAATCCCGTCGTTTAATCGCAGCTGCACGGAAATTTCCGCTGCATCCGAGTGTTTGATTGCGTTTCCGACGGCTTCCTGCACGATACGATAAACTTCAAGTGCGGTTGAATCGGGCACGAGCTGCCATTCGGTAGAGGCCGAGCTATAGGTAAGGACAATCCCGTTCTTATGAGCGTCGGCCAACTTGGTAATATAGAAACGAATAACCTCATCAATCGTGGCATAGGCAAACTCCGGGGGCATCAGTTCATGCGAGATTCGACGCACCGCTTCGCGGCAGCCGTCAATCAGCGCAGCGGTACTTTCTCCGGATTTCCCGGCGGCTATGTTCATTCGTATGGCCAAGAGATCGTTGCACAAACCGTCGTGCAATTCGCGCGACATTCGCTGACGCTCATTCTCAAGACCTTCGACATATTGACGGGTCAGTTGGCGCCCTATGTCGGCGCGCAAATTGGCAAACTCAATCTCACGGCTCATGCGCCTGCGCCTCTGGAAATTGGCATAGACCACAAAGATTATGACCGTCACGAGCAGGAAACCCAGAGCCGCGAAAAGCCACATCAGAACATACGCCCTTTTCGCTTCACTCTGAGCAAGCGCCAACTCCGTCTCCTTAGTTTCATATTTGACGGTTAGGTCGCGAAGGCTTTCCGCCTTTTCCTGTTTCCAGAGAGAGTCGCGAAGCTCATTCCCCTTTATCAACGAGGTGTAAGCATTGCAGTAGTCGTCCAAGCCGGCATAAGCAAGGTGCAAGTTGTTGTAGCAATCAAATTTCACATAAGGCAAATTGTCAATGCCATCCGAGTCAAGAATTTTATTAAACCAGACGATAGAACCTGCGGCATCGCCATTTTTCAGACATATCGAACACTCCACCTGATAATAGGCCAAGCGGGCCATCATTGATTCTATAGCCGGCAAGAGCGTTTCGCACTTACTACGCCAGCTCTGGGCTTCCTCCTTATTGCCCAACCTGTCGGCAATCAGCAATGTGTAAGCCGCCGCCCTGAAAGCTGTTTCCTTATTATTTGAGTCGAGAGCATCCTTGTAGGCAAGGTTTTGGTAATGAAGCGCTTTCTCCAAATCGCCGCATCCCGTCAATACCGACCCTATCACACCATTGATTGTACTTCTCAATTCAGGGTCGTCGCTCTTCGCAACCCACTGTCCGGACAGTTCAGCATTCTTAGCCGCCAGCTCCTTGTGTTGCGTGTCAAGGTTAAGAACTGCCAGATTGATATAAAGCGAGGCGATTTCTTCAATTGCTTCCTGATTGACATTCTCTCTGTATTGCCCGGAAGTAATGATTGAAAGCGCAGCATCGTAACAGCGTAATGCCTCATCTATCCTGCCTAACGAACGCAGATAGACACCCTGTGCGGCATTCGTGCCGATAATTTGTGTCGGATTGCCCGACTCAACAGCAAGACGCACAGCTTGGTCACCTACTATGACAGCGGAGTCGGTGCGACCGACTCCGTGCAGGCTGTCGGCCCTCTCGCGCAGCGCGGCGATTTCGTCGAGCTTTGTAGATGCAGATGCCTGAAAGACGCCTGCTATCAAGAATAAAATAATAATGAAGAATCTCATGGTTGCAATGAATGTGTTAGCCTGGCTCAACTTCTCATGGAATTTCTTGATTAAGGATTGCTGCGCAGGCACTTTATGAAAACAAAAAAATATATGTAACGGAACAGGCTGCGACATAATTATCACAGCCTGTTTCGATGGGGATTCATTATGAACGGAGCGACAAACGGGGCTCGAACCCGCGACCCTCAGCTTGGGAAGCTGATGCTCTACCAACTGAGCTACTGTCGCAATTTTGCTTTACGGATGCAAAGTTAATACGTTTTTTTGAGATTTGCAAATCGCAGAGGTGTGTTTTTGCGATTTTCGAGAATTTCGCGTTCCTACGGTTGAAAAAAGTCGCGCTGCGTTTCTCAGTGAGTCTCGTTATCGGAATGTACGGCGGCATCGGATTTGCGTGCAGACATCACTTTGAACAGATGAGACATCACGATGACCACCGTGTAGCTTGCTCCGGCGCAGAGCGACACGGGAAAGAGCATACCGTAGTAGCCGGTGGCTTCAATGACAATGAAAAGCGACATCAGTGGGGCTTTGATAATGCCGGCCATGGCTCCCGCCATGCCTATGAGCGCGAAGTTTTCGGTGGGTATGGCGGTTCCGAGGAAATGATTTGCTATCCCGGCAAAGAAGAAGCCAAACATACACCCGGCGAAAAGCGTCGGGGCGAAGTCGCCGGCCACACCGCCGCCGGAGTTTGACGAGTAGCACGCCGCAGATTTGAGCAATGCGATGCCGCCGCAAATCAGAGCTATCGTAAAGAGCGACGGATAAGAACCGTCGTAGATGAGCGACCCTTGGAAGACGGCGTCAAAATGGCCGTCGATAAGTTTTGCCATCACGTTGTAGCCTTCGCCGTAGAGGGCAGGGAAAATGAGCAGCGAGAGTCCGACAATCGAGCCGCTGACCAGACCTCGGAGCCACACCGAATGAATTTTAGCAAAGAGAAGTTTGAGCCACTTCCCTACCTGAGAATAGTAGAGCGAATAGAAACCGCAGAAGATGCCGAGCGTTATGACCCAGCCGCTCATGGAGGGGTCGAAATACTGCGGATGCGTGAGTGGCACGTCGAGCGTAAAGCCCGAAAATCCATAGGCCGTCATTCCGGCCACGACACCTGCTATGACGAGCGCAACGACAGAGACAGTGGTCATCTCGGCCTTGAGAACTTCGAGCGCGAAAAGCACACCACCCATCGGAGCCTTGAAGATGCCGGAAATGCCGGCGCAGGCACCGCAAGCAATGAGAATGCTCATCAGATTTGGGGGCATACGCAGCAATCGACCGATATTGCTTCCCATGGCCGCGCCCGTCGTGGCAATAGGTCCCTCCGAGCCTGCCGACCCGCCGAACCCGAGGGTCAGCGTCGAGGCAATCAGAGGATAGAGCATCATGTCGGGACGGATGTTATAACGCCTCGTGATGAGTGTTTCGCGAATGTGGTCGGTGCCATGCTCGATGTTTCGTCCGACAACGAATTTCTGAAAAGCCACCGTCAGCATAATTCCTATGACAGGCAGCAGGAAAATTACGGAGTGGAAATGGATGTCTTTAGCGTTAGACTGCACCTCGTCAACAGCCCATCCAATCATGGCTTTGAGCAGGAAAGCCCCAAACCCGGCGCAGGCACCGAGCAGCGCGGCTATCACGAAGAGAGAATAGGGATGAGGTATCACCCCCACCCTCCACACGGGAAGCCCCCACTCGGAAGCTTGATTTTTCACCTGTTCGGCCATAGAATGATTATAGAGTTTTATTAATGAATAGAGCTGCGCGGGCGGCAAGCTATTCCGGACTGACACCTAAAAGGTTTAGGTCGGCAATAAGGAAATTGCTTCCCGCTACGAGCACAAGTCCGTCAGACGCAACGGAGGCGCGAGCGAGCGCGACGGCCTCATTGACGTCGGGCACTACCATGCCCTCTATTCCGGCCTCGGAGGCCTTGCGGGCGAGCTCGGAGGCCTGAAGCCCGCGGGGTGTCGAGGGGGTAGAAAAATAGATATTGCGTATCGCGGGAATTGACCTGACGGTGTCAAATATATGCGTGAGGTCTTTGTCGGCCACAAATCCGCAGACGAGTGCTACTTCTTTAACACCTGACGCGGCAATCTGTTCGGAAATTCTTTTCCAACCACCTTCATTGTGGCCTGTGTCAATCACCGTGGTCGGATTTGTACCGACGCGCGTCCAGCGACCTTGCAGACCGGTGAGCGTGACGACGGAAGAGAGTCCGCGGGCCACGGCCTCATCAGAGATTTCCACCCCTTCGGCACGCAGTCGTTCGACAGCCGCAAGCACGGTCGCAGTGTTGAGTTTCTGATAAGTGCCGGTGAGCTGCCCTCGCAGAGGGCCGAAAGGCGTAGAGGGATAGAAGTTGAAATCTTCGCCCACCTCGGCCTCGACAGGAGCCGCCACAAACAGAGGCGCCTCCTTTTTGACTGCCTCTTGCTCGAAAACCGGCTGTATCTCAGCATCGGTTTCTCCTATCACCACCGGCACACCCTCTTTGATAATGCCGGCCTTTTCGGACGCAATCTTCGCACGGGTGTCGCCGAGAAATTGCGTATGGTCAAGCGAAATGTTGGTGATTACGCTCAGAATCGGCGAGATGATGTTTGTAGAGTCGAGACGTCCGCCCAAGCCGGTCTCAATCACCGCGAAGTCAACCCCGCACTGCGCGAACCATGCGAAAGCCATGGTCGAGGTCAGTTCGAAGAAACTCGGAGTCAGCGCGGGATGTTGTTTCGAGAGCCGCGCCCACTTTTCGACGAAAGCGACGACGGCCTCGCGAGGGATTTTCGCCCCGTCTACGCGGATGCGTTCGCCGAAATCGAAAATGTGAGGCGAAGTGTAAAGGCCCGTCTTATAGCCCTGACACTGCAAAATCGCGGCAAGTGTGTGGGCTGTAGACCCCTTGCCGTTTGTGCCCGCAATATGAATGGCCGGGAAACGATGTGAGGGGAAACCCCACAAAGCATCGAGACGGCGCGACGTGTCGAGCCCGGGTTTATAGGCCCCGGCGCCTTCACGGTGGAACACGGGCAGGGAGTTATAGAGAAATTCGAGAGCTTCTTCGTAGGTCATACGCAATCAGTAGATTAGCCAACCGGCCACACCGGCCAGACAGATAATGAGAATGGGGTGCCACTTGGCCCAGTAGACCAATGCAAACGAGGCGGTGCAGAGCACGATGCTCCAGACCACCTGATAAGTAGTATCGCCGAAATTCGCGCTGTTCATCAGCAGCATGGCGGCCGAGGCGATAAGCCCAACAACTACGGGGCGCAACCCGGCGAAGATGCCTCTCACCACCACGCTGTCCTTGTGACGATGGATGAGATGGCTCGTGTAGGCCACGAGCAGAAACGATGGAATCACGACGGCGAGCGTGCAGACAAGCGAGCCGAGAATGCCGAAAATCGGGCTTGAGAACGCCTCCGAGTATTCGCCGGGGGCGACGTAGCCGATATAGGTGGCCGAGTTGATACCGATGGGGCCGGGGGTCATTTGCGAGATAGCCACGATGTCGGTGAACATCTGCTCCGTAATCCACCCTGGGCCAACAATCTCTCTCTCGATAAGGGAGAGCATGGCGTAGCCGCCACCGAATCCGAAGAGTCCGATTTTCAGATATGACCAGATGAGACGCAGATAAATCATAAATCGCTTTAATATAAAACGTTATATGTATGAGAGATTTCTCTCACATACTTAAACTTCTTTTTCGTCTTCCTTACGAATTTCGTTGATTTCCTGATTGAGTTGCTTCTCGTGGTGCGACAGCCAGAGCCAGCCGAAAAATCCGCCCACAACGATGAAGAGAATCGGGTTGCTCACCCAGGGGAGTTTCGACCAGATTAGCACAGCGGTGACCACGGGAATAGCAATGGTCTTCCAACCGATTTTGGCCGACCGCGCCGACGTGATGACGGGGGCGATGATGAGCGCCACCACCGCGGGGCGAATGCCCTTGAACACGGCAGCAAGGACAGGATTGTTTTTGATAAGGTCGGGCGTAAGAAAAATCGCTATGGCGAGAATGATGAGAAACGACGGGAGAATGGTACCGAGGGCGGCAACCACCGAGCCCTTCATGCCACGCAGCTTGTCGCCCACAGCCACGGAAATGTTGACGGCGAGAATGCCGGGAAGCGACTGGGCCACGGCCAACAGGTCGAGAAAATCCTCGCGTTCTATCCAATGGTGCTTGTCGACGATTTCTTTCTCGATAATAGAAATCATAGCCCACCCGCCACCGAACGTGAACGCTCCGATTTTGAAGAACGTGGCAAAGAGCTGCCAATACAAGCCGCCCATCGCTATCCGATATTTTTGAGTTCGATGTCGAAGACGAGCGTCGAGCCTCCGGGGATGCCGGGCACGCCGCGTTTGCCGTAGGCCTGTTCGGCCGGGAGGTAGAGTTTCCAGCGGTCGCCGGGGCGCATCTGCTGCAACGCAATCTGCCAGCCGGGGATGAGCTCGCGCAAGCGCAGCGCCGCCGGTGCGCCACCGCGTGACGAATCAAACTGCTTGCCGTTGATGAGGCGGCCGGTGTAGTGGACCACCACCACGCTGTTGCGGTTGGGGTGCTGACCGGAGGCCGCGCCGCGGTTGATGACCTTATAGAAAATGCCTTTGTCGATAGGCATGACACCCTCCTCGCGGCTTTTGGCTGCGAGCCATTCACGGTTTTTGTCGATGTATTCCTGTTTGGGCATAATGCTGAAGATGGATTTCAGATGATTCAGTAGAGTGCTGAACATTGACTCTTGTAAAATTTTAAAACAACTGCAAAGTTAATAATTGTTCATGGAGCAGACAAAAAAATCTTTGCGCGGGCGAGGCCACATGCCCGCTTATATTAATAATGTAATCAAAGCAGCCATTTGAGCTGCAAATAGTAACGTTTGATTTTTTTAACGCAACCTTTTCGGGGCGCCGTGCGTTATAAAGGCAAACGAAACAAAAATGAACTCCGCGAAACAATCTCTCAAGCGTTGAAATTACATTAGCTGAAATTCCGACACCTGTCAGCCGCGAGGTTTTAAACATTAATCATCAACTCTTCTTAATTATCATTTCAATGAACACTGCTCCTCTTCAAGGCATCAAGGTGATAGACTTCACCGAGGTGCAATCAGGTCCCTCATGTACTCAGATGCTTGCCTGGCTTGGCGCCGACGTAATCAAAATCGAACGTCCCGGCGTAGGCGACGCCACCCGTAAGGAACTCCAGTGGAACCCCAATCTCCCCTCCTACTACTATCTCCAGCTCAACTCCGACAAGAAGTCGCTCACGCTGGATGCCAAAACCCCCGACGGCAAAGCCATCCTCACAAAACTGCTTGAGACAGCGGACATCTTCGTAGAAAACCTCCACCCGGGCGCCATGGACAAGCTCGGTTTCTCATGGGAGGAAGTCCACAAAATCAACCCCAAATGTATCTACGGCACCATCAAGGGCTTCCCTGCATCGTCGAAGTATGCCAATCTGAAGGCCTACGAACCTATCGCACAGGTGACCGCAGCCGCCGCCTCGACCACCGGTTGGTATGAAGGCGACTACAACATCCCTACACAGAGCGGTGCCGCGCTCGGCGACTCGAACACCGGTATGCACCTGCTCATCGGTCTGCTTGCCGCCCTCCAGCAGCGCAACAAGACCGGCGAAGGCGTCTACGTCTACCAGTCGATGCACAACGCATGTCTTAACCTCTGCCGTATCAAGACCCGTGACCAGCTCACCCTCGACAAGATTGGTTATCTTACCCAGTTCCCGCAGTACCCCAACGGCAAGTTTGGCGACTGCGTGCCCCGTTCGGGCAACATCGAAGGTGGCGGCGTGCTCGGCTGGACCTACAAGTGTAAGCCCGCCGGCGACCTCGACTCGGCCATCGACGCCAACAACTACGTCTACATCATTCTTCAGCGTGGCGAGAAGGACTTCGAACTAGCATGTCAGGGTCTCGGATTCGAGGATTGGCTCACCAACCCCGACTTCAATACCGCCGACGCCCGTGACAAGCACAAACAGGAAATCTATCAGCGCATCGGCCAGTGGTGTGCCGACAAGACCAAGTTTGAGGTCACCGAAATCCTTTCGAAGTATGGCGTGCCTGTAGGCCCCGTGCTCTCGACCAAGGAAATGATGTCTGACGAGAGCCTCTACGACGGCAACACCCTCGTCAAGATTAATCAGGGTGGCGAAATCGGTGAGTTCGTAACCGTAGGTTGCCCGTTCACCCTCAGCAACTATCAGCCTACCTACGGTCCCGCCCCTGCCCTCGGTCAGAACACCGACGAAGTGCTCAAGGCCTACGGCTACAGCGACGACCAGATACAGCAGTTTGCCAAGAACGGCACCACCGCGCCCGTCGACGGCAAGATGTAATCGCGTCTGTCAATCCGCACACAAAGAAACAGACACACTTCAGGCTCACGCGGGGAGCACATTTGCTCCCCGCCAAGAGCCCATTCATCATTTTCAACGTTAAAACTTTAAGATATTATGGCTACAACCACAACCACCACCATCAAGGATGTCAACGAGAAGCCTCACTTCCCCGAACAGGTGACAGGCATGTACATCCTTGCGCGTGCGCTTAAAAATATAGGTATCAAAAACGTCTATGGTCTGGTAGGTATTCCTATCACCGAGGCCGGATACGAAATTCAGGGACAGGGCATCAAGTTTGTCACGTTCCGCCACGAGCAGCAGGCCGGTATGGCCGCCGCGACCGAAGGTTATCTCACCCGCACCCCCGGCGTGCTGATGACAGTGTCGTCGCTCGGTATGCTCAACGGTCTCACCGCGACGGCAAACGCTACGGTCAACTGCTATCCTATGATTCAGATTTCAGGTTCGACCGACCCGACCATGGTAGACATGAACATGGGTACCTACGAACAGCTCGACCAGTTTAACGCAGCCAAGCCTTACGTAAAGGCCGCATTCCGATGCAGCAAAGCCGAAGACATCCCCGCAGCCGTCAACCGCGCCTACCGTGCAGCCATCACGGGACGTCCCGGAGGTGTCTACATCGACATGACCACCCCGGCACTCGGTCAGGTGATGAACGCCGCCGATGCCGAGAAACTGTTCTACGAACCTGTAGACCTCTACTCGGAAGTTGCTCCTAACAAAGCGAGCGTCGACCGCGCCGTCGAACTTCTCACATCAGCAAAACGTCCTGCAATCCTTCTCGGCAAGGGCGCCGCATACGCGCAGACCGACGACAACATCAAGAAGCTCATCGAAACCTACAACATCCCCTACCTGCCGATGTCAATGGCCAAGGGTCTTATGCCCGACGACGGTCCTCTGAGCGCACTTTCGTGCCGCTCTACCATCATGGAGCAGGCCGACGTAGTGATGGTGGTAGGCGCGCGCATCAACTGGATGCTCTCGTTCGGCAAGGGCAAATGGAATCCCGCCACGAAATTTATCCAGCTCGACGTCGAGCCTCAGGAAATCGACCGCAACGTGCCCATCGCCGCACCGGTAGTCGGCGACCTCAACCTTTCGCTCGAAGCTATCCTCGCCGGTCTCGAAGGCAAGAAGATGGCCGCCGACCCCTCTTGGGTTACCTCGCTGCAGGCCGAGACCAAGGAGAAAAACGGCAAGTTCGAGACCCGTCTGGCCGACGCTGCCAAACTCATGCCGATGAACCATTGGTCGGCCCTGAGCGCCATCAAACCTATCCTCGCCGCCAACCCCGATGTAGTCCTTATTAACGAGGGTGCCAACACGCTCGACGATACCCGTGACACCATCAGCATGGAGCTTCCCCGCCACCGCGTGGACTGCGCTACATGGTCAATCATGGGCATGGGCATGGGCTCGGCCATCGGCGCCGCCGTTGCCACCGGCAAATCCGTAGTGGCCATCGAAGGCGACTCGGCATTCGGTTTCTCGGGCATGGACTTCTCAACCATCTGCCGCTTCAAACTGCCTGTCACCGTCGTAATCCTCAACAACGGCGGTATCTACAACGGCATCGGCAAACCGCTTGACAACACCACCGACCCCGCTCCTACCACCCTCGACATCCACGCACGCTACGACAAGCTCGGCGACGCATTCGGTGCCCGCACCTACTACGTCACCACTCCCGACGAGCTCTCGAAGGCTCTCACGGAAGCCATCTCGTCGAAGGAACCTTGCCTCATCGACGTGCAGCTTGCCGCCGACGCAGGTAAAGAATCAGGCCACATCGGCTACCTCAATCCCACTCCTCTTATTCCTATCGAGGTCTAAGGACATGTGAGACACCATCAATGCCGTCGCAGTCGCGGGGGCTTCCCCCCGGGCGGCGACGGCTCATCATTATTTCAAGTTTCATCTCTTCCTCTAACCCCTAACGTCAACTATTATGTCTCACATTCTCCTATATGCCATCGTCCCGATTATCGTGGTGATGCTGGCCGGTTTCATCTCCGGCAAGAAGAAAATCTTCACAGGCGATGATGCGAAGCAGTTTAACAAAGTGGTGCTCGACTACGCCCTTCCTGCCGCGCTTTTCGTGAGCATCGTACAAGCCTCGCGCGAAGACCTCGCCAAAGACATTCGTCTGACCCTCGTGTCGCTCATCGGCATCATGGGCTGTTTTATGGCGGTCTACTTCGTGTTCAGAATGTTTAAGAAAAACACCGGCGCCGACGCGGCCGTGTCGGCCTTGATTTCAGGTTCGCCTACCATCGGCTTCCTCGGATTTGCGGTGCTCGAACCTATCTTCGGCACCACCCCGGCCGTGGCACTCGTCGTTGCCATCGTGGGTATCGTGGTCAACGCCGTCGGTATCCCTGTAGGTCTCTCGCTGATGAACGCCTCACTGGCCAAGCAGAACCCCGACCACAAGGCCGAGAGTGCATGGAAGCCTGTAATTCACGCTCTTGAGCAGCCTGTTGCGTGGGCTCCTATCCTCGCCGTAATTCTGGTGCTCTGCGGACTGCAGTGGCCGGCATGGGCAAGCCCCTCGTTCGACCTTATCGCCAAGGCTAACGCCTCAATGGCAGTCTTCTCGGCAGGTATCACCCTTTCGGCCATCAAGATGTCTATCAACTGGCAGGTGATTCTCGGTTCGATAATGAAGATGATTCTTATGCCGGCCGTAGTGCTTATCCTCGGTCTGCTCTTCAAGATGGACCCCTTCAACCTGAAGATGCTTGTCGTAGCCGCCGCCCTTCCCCCGGCATTCTCGGGCATCATTATTGCCGACGAGTATGACACCTACGTCGCAACGGGCACCTCTTCGCTGACCTTGTCAGTGATACTCTTCATCGGGTTCTGCCCGCTGTGGATATGGCTCACCGACCTCGTGCTTGCCGGTGGTATCCACTAAAAAGAAACTACTCCAATACTTGAAACAATAGTTTTAACGTTGATTTTGAGTTGGGATGAGATGCAGGGTTCGCCCTGTGTCTCATCCTTTTTTTTATGCTGTGTGCACCGATTTGGGGCGAAAAATTTGGAATTTTGCCCCGCAGATAGTAACTTTGTAGCTGAAACCGCGCCGACGGCGTTTCGCTCCGAGCGAGACACCGTGCGTCGGTGTGTGCCGACACGGTTTCAGGAGACCTCTCCCCTCTCCGCAAAAACAGAATTCATTCACTTTTCAACACATATTTCATCTGACAAACATGAAAGTAGACGTGCTTCTCGGGCTCCAATGGGGCGACGAAGGAAAAGGTAAGGTGGTCGACGTGCTGACCCCTCGCTATGACGCTGTGGCCCGCTTCCAGGGAGGCCCCAACGCCGGACACACCCTTGAGTTCGAGGGCAAAAAGTATGTGCTCCGCTCCATTCCCTCGGGCATTTTCCAGCATGGGCAGATTAATATCATAGGCAACGGCGTGGTGCTCGACCCGGTGCTGTTCCGTCAGGAAGCCGAGGAGCTTGAGAAGAGCGGCATCGCCCTGCGCGACATCCTCCGCATTTCGAAGAAAGTCAATCTCATCGCCCCCACCCATCGCCTGCTCGACGCTGCCAACGAGGCAGCCAAAGGCGCCGGCAAAATCGGCACCACGGGCAAGGGCATCGGCCCGACCTACACCGACAAGATTTCGCGCAACGGTCTGCGTCTGGGCGACGTGTTCTGCAACTTCGACGAAAAATTCGCCGCTCAGCGCGCCCGTCACATCGCCCGCCTCAAGGCTCTCGGCGCAGAGCCGGATGCAGAGAAACTCGCCGAGCTCGACAAGGCTTGGTTTGAGGCCATCGACTATCTCAAGACCTATCAGATAGTCGACTCGGAATTTCTCGTCAACGACCTGCTGGCTCAGGGCAAGAGCGTACTTTGCGAAGGCGCTCAGGGCACCCTGCTCGACATCGACTTCGGCTCGTATCCCTTCGTGACATCGTCGAACACCATCTCGGCCGGAGCTTGCTCGGGTCTCGGCGTGGCCCCCAACAAAATCGGCGAAGTGTTCGGCATCTTCAAAGCCTATTGCACCCGCGTAGGGTCAGGCCCCTTCCCCACCGAACTTTTCGATGAGACGGGAAAGACCATCCGCGACCTCGGACATGAGTACGGTGCCGTCACCGGACGCGAACGCCGCTGCGGCTGGATTGACCTCGTGGCTCTCCGCTATGCCATCATGCTTAACGGCGTGACACAGCTGATAATGATGAAGAGCGACGTGCTCGACGGTTTCGACGAAATCAAAGCCTGCGTGGCCTATGAAATCGACGGTAAGGAGACCCGCCAGTTCCCCTTCTCGATAGAAGAGGAAATCAAGCCCGTCTACGTGACGCTCCCCGGCTGGAAGACCGACATGACCGCCATGCAGAGCGAAGACGAATTCCCCAAGGCGTTCAGAGACTACATCGAGTTCCTCGAGAAAGAGCTTCAGACGCCCATCACCATCGTGTCAATCGGTCCCGACCGCAAGCAGACCATCGTGCGCTCGCGCAAGTAATCACGCTTACTCCTCACACATCCATTCAGGCCGTGGCATGGCGGCTCGAAAACTCCGTCATGCCGCGGCCATCATTCTTAAACCTGATATCATGGCAAAAGTCAAGCCTTTCCGCGGCATACGTCCGCCCAAAGATATGGTGACCCGCGTGGCCTCGCGCCCCTACGACGTGCTCAATTCCGACGAGGCGCGCACCGAGGCCGAGGGCAACCCCCACTCGCTCTATCACATCATCAAGCCCGAGATAGATTTCGAGCCGGGCACCGACGAACATGACCCGCGCGTCTACGACCGCGCCGTCGAAAACTTCAACGCCTTCCGTCAGAACGGCTGGCTCGTGCAAGACGACGCCGACCACTACTACATCTACGCGCAGACCATGGACGGCCGCACGCAGTATGGCATCGTGGTGGCCGCCAATGTGGCCGACTACATGGAGGGGCGCATCAAGAAGCACGAACTCACACGCCGCGACAAAGAGGAAGACCGCATGAAACACGTGCGCATCAACAACGCCAACATCGAGCCTGTGTTTTTCGCCTTCCCCGACAACGAGGCACTTCAGAGGGTGATAGACACCGTCACCGCCGGCGAGCCTGAGTATGACTTCGTGGCGCCCGACGGCTTCGGACACCACTTCTGGGTGGTTGACGACCCTGAGATGATTGAAACCATCACCCGCGAGTTTGAGGCAATCCCCAACCTCTACATCGCCGACGGTCATCACCGCTCGGCGGCCGCCGCTCTCGTGGGTCACGAAAAAGCCACCAACAACCCCGCCCACCGCGGCGACGAGGAATACAACTACTTCCTGGCCGTGGCTTTCCCCGCCTCACACCTCAACATCATCGACTACAACCGCGTGGTGCGCGACCTGAACGGCCTGTCGAAGGAAGAATTTCTCGACCGCGTTGCCAAATCGTTCGACATCGAGGAGAAAGGCGCCGAGCCCTACCGCCCCGCCGCTCTCCACAATTTCGCTCTCTATCTTGACGGCAAATGGTATTCGCTGACAGCCAAGGAAGGCACCTACGACGACAACGACCCCATCGGGGTGCTCGACGTGACCATCTCGTCTGACCTCATCCTGCGCGACATCCTAGGAATCACCGACCTCCGCTCCGACAAACGCATCGACTTCGTAGGCGGCATCCGCGGACTCGGCGAACTCAGCCGCCGCGTCGACTCGGGCGAAATGGCCGTGGCCCTCGCGCTCTACCCCGTCTCGATGGAGCAACTGATGAACATTGCCGATTCGGGCAACATCATGCCCCCGAAGACCACATGGTTTGAGCCCAAGCTCCGTTCGGGCCTCATCATTCACGAGCTCGACTAAAAAGATTTCTATACTACGTGCTGCCCCGAAGACACTTCTCCGGGGCAGTTTCGTAGAGTGTCACACATAATAATTTCAGTAACTATGCGACTTGACGGACGCAGAAACAGCAGCAACATTCAGGACCGACGAGGCATGTCGGGCAAAACCATCGGCATAGGCGGCGGAATTGCCGGCGTGATAATCGCCGCCATAATCACACTCCTTTCGGGTGGCGACCTGGGCGACGTCGCCTCTTCGGCACTCAACGCCTTGGGCGACGGCTCGGGAGCCAACACCACAGCCGTGGCCGACGACCCGGAGACGCAACGCCTCTACGACCTTTCGTCAAAGGTGCTCGCCGGGACGGAAGATGTCTGGACCCGCGAATTTCAACAGAACGGCTGGGGCGAATACCAACCGCCGCAAATGGTAATCTACTCCGGCTCCATCCAGACCGGATGCGGGCAGGGCAACGCTCAGGTAGGCCCGTTCTACTGCTCGGCCGACCAGACCGTCTACATCGACCTCGATTTCTTCAAGACCATGCAGAGTCAGATTGGCGCGTCGGGCGATTTCTGTTATGCCTACGTCATAGCCCATGAGGTGGGTCACCACGTTCAGCATCTGCTCGGCACTCTCGGCCAAGCTCACTCGGCCATGTCGCGTCTGTCGGAGACCGAGGCAAATCAAATCAGCGTGCGTCTCGAACTTCAGGCCGACTACTACGCCGGGGTGTGGGGTCACGATGACAACGAAATGTTCGGGTCTATCGAACCGGGCGACATCGAAGCTGCCATCAACGCCGCGTCGAAAATCGGCGACGACTATCTCCAGAAAAAAGCCTACGGTCGGGAAATGCCCGAAAGCTTCAATCACGGTCGCTCGGAATGGCGCATGCGGTGGCTCTCCAAAGGCCTCCAATCGGGCGATGCCAAGGGGGGCGACGTGCTCTTTTCGCTACCTTACGGCAATTTCTAACTTTCAAGTTTAGCAACCATGAAAAAACTTCTTCTGACACTGCTCGGCGCATTTGTCGCGGTGTCCTCGTCGGCCGTCACCCTCAGCCCCGACCACAACCCTATCCTGCCGGGCTTTCATGCCGACCCTGAGATTGTCTACTCCAACAAAACCGGCAAATACTACATCTATTCCACCACTGACGGAACGCCGCGCTGGGGCGGGCACTACTTCATGGTGTTTTCGTCGCCCGACCTCTCGACGTGGACCGACGAGGGCATCATGCTCGACCTCAAGACCGATGCCGTCAGTTGGGCCGACGGCAATGCCTGGGCGCCAGCCATCATCGAGCGCAAGGAGGCCGACGGCTACAAATACTATTTCTATTTCAGCGGCAACAATCCTGCGTCGGGACGCAAGGAGATAGGCGTGGCCGTGGCCGACGACCCGCTCGGTCCTTTCGTCGACCTCGGCAAACCTCTGATTTCCGACTCGCCCGTAGGACGCGGTCAGCAGATTGATGTCGACGTGTTCCAAGACCCCGTATCAGGGAAATATTACATCTACTGGGGTAACGCCTACATGGCCGGAGCGCAACTCGACGACTCGCTCACGGCCCTCATCCCCGAGACCATCACCGTGATGACTCCCGAAGGGGGCACGAAGCAGGACTATGCCTATCGCGAAGGACCTTACGTGTTCTATCGCGACGGACTCTATTACTTCATGTGGTCGGTAGACGACACCGGTTCGCCAAACTACCACGTGGCCTACGGCACGGCCAAGTCGCCGTTGGGCCCTATCGAAGTGGCCGAACAGCCTGTCATACTGATACAGCGTCCTGACGAAGAAATCTACGGCCCTGCCCACAACTCGGTCATCTGTCTGCCCGGCACCGACGAATGGTTCATAGTCTACCACCGCATCAACAAAGACTACATCGACCGCGAAGCGGGCCCCGGCTACCACCGTGAAGTCTGCATCGACCCGCTCTCCTTCGCCCCCGACGGCAAAATCCTCCCCGTCACCCCCTCAAAATAACATTTTAGAGGTCTCCCTCTCGATTATCATCCTACTGAAATCACCCCCGCCTCAGACATCTGCGGCGGGTGTGATTTATCATTTTTGAGCATCATGCAACGCGTGTTTGTGAAAATCAACCCATAAAAAATTGACTTTTTCAAAAAATCAGTTGAAAAATTTGGGAGTTTAACGGGATTTGTATAATTTTGCACACAGATACGTCAGGATGTTTCGAGAGCGAGACTGTAGACCGTGACGTCAACATAAGATAAAAAAGCGTTTATCATGCGCTCGTTCCGCTAAACGAAATTCTCGCAAAATTTCAATGAGAGAGGGACAACGCAACGAATAAATGCCTTACGTGTGTAACATTCAGTCTACATGCGGCTAAGTCTGTCTGTAGTCCTCTCCCCAGGACTCGGCAGACTGTGGCCGTGGCGACGAATTATACTTCGTGGGCTACTATCGTTGTCGACCTACTCTCATGGGCAATGCGAGAAGCCTCGTTTAGTGGTCGAACAACGGTAAGAGCACCACGTTTTTTTATCCTTACGTTTTCTAATGAAAAGACAGTGAGGGCAATTCAGGTCCAACTACTGACTTTAACTTAATCTTCCAACTGTCCGGAGGTGCGCACGGACATAAAAACCTAACACTTTCATATGAAATCAATGAGATTTCTATTGTGCGCACTCCTCGCCTCAGGCATGGCGGCGTGCTCCGATGATGGTCCGGACTCGAATGCTCCCACCGAGGGCTATCTTCGCGCTTTCGTCAAAGAGTTCGGTGTTCCCGCCGATGGTCATGACTTCTCGATGGCCCGCTCTGCGGGACTGATGGTGAAAGCCTCCCGTCCTACCCACATTCTTGTCACCGCAGTCTACGAGGGCGAAGAGTATTTGTTCGGCAACCTCAATGTGGGCGAAGGCACCACGCGCGTTCCCGTCACAATCCCCTCCGACATCACTTCTCTCTACGTCTCCCTCGGGATGCAGAAGTATGAAGTGGCGGCTGACGGACTCGTCGACCTTGACAATCTCCCCGACCCGGTGGAGAATCCCGAAAGCCGAAAAATTTTGGTAGATGTGGGGGAGTCTAATGGTGTCGGCCGTATTGTGGCAACCAGCGACCCTGTCTTGGCTTTCAAATATGATGAGTGGCTGAAAGCCTACTTTGACGAGTTTCCTATAGGTATCGACAAACCTGCTATTGGTATCTCAGATCGTGAAACTAATTGGACCGGAGTGCCCCAGCCATATGGCGAAACAAATTTCGGTCGAAAGAACGACACCGACAAAATGTACGTCTTCCCTATTTATTGGCGAAAGAGAGAAGATATACCCATCAAGGCACTGACAACCTGTATACACAATATGTATAGACTCACGTCAACCGAAATGCCACTTTTTAATGGATGGGGCATTCCTTTCCCCAATTTGGGCTATTCCATGACTCAATCCAATAAGAATACCATAAATTGGGAAACTTTAACGGGATTCAAATTCAACGACGGCTCATTCGATGAAGCTTATCCAATATCCGACGATAATAATCCATTGATAGTATCAAAGGGCCGCCTTATTGACTTTAGTGGCGTAAGAGGGCACCTTCCTTACTGTTTTAGTACCCAATGGTTTGGGTGTATGCCAAGTTCTTCAAATCCTGAGCTAAACGCGGCCAATTGGATGGGAAGATATTATAAGTCAACTATCGACGGAATAGCGGATGCTGTAAGCAGCACTCGCCGCATTCAATTGCCTCCAACAACCGAATTTACTATCTATGATGAGGAGACAGTCACAACTCTTTCCTCTGACCATGCATTGCTCATAGGTTTCAATAATCCTCCTACGAAGCCTAATGATGATTGTATTCGAGACTATGCAGATGTCCTGCTGTTGGTCATTCCGGTAAATGGGATAAAACTTGAATTCGGGTTCGGGACCAATTATAAGAAATTTACTTGGACTATTGCAGCCGAGGATCTCGGAGGGTCATTCGACTGGGATTTCAATGATGCCGTATTCACATTTACAGATGTAATCGAAACTCTGCCAAGTGTAAACGATGATGCTGCGCTGCGGGCGTTAAGATACGGCGGACTGACAGACGCCGTGGCGGTCAGGACGATTGAGGTAGAACCTTTGGCAGCGGGAGGCACGATGCCGCTCTACATCACCTACACAGGACGTCTGGTGAGCACACCTGAGCTTCCCTCGTCGGGCGATGCCGACTACTACACCGTCAACGAGGCAATACGTGCGCATATGTCGAAGCCGACGCATGAAGGCACCTACGTGATTGGAACAGAAATCCACAAGTGGCTCGGAGCCTCCACCCACACCCGCCAAATCAACACTGATGCCACTGTGGAACGTCCCGCAGGAAAGAAAGTGAAATTCTCAATCCCCTACGATGACGACCCGGAAAACTTCACCTTTACGTTAGAAAACAAGATGTCGGCGAAAAACCAACCCATGCACGGCTTTGCGGTGCTCGTCGACCACGGCAATCAGCTCAACATTGATGCCCGCGAGGGCGACGGTTTCGCAGCACTTCCCGGCTACAACCTCGGCGAAGGGTCATATCTGATAGGTCGCCCCGATGAGAACGAAGAAAACGTAGCTCCTCAGATGATTCTTCTCACCGGTAGCAAGTGGGAGTGGCCCCGTGAGTGTGTCAACATCAAGGAGGCTTATCCCAACTTCAGCGGCTGGGTTGGCGGATTTACTTCTACTTCCTACAAAAATTGGCATACGTCAAGCAAAAAAGCAGAGAACGTAACCAAGAGATAACACCTCGACGCAAAATCAAATCACAAGGGATTTAGACTCAAAGCGGCCGTCTCCGAGAGGAGGCGGCCGCTGATTGTATCGTCGTGACTCGAAGGAGTCCTGGATTAGTATTGCAAGTAGAGGAAGGGGACGAGGTCGGAGGAGCGCACTTGGATTACTATGAGAATCGCGAGGGCGAGCAGGATGGCCTGAATGATGAGCGGGGAGGCGCAGAACCAACGGCGCACGCGCCCGGTGATGAACGAGGGGGTGATATGGACGATGTATCCGAAGAGCATGGCGCAGACTATGGCAAGGTAGCCGGTGACAAACTGCGGGGCCACGTCGAGATGGAAGTTGTGGAAAATCTGAGTCCACATGGTCGAGACATCTTCAAGCGAGCGGGCGCGGAAGAGCATGAACGTTGCTGCCACGAAGCAGAACGTGATGATGATGTTGAAGCCGCGGAGCAGCGGCGAGGCGAGAATGCGGGCGCCGAGCGTGGGACGGGTGACGATTTCGCCCTCTTCGGTGATTTCCTCGCGCGTGGCTCCGTGAGGCAGCACGCCCTTGACCATCTTGTGGCCTACGAGCAGCAGGCCGTGTGCTCCGCCCCAGATGACATACATCCATGAGGCTCCGTGCCAGAAGCCGCCGATGACCATCGTGGCAAACTGGTTGAAGTAGGCGCGCGGACGCGAGCAGCGGTTGCCTCCGAGGGGGATGTAGACGTAGTCGCGCAGCCAGGTGGAGAGCGAAATGTGCCAGCGGTGCCAGAATTCGGTGGGGCTTTCGGCCTTGAAGGGGGCGTTGAAGTTGTCGGCAAACTTGTAGCCGAGGAGCAGGGCGAGGCCGATGGCCATGTCGGAATAGCCCGAGAAGTCGCAATAGAGCTGGATGGTGAAGCCGAAGGTGGCCATGAGGTTTTCGAAGCCGCTGTAGAGGGCGGGATTGTCGAACACTCGGTCGACGAAGTTGCCCGAAATGTAGTCGGCGATGACCATTTTCTTGATGAGGCCGACGATGATGAGCCAGACACCCTGCGAAGTCATTTCGCGGGTGGCCACGGGGTTGGCGGCAATCTGCGGGAGCATGTCCTTGGCGCGCACCACGGGGCCGGCGAGAAGCGGGGGGAAGAAGGTGAGAAAGAAGATGTAGTCGAGAGGACGACGGCATGCGGGAAGCACGCCGCGATAGAGGTCGACGATGTAGCTGATGGAGCGGAATGTGAAAAACGAGATGCCGGCGGGGAGGAGAAGTTCGAGGGTGTCGAAGTTGGTGGTGAAAAGCGAATTGACCGACTCGATGAGGAGGTTGAAATACTTGAAGTAGGCCAGCATGCCGACGTTGGCGAGCACGTTGAGTGCCACGATGAGTCGCATGACGCCGCGTTGTCCGCGCTCACGCACCGCGTCCATCCACAGACCGAGCAGGAAGTCGCTGACCGCCACACCGAGAAGAATCAGGCAGCAGAGCCCCGACGATTTGTAATAGAAGAAGAGCGAGAAGAGTATGACAAACAGCATCCGCAGCGTGCGCGTAGAGCGAAACACCCTGTAGATGATGATGAAGGCCACGAAGAGCACGAAGAAAAGCCCTGTGTTGAAGAGCAGGGGTGAAGAGGGGTCGTAGACGAAGAGGTCGACAACTTTATCGACATCAATATTCAAACGCTCAAGCCAAGAATTGGCATAGTCGGCTACTTGAGAGAATGACATAATCGCGAGGTTACGGTGTGCGGGGAAGTGGTGAGAAAACGTAGAGGGATTTACTGCTTGCGCAAAGCGTCGAGGAGAGCTTCATAGAGCAGGCGGCCTTCGAGATTGTAGCCGGTGCGCGAGTGGTGCACGCGGTCTTTGGCGAAAAGGTTGTCGGCAATCCACGACGACGAGGCTCCTGCGCCGCCGGCCACGGCATACCAGTCGTAGACAGCTATTCCGTTGGCTTTGCCATAGGCGAGGATAGCGTCGCGCAAGGGGGCGATGTTGGGATTGACGGCATAGGATTTCACTTTCTTATTGACGGTGGTCCAACCGGCTTTGCGCTTGCGGGTGGCTTTGCGGCGCACGCGCTGTTTCTTGGTGGTGGTGACGCTCTTGTGACATTCCATAGGAGTGGTGAGGAGGATGAGAGCGTCGGGGTTGGCGGAGCGGATGTTTTTGACGAGACGGTCGATGGCCGATTTGAAACCGGCCACGTCAAGACGCCCGAAGGCTTCGTTGGTGCCGCACGAGATGATGACGAGGTCGGGCGACAGAGGGGCGATGCCCTGGCCGACGTTGCCGATGCGGTTGTAGGTGGCGTAGGTGGCGCCGTTGTTTCCGATGGCGTGATAGAAGAGTCCGGCGCGGTCGCCCGACAGCGACGCACCGAACACGGTGAGGTCGCCGGCCGAATTGAAGTTGACCGTGATGCCGTCTACCGCCTCGTTGAGCAGAATCTGCGTGTAGTTTTTCGAGGGGATGGCGCGATATTTGAGCTGATTGCCCTCGGCGTCCTCGACAGAGGTGACCTGCATGCGGCCGGTGTGGAAAATGGTGACCGAACGGAAGGGGTCGTAGTCGTCGGGCGAGGCCGTCGAGATGATGAGCGAGCTTGAGTTGGTGTTGGGGTGGATGGAGCAGCCTGTGAACCCGACGGTCTGACGCCACGACTGGCTCATCAGTTTGTTGGCCGTCCATGCTCCGCGCGAGGCAAAGGTGTAGTCGGTGGGCTGGTTAGTGCCACTGATTTTGAGGGGGGCGATGAGGCCGCGCCCTGCGTTGCCGAAGTCATACTGAAGCAGGCGGCGCGTGGTAGAGGTAGAGAAGTCGGCCTGAATGTGAGAGTCGCCGATATGGACAATGTTGACGGGGTGCTTGGTCGACTGCATTACGGCGTCGCGCAGACGGCTCCAGTCGGCACCGTTGAAGATGATGTGGTTGGCGGCATTGTTGATGAACGACGGCACGGGGATATCAATGTCGTCGACATCTTCGGGGATGGTGACGGGCGAGGCGAGGTATTCCTGCTGCGCGAGTTCGTCGTCTTCTTCAGAGGCTGAGTCGTCGGCCACCTCTTCCTCATCGGAATCGGGGGCGGTCTGGGCGTGAACCATGGGCACCGCAAAAAGCATCGCGGCGCAAAGCGAGAGAGAGCGTAGAAGTCTTATCTGTCGGTAGAACATCTTAGTCTATAAGTAAGTGAGAAAAATAAATGAACAGATAAAATGAAGTTGTTTTTGAGAGGATTGAAGTGCGGAACGAGGGCGCATAGCCTCTCTATGCAACCGAATGACAAACTTCAAGCATGCAAAAAGAACGAGTTTTATTGTTCAAGAATTTTCTTACATATATATCGTTTTATTTTTTGAACTTACTTATCATAGTGCCTGAAAGGGTGAACCTTCTGCGGTGTCGGCGCCGAAGGCCGGAGCAGGCGACGCGTGGTTGAGCGAGGCTTGCACAGCGGCGAAGAGAGCTTTGGCCAGACGCGCACCTCCCTTATGGGTCATGTGAATGTAGTCTTTGTTGACGAGGCCTGAGCGGCACCACTCCACCACGGCTCCGTCGCCGCCCATCGCCTCGCGGGTGTCCCAGAAGAGACAGTGGGCGCGGCGCGCCGCATCGCGCTGGGCGCTGACCATAGCTGCGGCCGTCGGCATCGAGACAACGGCACCGCCGCGTTTCATGCCGCGGTCGCCTATGCCCATGAGCAGGATGTCGGCGCGCGGATAGCAACGGCGAACGTGGTTGATTACCTCGACCATGCGGGTGCAATAGAGCGAGTAGTTGCTCTGCGAGGCCGAGAGGGCATTAATGCCAAACTCGAGGATGATGAGATTGTAGTCGACGTCGGTAGACATCTGACGGCAGAGTTCGGGATTTACCTTTGTGAGGGTGATGCCCGAGAAGCCGCGCGACGACATACAGTCAACGCTCACGCCCGAGAGGCCGTCGAGCCAGACGCCGAGCCCGATGAGCGAGCGCGTGGAGGTCTTGACCTGAAAGTCGGAGGTTGCCGAGGCCACCTCTATACATTTAACGTCTGGCGAGGCTTCGATATTGTGGGTCTGCCAGTCAGATTGTCCCGCCTTAACGGAAATCTCCGCGCCTTCGGGAGCTATGAAGAGCATTCGCGAGACGGCCCAGCTGCCGGTGTGGGTGAATGCTTTGGTGCCTTGATAGGTCGACGTGGCATCGCCGGTGGGCATGGCATACTGTTCGGCCAGGTCGATGTAATCGCGGCGGGCATCCTTTTTGTTGGCGAGATAGGTTTTCCACCCCTTTCCGCCCTGCTTGACCGAGCGGCGGAACCCGGGGAAATCGGAGTGCATGTTGACAAACCCGACGCCCTCGCCGCCGTATGCGCTCTGCATGAGTTCGCGGAAGTCCTGTGTGAAAATGTCGCCCTCGATGTAGCTGTCGCCCACGACCGCTATGCGGGCGAGGCGCCCCGAATTGATGGCGTTGCGGAGCTGCACGAGCCCGAGGCCTGAGGCCGAATAGTCTTCGATGACCACGAGGTCGCCGCTGCGCGAGGGTTTAGGCTCGGAGATAATCGTGTCGATTGACTGGGCGAGCACCGAGTCGGGAGCGGTGAGGGGATGAGGCGCGGGAGTGCCGTTGACGACAGCGTCGCCCACTTCGGCGGCCATGGCCTCGAGAAGCTCGGGGTCGATGTCGTCGGTGACCTCCGTGGAGTCGGCCGGGGCATCCTCGGCCACAACTTTCTGCACATCTGACACGAGAGAAAAATTCTTGAGTTTGCCCCCCGACCATTCGGCCAGCGGCAGGAGTGACACACCGGCGATGATGGCCACAGCTATAAGAATTATTAGAATCGGGCGACCCGTCTTGTTGTTCATTGATGGGATGTGAAGAAAGTGTGATTAAAATGGAAGCTCTACCGGAGCGATGTTGTCGGGGATGGAATACTCGGCGGCCATCTCGTTGAGGAAAGGCTGTCGCGTTGAGTCGATTTTCAGTTGGGTTTCCTCCCATTCGTCTTCCTCGACGCTGTCGATGGTGATGCCTCCACCTGCATAGAAGTTGTAGAGCCAGCGGGGCTCTGATTCTTGGGTGAGACGCTTGGCAAAGGCACAGCGGAGGTTGACGAAAGCATTGAGATTACCTCCGAGACAGCACCCTACGGCGCCCGCATAGCAATAACGCTGATGATTTTCGAGGATGTCGACTTCGCTTTCGGCCAAATCGCGGGGCCAACCGAGAGTGGCGGGGGTGGGATTGATGGCGTTGAGCACTTCGAGGGGCGAGGCGTCGCCTTCGGCTTCAATTTTCGTCAGGATATGTTTTACCGAGGGGAGGCGGAGTTCGTCTGTTGGTCCGAGACTGACGGTGAGTCCCAGCGACTCGAGGTCTTTGCGTATGCCGTCGACCACCATCCGTTGCTCGTCGATGTTCTTGGAGTCCCAGGGGCCGGGGGCATCGGCGGGGCGGGTGCCGGCAAGCGCCATGGTGTAGAAATGACCGGGCGCGTCGGCGCGGGTGTGGAGCAGCACTTCGGGAGTGGCTCCTATCCAGACGCCTGTTGAGCGCGTGAAACAGAGGTAGCGGAAACAATTTCCGCACAAACTGTGGAGTTTTCTGAACTGGTCGATGATGCTCCCGACAATGACCTCGGCATGAATGCGCGACAAGACCATCTTTCCGCCGAATGTGCGCAGACGCTCCTTCAGCACCTTGAACGATTTAGAATAGTTCAGGGGATGGGTCGAGCTTTCGGTGGGCGAAATGAGCGCACTGTAATCAGGTGGCACATCGGCGGTCAGACTGTCGGGGTCGGGGAAAATCTCTTCCATGCCTATCGGCTCAGGCTTGTAGGCGAGTATCTCGTCGAGCGTCAGAGTGTCTCTCACTCCGGCTATGCGTTCCTCGTCGCCGCCGAAACGTCCGATAAAGAAACAATCCGTCTCGGGGTCGATATATTCGAGGCCGTCGTCGTCGACGGGGAAGGCCGTCGTAGAGTTTTCGGCGTCGGGATACATGGCCATGAGACGCATCTCGCTACTTCCGGGCATCGAAAAGAGAGCGAACGGGAAATGATAGGTGAGACACGCGCCCACGGCGGTGACAAACCTTGACATCAGTTCTTTAGGAGCATCGGGCGAAAGTGTCAGCGCACTATGGTTCATTGGTCTGCGTCGTCGGAAGGTTGAGGGTTAGCGTCGGCCACACGTCCGATGAGTTCGAAAGGCATGGCCGAGGTGATGAGTACGTCGACAAACTGACCGCGCGTCAGGGGCACTTCCTTGCTGACGAGCACTTCGGGGTCGACTTCTGGGGAGTCAAATTGCGTGCGGCCTACGTAATAGTCGCCATCTTCGCGGTCGATGATGACACGCTGCGTCGTGCCCACTTTCTGCTGCTGCAAGAGGTCGGATATTTCTTCCTGAAGCTCCATCAGTCGGTCGAGACGCGCCTGTTTCACTTCGGGGGGAACGGCGTCTTCGAAGTGGCGCGCGGCATAGGTGTCTTCTTCCTCGCAATAGGCAAACGCACCCATGCGCTCGAAGCGCTGCTCCTCGACGAAATCGAAGAGCTTATCGAATTCGGCCTCACCCTCGCCGGGGAAACCCACCATGAGAGTGGTGCGCAGATGAATGCCGGGCACGCGGCGGCGTATTTCGGCGAGCAGTTCGCGCGTCTCGGCTGCCGTGATGTGGCGGCGCATGTTGGCCAGCACGGGGTCGGCTATGTGCTGCAACGCGATGTCGAGATACTTGCACACGTTGGGACGCTCGGCCATGACGTCAAGCAGGTCCATGGGGAAATCCTTGGGATAGGCGTAATGGAGGCGAATCCACTCCACTCCGGGAACGTCGGAAATGGCTCTGACGAGACGCGCTATGTCATAGCGGCCATAGATGTCTTTGCCATAGCCCGTGAGGTCCTGGGCGATGATGTTGAATTCCTTTACTCCGCGGCCCACGAGCATCCTGACCTCTTCGACTATTTCTTCGACGGGACGGCTTTTGTAGCGCCCGGTGATGAGGGGTATCGCGCAGAAGGCACACATGCGGTTGCATCCTTCGGCTATCTTGATGTAGGCGTGATGGCGGGGCGTGGTGATGACGCGGTCGTAGGGAGCTGTGGCGGGCGCACGTTCGGCCAGATGCGTGACGAGGCCGGGCCAGTCGGTTTTGCCCCACCAGCCGTCTACCTCCGAGATTTCGGGAGGGAGTTCGTCGCGATAGCGTTCGGAGAGGCAGCCCATGACGTAGAGCCCGGCTATCGAGCCTTCGGCCCGCTCGGCGGCATGGACAAGGATTTCCTGAATCGATTCTTCCTTGGCATCGCCTATGAAGCCGCATGTGTTGACCACGACGTAACGGTCGGCCGGCGCGGCATCGAGCCATTCGTCGGAGTCGGCCTCGACGGGCTTGAAACCCACGTCGGAAAGCATGCGCATCAGACGTTCGGAGTCGACGAGGTTTTTCGAGCACCCCATCGACACTACATTTACAAGCTTACTCATTCAGAGCCGTATCAAAGATTTTTCTCGCCGAACAGCGACTCGACGAAAGCGCGTTTGTCGAACACCTGAAGGTCATTGATGCCTTCGCCGAGTCCGATGTACTTCACGGGAATGTTAAACTGGTCGGAAATGCCAATCACGACGCCACCCTTGGCGGTGCCGTCGAGTTTGGTGATGGCAAGCTCGTTGACATCCGTGGCGGCCACAAACTGGCGTGCCTGTTCGAATGCGTTCTGTCCGGTGGAGCCGTCGAGCACGAGCAGCACCTCATGGGGCGCGTCGGGCACGAGTTTCTGCATCACCTTCTTCACCTTGGTAAGCTCGTCCATCAGACCCTTCTTGTTGTGAAGGCGTCCCGCGGTGTCGATTATCACCACGTCGGCTTGGTTGGCGATGGCGCTCTGGAGGGTATCGAACGCCACCGAGGCGGGGTCGCTGCCAAGTTTCTGTTTCACCACGGGCACGTCGGCGCGTCGTCCCCACTCTTCGAGCTGCTCGATTGCGGCGGCACGGAACGTATCGGCGGCACCGAGCATCACCTTATTGCCGGCGGCCTTGAACTGCGCGGCCATCTTGCCGATGGTGGTGGTCTTGCCTACGCCGTTGACGCCCACCACCATGATGACATGGGGCTTGTGACCTTCGGGCACGGTGAACTCGTCGGTCGACGAATTGGCCGAGTTTTCGGCGAGCATGTCGGAGATTTCCTCGCAAAGGAGGCGGTTGAGTTCCGACGAGCCCACATACTTGTCGCGGGCCACGCGCTTCTGCAGGCGGTCGATGATGCGGAGCGTGGTGTCTACCCCCACGTCAGACGTGACGAAAACCTCTTCGAGATTGTCGAGCACCTCGTCGTCGACGGTAGATTTTCCGGCTATGGCATGAGAGATGCGGTCAAAAAAACCCCGCTGGGTCTTTTCGAGGCCACGGTCGAGGGTCTCTTGCTTCTCCTCTTTATTTTTCTTTGAAAACAGGTCAAAAAATCCCATATCAAGAATTGATTTTTATATGGTGTCAGACCGCATGCCGTAGCAGCGGTGTATATCAGACTACAAAATTACAAAATTTCCCCCAATCGGCAAAATTTGTTTTCAGCATTAAAATTTTGCGCGCGAAGTTCTTTAGTCGCTTGCTCGAGGTTGTGCATTTCCTCCTGTGCTCTTTTAGCTTTGAGGTCAATCTCAACTGGGAGCCTATCGTTTTTTTAGATTTTTAGCCATACTATTACTTTTGCGGTAAAAGTATGGCTAAAATATCATGTTTAAAAGAACTTTCGTTTTTTTGACGCTTCGTAATCAATCCTTTCTGTTAGACTCATTCTGTCAATCTTCTGCTGTTCATATAATTTGGCTAACACGTCCTCATCATCATCGTTATATTCATCATCATCATCATCGTAATCGCGGAAGATATGATACGTATCAAACCAATCAGGTGCATTCGGGTCATAAAGAGGGTCATTTTCCGGATGATATTTGCCACCGTTTTTTAGTTTAATACATCCTTCTTTATGCCATTCATCCACGAATGTTTTATACCAAGATTTGAAAGGAGGATACAACTCCAAGTCATATTCCGGATATTCGTCAAAAAGTTCAAAAGCTTTATCGTAGGCTTCCGGCCGACTAAACCTTCGCAATTCCCACAATAACTCCTTCTCAGCTTCGGCTTTAGTCATTTTTGGTTTTGCCGAGCCGGAGTTTGCCAAGCATATCAGCAAGATGATTCCGAGAACAATGAAGATGGTCGTCATTTGCGGTAAGTTTCAGGCGTTAAAAGATATGAATTTTGCCACGTTTAACGTATAGCGCAAATATAGTGATTTTCGCGATACTTTCCAAGAAATCCGACAGGAAAAATTTTATTTTTCGGGCGGGAGTCAGAAACTCTCCCGGAGAGTTCTGCCGAGATAGTCGGCCATCCAATCCCGAAACTCACAACGCATTGAAAATCACACAGAGGGCCGTCTCCCTGAAGGCTACAAAAATAGCTCCGACAGGGTCGCAATAAAACGACTCTGCCGGAGCTTGTGGGGGATGAGATTTTCAGACGGAGGGTGGGTTAGAAAATCCAGCCTGCGGTGATGGTCCAGTAGCGGTTCTTGCCTTCGATGCCGGCAGAGTGACCGCCGTCGATACCGGTGAGACCTACGAGCGAGTTGCTCAGACCGAGGCCGTAGCGGGCGTTGAGGTCAAGATGCTTAACGATGCGCAGACCGATGCCGAAGTTGAGAGCCCAGTCGACGGTGCGGTTGGTAAATGCTTCGTTGATGGCTTTGCGCGAGGTGAGGAACGACACCGAGGGACCTACGGCGAGGTAGGGGGTGAGGAAGTTGCTTACCACGGGGAGCGAGAAGTTGTAGCGCACGTTGAGGGGGATTTCGATGTAGTCGCGCTTGAGAGCACCATCTGCATACCCATTGTCGAGGCCGCTCACGCGGTGAACGTACATAGCCGAGAGGTCGACGCCAACGCCAATCAGGGGCACGGTAAACTCGGTGAGGAGACCGCCGGTCCAACCTGCGCGATTTCCGGCACTGAAGTTTTCAGTGAGTTCCGACTTCGAGAGGTGGAGCGTATTGACATTTGTACCGGCGCGAACACCGAACTTGAACTGTGCGGCGGCAGGCATCACACCTACACCGAACACCATGACCAGAGCCATGATGAGAGCTTTGAGAGATTTCATAGGTTAATAACGATTTAACGATTGGATTATAGTCAAAAGTGAGTTTGTAAAGGAGGTTTAGTGCGACAAAGGTACGAACTTTCTCAAATATTTCAAAAAAATATGAAATAAATATCAAAATTATTCATAACATCATCTCATTTCGGGCTGCTAAGAAGCCCCGCGGCGAGCGGCATCAAGGGCGGACACACTGTTGACCCGACACCGTCAAACCGGCTCATCCGTTTCAGACAATAAAAAACCGGCGCACGGATTTGCGGGATTTCGTCAAAATGCGTAACTTTGTAAAGCGTAAGCGTTATTGAGGAATATGCACGTGACAGATAGATTTGAAGAATACGAGGGCGAGGAGCACGACTACCTCAAACTCATCGAAGCAGATTTCGGCAGTCTGCTCGACTTGCCGTTTGCATCGGCCATCAGAGCAGGATTTCCGAGTTCGGCTGAAGGCTACGAGCAATCGTCGATAGACTTCAACCGCGACATGATACGCCATCCCGAGGCCACGTTCTATGGCCGCGTCTATGGCGACTCGATGGTAGACGCCGGCATCAACGACGGCGACATCGCCGTGATAGACCGTTCGGCCGAGGCCTCAGACGGCGATATCGTCGTGGCCTACATCAACGGGGAATTCACCATCAAGTATCTCGACCTCAGCCATCGCAGCAAGGGCTACATCGAACTCCGACCCGCCAACGACGCTTTTGAAGCGATACGCATTTCGAGCGCCGACGAGTTTGAAGTGTGGGGCGTGGTGTTATGGACCATCAAGAAATGGAAGGGCTGACCCACACACAGCCGCGCCGCCTCTATGCCATCTGCGACTGCGACAACTGTTTCGTGAGCTGCGAGCGGGTGTTTCGCCCCGACCTCGAAGGAAAGGCAGTCGTGGTGTTGTCAAACAACGACGGGTGTGTCGTGGCGCGCTCTTCCGAGGCGAAAGCCCTCGGCATCCGCATGGGTGTGCCCTACTTCGAGATGCGGCGCGAGTTTGACGAAAGTCAGGTCGTGGCCTTTTCGAGCAATTACGAGCTGTATGCCGACATGACGGCGCGCGTGATGAGCCTCATCAAGAAAGCGGCGCCCGCCTTCTTCCGCTACTCCATCGACGAGGCCTTCTGCATGTTGCCTCCCGGCGAAGCCACCGAAGCGAAAAGCTGGGGCGAAGCGCTTGCCAAGAGGGTAAGAAAGTTCACCGGCATGCCGCTCAGCATCGGCATCGCCCCGACCAAAACGCTGGCCAAAGTGGCCGTGAGGTTTGCCAAGAAATACCGCGCCTACAACCGCTGCTGCGTCATCTCTACCGACGAACAGCGACGCAAGGCTCTGGAGCTGACCGAAGTGGCCGACGTGTGGGGCATCGGGCGTCGCATGGCTCCGCGCCTCCGGCGAGAGAGAGTTGACAATGCCCTCCAATTGGCCGAAAAGCCCCTCGAATGGGTCAAGGCACGCTTCAACATCGTGTTTCAACGCACCTATCTGGAGCTGCGCGGCGTCGACTGCATCCCCGACGAGAAAGCCGCCCCCAAGAAAACCATCCTGACGAGCCGCAGCTTCGACGGACTGGTGAGCGACCTCGACACACTGCGCACCCACGTGGCCAACTTCGCCGCGCGAGGCGCCGAGAAACTCCGCCGCCAAGGCTCGGTGGCCTCGACCGTAGGCGTATTCATCGTCACCAACCGCTTCCGCGAAGACCTGCCGCAGTATGGCAACATGATAGACTACCGCATGGCCAACTCGACATCGTCGACCGTCGAGATAGTCGAAGCCGCCCACAAAGCCCTCGACAAAATCTACCGCCCCGGTTACCAATACAAAAAAGCCGGAGTGATGATGATAGGCATTTCCGACGGAAACGTCAGACAGCCCGACCTCTTCGAGTATTCGCCGGAGCGGCAAGAACGAATGACCAAACTTGACCGCGCCATCGACCTCATCAACCGCATTCAGGGCCGTGACACGGTCACCATAGGGTCGCAGCGTTATGACGACAAAGCGCACCCCGGCGGCAAATCGCGCCCGTTTGCCGACGTGATACGCCACGACCACCGCTCGCCGTCGCCCACCACGCGCTGGCCCGACATAATAAAACTTAAGTAAGCACATGATTTTTCCCGATAAAATAGAAAGCAAATTAGGATTTGACTCCGTGCGTCAGGAGGTGAGACACCGATGCAGCTGCGAAGGCTCGCGTCAGAAGTGCGACGAGATGGAATTTCTCACCGACTTCCGCGCCATCACCAAGCGGCTTGAGGCAGTGGCCGAAATGGTAGATGCCTCTCACTCGGAGGGAGGCGTTCCGCTCACAGGCCTGGCCGACATCTCGGAGATGCTTCGCGCCATCAAAGTGCCCGGCACTTTCCTCGAAATCAAAGACCTGATAGCCGTGCGCCGCATGATAGGCTGCTTTGCCGACGTCGACCGCTTCTTCGCCTCTCGCCGCCATGAAAACGGAAAGGCCGTCTATCCGCGCCTGTCCGACATAGCCGAACCCCTGCGCTACGTGCCACCCACCATCGCCGCGGCCATAGACCGCGCGCTCGACGTCACCACAGGCATCATCAAAGACAACGCCTCGCCTCAACTCGCCGACATCCGCCGGCAGCTGCGCAGCATGTCGGGGCGCGTCAATTCAATCCTGCGCCGCGTGCTGGCCAACGCCGTGGCCGCGGGTTTCCTCGACGCCGACACCGTGCCGTCGATGCGCGACGGACGCCTCGTCATACCGGTCTCGCCCATGAACAAGCGCAAGATTCAGGGCATTGTCCACGACGAGTCGGCTTCGGGCAAAACCGTGTTCATCGAGCCGGCAGAAGTAGTGGAAGCCAACAACCTGACGCGCGAGCTCCAGATAGAGGAACAGCGCGAAATAGTGCGCATACTCACGGCGATAGCCGACACCCTGCGCCCCGAGACCGAGCTGCTCGCCGACTGCGCCGACACCGTCTATCAGCTCGACTTCATTCTTGCCAAGGCCAAGTATGCCGGAGCCGTGGGCGCACAGATGCCCCACCTTCACGACAGTCCCGAGCTCGAATGGTATCACGCCTGCCACCCCGGCCTGAAACTCTCGCTCGAAAAACGCGGGCGCGAAATCGTGCCGATGGACATCAAGCTGACCGCGCGCGAGCGCATCCTGGTGATTTCAGGCCCCAACGCCGGCGGCAAGTCGGTGTGTCTCAAGACCGTGGGCACGCTCCAATACATGACCCAGTGCGGACTTCTCCCCCCGGCCTACGAAAACTCACACTTCGGCATTTTCAAGGAACTGCTCGTTGACATCGGCGACGACCAATCGCTCGAAGACGACCTTTCAACCTACTCGTCACACCTGCGCAGCATGAAATTCATGCTCCGTCACGGCAGCGACCGCTCGCTGTTTCTGATAGACGAAATGGGGTCGGGCACAGAGCCGCAGATTGGCGGCGCGCTCGCACAGGCCATCCTCGACCAGATGAACCGCCAGAAAATGTGGGGCGTCGTAACAACCCACTACCAGAACCTCAAACACTTCGCCGAAGAAACCGACGGGCTCGTCAACGGCTCGATGCTCTACGACCGCCATCTGATGCAGCCGATGTTCCGCCTTTCGATAGGCCATCCGGGCAGCTCGTTTGCCGTAGAGATAGCTCGCAAGACCGGCCTGCCGAAAGAAATCATCGACGAGGCCGAGAAGATTGTCGGTAGCGACTACATCAATCTCGACAACTATCTGCTCGACATCACCCGCGACAAACGCTATTGGGAAAACAAGCGCCTCGAAATCAAGCGCAAGGAAAAGCAGGTGGAGCAGAAACTCGAGCAATTCACCACCGACGCCGACGCCCTCCGCACCCAACGGCGCGAAATCATCGAAGAGGCGCGTCGCGAGGCCAAGCGCATCCTCGACTCGTCGAACGCCGTGATAGAACGCACCATCGCCGACATCAAAAATGCCAACGCCGAGCGCGAACAGACCCTCGAAGCGCGCCGCCGACTCAAAGAAGAACGCATCGCCCTCGAACGCGCCAAGGCCGACACCCCCACGGCCACTGCTCTGGCCCGCGCCCCGAAGGCTAAAGGAAAATCATCGAAGACCGCCAACCCCGGCCGTCGGCCCGAGAAGCTCGAAGTGGGCACCAACGTCAAGCTCGACGGCGGCTCTACCGTCGGGACAATCCTTCAGATTGAAGGCAACAACGCCACGGTGGCATTCGGCAACCTGAAGACGAGCGTGAAACTCTCGCGCCTCACGGCCACCAACGCCGCCGTGCGTCAGGAAGCCAAATCGAGCGTCTCGATGAACACCATCGACTCCGACCATCAGCGTCAGCTCAACTTCAAACAGGAAATCGACGTGAGAGGCATGCGCGCCGAGGAAGCCATTCAGGCCGTCACCTACTTTATCGACGACGCCATCCGCTTTTCCATACCGCGGGTGCGCATCCTCCACGGCACAGGCACCGGAGCACTCCGTCAGGCCATCCGCCAGTATCTCTCGACCATCGGAGGAGTGCGCAGCGCCCGCGACGAAGACGTGCGTTTCGGCGGCGCAGGCATCACGGTGGTTGAACTCGCGTAATCACATCATTCCCCTACCCTCCGCATCATCCGGCCCCGCTGTCACGACCCGACAGCGGGGCCGCGCATTGTTGAGACTTTTCTAAAAAAATGTGCAAACACCGCCTCCTCGACTAAAAAAATCTTAAAATAGCTCTGTTGAAGTGAAACGCGACTATCAAAAACTTGCCAAATTTAACTAAAATTTCTAACTTTGACCCAACAATGTTTCGACTACTAAGGTTAGAATAGATGGATGAGCTCGTGATGACGCACTATCCTATCCCCATATTAATATATGTAGATTAGTGAAAAAAGCGAACCTCATCGCAAAAGCATAACCAAGAACTTACAGCGTAACCAAATGGACGCACACGAATTAGATTTCAGCGATATAGCACCCTACAGCGATAACGATTTCGCCAGCCATGTAGAAGCGATGGTCAACGACCCCGGATTTGCCCATGCTATGAAATGGGTAATGCCTGAGAACGAGTTTCCCGACTTGGTGAAACTTCTCAAGAGTTGCCGCGGAAAACAGGATTTTCAGACACGAGTGATGGCCGGTTTTCTGAGCCGTCTCGAAGAGCACACCACATCCGGAGTGACCTCGACCGGACTCGACCGTGTAGACCCCGCTATGTCATACACATTCATCAGCAACCACCGCGACATCGTGCTCGACGCATCATTCATCAACCTTTGCTTCATCCGCAAGGGCATGAAAACGTCGGAAGTGGCCATCGGCGACAATCTCCTTATCTATGATTGGATAACCCATCTCGTGAAGCTCAACGGCAGTTTCATAGTGAAACGCAATCTGCCCGCACGTCAGGCGCTCGACGCCGCACGACAGCTTTCAGGCTACATCCACCACGCTATCAACCAAAAGCACGAGAGCATCTGGATAGCCCAGCGTCAGGGGCGCGCGAAAGATTCGAGCGACCACACGCAGGAAAGCGTCATCAAAATGCTCGCGCTCGGCGGCAAGGGCAAGACGGCCGAAAACCTCGCCGAACTGAACATCTTCCCGGTGGCAATCTCCTATGAGTTCGACCCCAACGATTACCTTAAGGCCCGCGAGTATCTCCTGCGCCACCGCGACCCCGAATTTAAGAAATCGGAGCACGACGACCTCGTCTCGATGGAAAAAGGCTTGCTCGATTTCAAGGGGCGTGTTCACATCTCTTTCGCAGGCTGCATCTCGCCCCTGCTCAGCGCCCTCGACCCGTCGGTAGAAAAGCAGGAAGTGGTGCGCCAGACATGCCGCCACATCGACTGCGGCATACACGGCGGTTACAAGATTTTCCCTATCAATTATGTGGCCTACGACCGCGCGTTCGACTCAGATATGTATGCCGACCGCTACGACGAAGCCGAAGCAGCCCGCGTCACCGAATACATCGAAGGCCAGCTCGACAAGGTGGATGTGCCCGACTTGACGGTGCAGGAACGCAACTTCATGCGCACTTACATGTATATGATGTATGCCAACCCGCTGCGCAACAAACTTCTCGCTACAGGCTATTGTTGAGCGCAAAGCTGACACGATTTCCACTCACGTCTTTTTCTCCTCAACGAATTCCTTTGTCTCTCCTCATCTAAATTTTTCTACGCGATGCGAATCCCTATGCTCCCCATGGCAATATTTGTACTGTTCAATCTTCTGATTGACAGCTACATTTATCGCGCTCTAAAACGGCGTTGCAAAGCGAAGTGGCCTGCCGTGGTGCAATGGTGGAGTGCGGCTGTGCTCTACATGGTGGTGCTCGGCGTGCTTGCCCTTCCCTTCAAAAGCGGCTCAAATCAGACGCTGTTGCTGGTAATGTGGACGGTGTTCGGATATTTCTCCATCTACATTCCGAAATATCTGTTTGTGATATTCGACCTCTTGGCGCGCGTGCCGAAATTGTTCGGACGTCGCCGTCTGAAATGGCTGAGTCTCACGGGTGCCGTTGTGAGTTGCGTGGTGTTCATCCTCTTCTGGTGGGGCGCGCTCATCAATCGCTTCCGTCTCGATGTCAAGGAGGTGGAAATCCCGATGGCCGGCTTGCCGGCGCAGTTTGACGGTTATCGCATCGTGCAGCTCAGCGACCTCCACACCGGAACCTACGGCAACGACACCACCTTCGTCAGCCGACTCGTCGACGAAGTAAACCGTCTCGACGCCGACCTGATAGTGTTCACAGGCGACATCGTCAACCGCCGTTCCGACGAGCTGACCCCCTTCGTCCGACCGCTCTCACGCCTCCGTGCCCGCGACGGAGTGATTTCGATTCTCGGCAACCACGACTACGGCGATTATGCAGTCTGGGCCTCCGACTCGCTCAAACAGGAAAACATGCAGCTGCTCCTCGACATGCAGCGCGACATGCACTGGGACCTTCTTCTCAACGACACACGTTTCATACGCCGCGGCGAGAGCGATTCGATAGCCGTCATCGGTGTCGAAAACATCGGCGACCCTCCTTTCCACGTCTACGGTTCGCTTCCTAAAGCCTATCCCAATACAGGCGACAGCGTCGTGAAAATCCTTCTCAGCCACAATCCGGCACATTGGACCGACGACATAAGCAATCACTCCGAGCACAACATCGGGCTGACGCTTTCAGGCCACACCCACGCCATGCAGATGTCGGCCGGCCGGATTTCGCCCGCCGTGTTCCGCTACCCCACCTGGGGCGGTCTCTATGCCGACGCCGACTCAACCCATCTGCTCTACGTCAACATAGGCGAAGGCACCGTAGGAATGCCCGCGCGCATCGGCGCAACTCCCGAAATCACCCTCATCACACTGAAAAAGAAATAAGATTCCCCTTATATTTATGGCTAACGTCCACGCCAATATCATCACCAAAGAGTTAGGTACACATCTACGCAAACATGTCGCGGCTTGTCTGCGGCTTCTCGACGAGGGTTGCACCGTGCCGTTCATCTCACGCTACCGCAAGGAAGCCACGGGAGGAATGGACGAAGTGGCCGTGCGCGCCGTCGCCGCCCGCCACAAGCAACTGTCGGAAATCGAAAAGCGTAAGGAATACATCATCGGTGTAATTTCTGAGAAAGAAAAACTCACCCCCGAACTTGCCGAAAGGATTGAAAACTGCTTCGACACGACAGAACTCGAAGACATATTCCTGCCCTATCGTCCGCGGCGCGCCACGCGTGCCCAGGCCGCCCGCGAGCTGGGTCTCGAACCTCTGGCCAAAATCATAATGTCGCAGCAGAGCGACAACATCTCCCGTCAGGCCGCGAAGTTTGCCAAGCAAGGCGCGGGAAGTGCCGAAGCGGCCATTGCCGGAGCCAAGGACATCATAGCCGAATGGGTGAGCGAAAGCGAGAAAGCCCGCGCCATGGTCAGAGCCAAATTCCAACGCTCGGCCGTCATCAGGTCGCGCGTGGTCAAAGGCAACGAGGCCGAAGGCGCCAACTACGCCACCTACTTCGACGTCAGCGAGCCTCTGCGCCTCTGCAATTCCCACCGCTATCTGGCCATGCGCCGCGGCGAGGAGGAAGGCTTCCTGAAAGTGGACATCTCTATCGACGACGAAGAGATGACCGACCGCCTGCAACGCATGTTTGTCAAGCCGGGCGCCACTCCCGAGTCGGCCGAAATCATCCGCAGCGCCGTCAAGGACGGCTACATGCGACTGCTGCGCGGCTCAATCGAAAACGAAGCTGCCGCCACGATGAAAGAGAAGAGCGACGACAGCGCCATACATATGTTTGCCGACAACGTCCGCCAGATTCTCATGGCCGCGCCTCTGCCCCGCAAACGCATTCTCGCCATCGACCCCGGCTATCGCACGGGATGCAAGGTCGTGGCGCTTGACGAGCAGGGCGGTTTCATCGCGTCTGAAGTGATGTATCCCAACGCCCCGGTCAACGACTACCACGGCTCGGCCGATTTGCTCTGCTACATGGTAGACACCCTCGGCATCGACGCGATAGCCGTGGGCAACGGCACGGCCGGACGCGAGACCGAACGCTTCGTGCGCGAACTGCGTCTGCCCCGCAAGGTGGCCGTCTACAGCGTAAGCGAACAGGGGGCTTCCATCTACTCCGCCTCCGACGTGGCGCGCGAGGAGTTTCCCAACTTCGACGTCACGGTGCGCGGCGCCATCTCGATAGGTCGCCGCCTTCTCGACCCCCTTGCAGAACTGGTGAAAATCGACCCCAAATCGTTAGGTGTAGGCCAATACCAGCACGATGTCAATCAGAACCGTCTCAAGGAGAGCCTCGACGAGGTTGTAGAAAGCTGTGTCAACTCGGTGGGCATCAATGTCAACACCGCCTCACGGCAGTTGCTTTCCTACGTGTCGGGCATCGCCCCCTCGCTCGCCCAGAACATCGTCAACTATCGCGCCGAGCACGGGCCGTTCCGCCTCCGCTCCGAGCTTCTCAAAGTGCCGCGTATGGGCGAGAAGACGTTCCAGCAGTGTGCAGGCTTCCTGCGTATTCCCGGCGGCGACAACCCGCTCGACAATACGGGAGTTCACCCCGAGGTCTACCCGCTCGTTGGCAAGATGGCCAAGGATGTCAATGCCGAGCTTTCGACCCTCATAAGAAATAAGGGTCTGCTCCACACCATCGAGCTTGACAAGTTTGTCACCAAGGAAACAGGACTCCCCACCCTGACCGACATAATCATTGAACTCGAAAAGCCGGGGCGCGACCCGCGTACCACAGAGGAACAACCTGTCTTCGACGAAGCCGTCAAAAAAATCGACGACCTTCACATCGGGCAGGTGCTCACCGGAAAAGTCAACAACATCACCGCGTTCGGCGCTTTCGTCGACCTCGGCACCAAAGAAAACGGCCTGCTCCACATCTCGCAGCTGTCGGAAGATTTCGTGAGGTCGCCCCACGAAGTGGTGCGTCTCGGCCAGGTGGTCAACGTGCGAGTGCTCGATGTCGATGTGGCGCGCGGACGCATCGCCCTCACTATGATTGGTGTTCCCCAAAAGTGAACCACACGGTCTCGGGAATTGTTTTAAAATCACACGAAAGCGCGCGCGAGGCTGACAGAATCACCTCTCTCGCAGTCACTCCAGAAACAGGATTTCCACACCCTTCATCCCAAATGATATGACACCTCTCACCCCGTGTACTATCGGACTCGGAAGCAACACCCCCGACAAAGCCGAGCGAATCGAGCATGCCTTGAATTTTCTCAAAGAACTCCTCTCCGACTGCTCGGCGAGCGATGTCTATGAGTCTGAAGCTTTCAACGGCGTCGATGCCCCCTACATGAATGCCGTGGTTCACGGCCACTCTCCCCTGAGCTACGAAAAGACCCTTGCCTGCCTGAAAGACTACGAAGAGCAGCAGGGACGCCGCAAAGAGGAGGCCGAGGGTGGTGTCGTGTCTATCGACCTCGACCTCGTCATCTGGGATTTCCACATCAAACGCCCCAAAGACTTCGAACGCCATTATTTCAATCATGGCTACGCGCAGCTTCTGGCTCACGGCGCTTTTCAGGAAGAATGAAACCCGGTGTCTTAAATCGTGTTAAACGTTAACATTTCATAGCCTTCAGAATATAGTTTATAGAACTATTTAACATAGATATTTAACTATATCAAACGGAAGTTTCATAATTTTGTAACACCAACCGCGGGTCTTCACGGCCGCAAATTATCTAACCAAGCAACAAACAAGAAATATCATATGAGCGAATCGGTAAGCATCAGGGAGCTCAACGAGCTCGTGGCTCGAAAGAGCAATTTCGTGCACCTCGTCACCCAGGGCATCGACCAGACCATCGTGGGTCAGAAACACCTCGTCGAGTCATTGTTGATTGCACTTCTCTCTAACGGCCACATCCTTCTCGAAGGTGTGCCGGGTCTGGCTAAAACTCTTGCCATCAAGACGCTGGCGCAGGTCATCGACGCCAAGTACAGCCGCATCCAGTTTACTCCCGACCTTCTTCCGGCCGACGTAATCGGTACGCAGATTTATTCAATCAAGAACGAACGTTTCGAAATCAAGAAGGGCCCGATTTTCGCCAACTTCGTGCTTGCCGACGAAATCAACCGTGCTCCCGCCAAGGTGCAGAGCGCACTGCTCGAAGCCATGCAGGAGCGTCAGGTGACCATCGGCGAACGCACGTTCCCCCTTGACGAGCCGTTCCTCGTAATGGCCACCCAGAACCCTATCGAGCAGGAAGGCACCTATCCCCTGCCCGAAGCGCAGGTCGACCGTTTCCTCCTCAAGGTCATCATCGGCTACCCCACACGCCAGGAGGAGCAGACCATCATCCGCCGCAACATCTCGGGCCACAAGGACGAAGTGCGCGCCATGGTCAATCCCGCCGAGGTGCTCGAAGTGCAGCGCATCGTCGAGCAGATTTACCTCGACGAAAAAATCGAACGCTACATCGTCGACATCGTATTCGCCACCCGCAACCCTCAGGACTTCGGTCTGAAAGACCTCGCCGGCATGATTAGCTTCGGCGCATCGCCCCGTGCGTCCATCGGTCTGGCCCGCGCCTCGCGTGCCTACGCTTTCCTCAAAGGCCGCGGCTACGTCATTCCCGAAGACGTGCGTGCCGTATGCCACGACGTTTTGCGCCACCGCATCGGTCTGACCTACGAGGCCGAAGCCAACAACATCACCACCGACGAAATCATCTCTGAAATTCTTAACAAGGTAGAGGTGCCCTGACAAGAGTAATTAAGCCGCGCAGAGCCGCCGACGTGCGTCAAGCCCCTCCTCACACCCCGCCGGTGCGTGTCGGCGCCCGACTCTCCCCGGCAAGACTCATTTCGTCGGCTGCGCGCAGCGATTGCCATAAGACTCAATTCTCCACTCTTCCCCTCCTCTCTCCCCACC
>JAIDCC010000005.1 GCA_029056055.1 Duncaniella sp.
GTCAGAAGCCATCCCCGCCGCCAAGTAACGCGCCCCCCGCACCCCGCGCCATGGCGCGTCCCTACCTTATTCATAACTAACGTGAGTTAAGGAATTCAAAACCAGCAATAAAATAATCAGCCATTTAGTATCAAACTAAGTGGCTGATTTTCTTTGTAGTTTCACGGAAAATTCGTAAATTTATAGTGTCCAATTATAATATTTACAAGTATTTACCGATATGATTAACGAGAACAAAATTACTGAAAACGATGAACTTAAAAATATCGCCCAGATAGAGCACTCAAGGCATCAGTCTTTAGCAAATTTCATCACCAATGCCTTGAGAGCTATGGCTGCTCACTGCTTTTTCCCAAAGAAACCCTCGGTCTCTTTGGCGTTTGTGACAGATAACCAGCTAACTTTGTGCTGATTGCTTCTATCGAACTCACGTTAATTAGAGTTTCATATAAATCTACTATACATTCATGTTTTTAATATGGTGTAAGCACGATAATAGCTGCTCCGATTCAACACCTCGCATATAACTATCAATAATTTCCCAATGTGGGTTACCATCGGAATTTATGGGAAGCATTATTTTAAAGGCACTTAGCCGAGAAGAATTAATTGAATATCCGTGTCCAAACAAATCACGTTGTTTCTTAATACATGGCGACGAATAATTGTTGATGTCGAGTGAGTGGAATCTTGGTTGATAAACAAGCAACATGACTATCTAATGCAATAGGTTGATAATAGGCGATACCTGCTCCTCCATCTAGATTTAGGGTCAAAATATTTCCTCCAAATAGTTGTTTGCTATTAGGAGACACAAATGATTTAAGCCCATTATCGCAGTTCTTTGCTGAGATAAGAGGAGTATTGCCAAAACCCAAAGAAGCCATGTTTGTTTGGGTTCCCTTTTGTATATCAAAGAATTTAGACAGTCTGTAGGCATTCCATGTTACCCTCCTAATTCATATTTATTAACATCTATTCTATTTTTAAATATCTCTAAAGTTCTTTCAAGAAGCCGATTCTCTAAAGATCTCATAAAAGAGTCCATAAACTGCCAATTGGGTTTGCCGTCTTCTGCCACAGGTAATAAAATTGATTGGCGAGACATTCTCTGCTCGTTAAACTTATATCCATACTCATATTTGCATTTCTGTTGTAGAATAATTGTCTTTAAGAATAGCATTACATACTTACTGTTAATGCCCTCTTTAATATGGAGACGCTTTACATCATCAGAAAAGATACATTCATAAGGATGGTAAAATGCCTCACCGACACTACCATTATAGTTGACTCCTAAAACATTACAATCCAAGCTTTCATTTGAATTGCTGACCCAAGCGGTTACGCCATTATTGGAATCGGATGCACCAATAAATGGTCTTTTCCCTTCTTGCATATCACTTTTCGTTAAGCGCTTGCCCGGTAGAATCTCAAATATATCGGAGAGAAAGAAATGTCGCCACGTGGGGTAGACGCAATTACCCCCCCCGTTAATTCGTTTATTATCAGACGTTTGCATAGTTTATCTATAGTTGGTTTTAGTATTTCTCTTTCTTTCTGTTGCATATATGCAGACATAAAAGAATAGTCAACTTTGCCCTGATTATCAACAGGAACAACAATTTTCTCTCTTTTTAGTCTATCATCGTTGATTTCTCTGTTAAAGCTATATTTATCACAGACTCGCGCTATAATGGTGGACAGAAAAAGATAGGCATACTTATCCAATCCCGGCCTTTTGAGTTCTGTAACATGGTCACTTGCGACAAAAGAATAAGGGTGATAAAATGTAGAGCCTACACTTCCACTATTCGCGATTGTTAAACAGTCTTCAAAAACTCTGACACGTTTAGTATTCCCAACAAAACCATCAATTCCATTATTAGACGCGGTTGAAGACACGTATGGTATATGTCCTATAATATGATCTCCCTTTTTTAATCGTTTACCACGAGTAATACAAGGAAAAATTTCTATAATAGGAATCCCTTGCCATCTATGTGCTGAAAGATTATCCATTTATAACCTCCTTTCTTGTGGAATCAAAAAGATAACCCCTGCCGTGTGTAAGCATATTAAACTCAAACGTCAGATAATCAGCCATAGCTTTTTCGAAATCTGCCTCAGAGGGTATTTCTTCATTGAAATAATAAAATGAATGTAGCCACTCATCTTCAGCCTCCACAGTACTTCTAACTATGAACGCATTAGGAGCTGATTTACCTTGAAACCAGCAATCAAGTAACAATTTTCTTCTTTCATCCGCTCTATCTGTTGGCATCAAGCCTACGTGAGGAAATACATCATACCCATCATCTTTGAAATCTACAAACTTACATAATTTTTCTACTGGATGGGGAACACGAGCCGTAAAAACAGCTATTACTGGATTAGTACCGACTCCATAAAAGGTATCAGTGTTCAAGGTGATAACGCCCTCAAGTGTATGATTTGAAAGAATATACTGTTTGTCTAATTTATCCTCTTTCGTTTTTCCTACCATAGTACTTTGAGGGACTATAACGACACATCGTGCACCAATCGCCAATGAATCTAAAAGATGGCATATAAATTTCAACTCAGTTAAATGGGCTGTTGTTTTTTTCTTTCCTTGGGAGTATGGAGGATTCATTAGCCCCACTGTAAAGTTCTGCAAGCGAAGTTCATCTGTACTCTTTTTTAAGAAGTCCTGACAGATAAGGTTACTTTTGCCGTCTCCACGCAAAATCATATTAGTAGTGGCAATAGAGAACATATCGTCGCGTAGTTCAATTCCATGCAAATTATGTTTCCTAATATCTTCTTTCTCATCTTCTTTTGCCGCTAACAACATTTTATGCATGGCTGCAATAAGGAATCCACCAGTACCACAGCATGGATCAAACACTCTATCCGATGGTTTAATTTCTGCAAGGTCCGCAAATAAACTTGTTATATGTTTCGGAGTTAAGACAACCCCAAGAGTCTGCCCATCACCTCCACTATAACGTATAAACTCTCCATAGAAACGCCCCAAAACGTCCTCTGGGGAATTGTTACAAATGGCTGTTAATATTTGAGAATGTAAATATTCAGCAAAATATCTTAATGGAGATTTGCCAAGCTGATCATTGTATGCTGATAAATGAGGCCGATTATATATAAGTCTGAATTGGTCAAGTACTCGATCTTTTTTTACTTGTGGTTGAACCTTGACTCGATCCATATGTGATGCCAAAGCATCAAAGATCTTTTTTCCATCGCTATAGATTTCATCACATGTAAGACTCTCGGTAGAAAAATTGTTGTATTCTTCTTCCTGAAGTGCGAGAAGAATAGCGGATACTACAAGTGGCTTTTCGTTATCTCCCAACTGTCCATATGCCCATAAATCATGATGAAGTTTTTTTGCTCTTTCAAGAATCGTTTTTAGTTCTACCCGTTCAATGGGTTCTTCTCCACATATTACCTCACGGTAATAGCGGGCTATATTATTTTCTGAAAAAGATTCGAAATTTTTTACTTTAGGAAGTAGTTGATAGCCGTTAGGTGTAACATAAATAGGCCGTATGGTAATACGGTTTTCCTCTACACCAGAACAGCCAAATGCGAGAACTTTTTTAAAAGAAGTATTTTTGATTATATGTAAAGCATAATGTAACGCACCATTTTCCGCATAATTTGTCACACTCTGCGTATCCATTAACAGAGTAGATTTATCATCTTCAATAACATATCTTGCTTGATTCTCTTGAGAGGCTTTGTCTTCTATAACTATTATAAAATCACCAGACTGACCGACAAATTCAGGAAATCCAGCCTTGCCTGTACCCCTTTTAGATGCAGACTGTAAAGCTTGCTGAATCTCTCGAATATTGCTACCTTCAGCCGAACATTTGATGTTGGCCGAAGTTAATAACTTATTTATTATAAAGTCTGTTTCTTTCTCCTTAGCCATTGATTTATAACAGAAAGAACATCCGTGTAGCATCTGAAGGCTGACCAAAGCCTGTAACGACTACAAGGGAGTTTTCAAAGTTTGCGGCTCTTGCCGTATGTCTTATTATTCTACTGGTCAATTTCAGATTGTCGTTACTTCGCAAATGCAAAATTACGAAAAAATATTGAGGTGGACAAGGGTTTATGCTAATGAGCCCATGGCTGACACATCTTAAATAAACTTAACGGCTCTTGCCCCATACTAACAGGTAAATCGCTGTTATTCATGCATGGTTCAAACGATATCCCTATAGATTTATTCGTATCTGTCAATGAGCCGCGGGTAGAACACACCTATAAGCATAGTCTTGATTAGATATCGTTCATATCCTTATGTGCAGTTATTGGCGGGGCTGAATCATGGAATGGAATACACTTGGATTTTGTTACCGATACCTCTCACTCTGTATGGCGGGCAACATAGAGAGTGAGAGGTATCGGTATACTAATTTGTCGGGCTCGGCGGGGGGAGGGCGGCGGGGGATGAGACGCAAAACGGCGGCCTGTGAGGGTCGCCGTTTTTGTCTATCAAACAAGCAAGGAGGGGGAATCAGAAGAAGTAGGTGACGCGGACGTCCCATGTGCCGGTGCGGGCGGCAAAGTCGGTGAGGAGCTTTGCCTTCATGGCGTAGGTCATGCCCCAGGTGTAGTTGGCCGAGACCTGCCAGCGTTTGTAGATTTCGGCACCGAGACCGGCGCGGAGGCCGAAGACACCGCCGGAGAACTTCATGGTCTGGCCGTTGTTGTGGCCGAGCTGAATGTCGAGCAACGGGCCGCCGACAACGAATGGGGCGACGTAGTCTTCGACGCCGTTCATGCGGGTCCATTTGAATTTGAGGTTGAACGGAATCGTGAGGTTGTGGAGCATGATGCGAGGCGAGCCGCAGTTGTCCCAGATAGGTTTCTTGCTGAGGTCTTCGACGGAGTTGAGATTGTTGTAGAGCAGACCGAGCTCCACACCGAAACCGATGCCGGGAAACATCATTTCGCCCGTGACGCCTGCGAGGCCACCCACTCCGAGGTGACCGCCGATGAGCGGCTGCTTGAAGTGGTAGCGGTTGAAGTTGACACCGGCGGTGGCACCCCAACGCATTTCGGCGTGAGCCGCCCCGGAGCCGGCGAGCATCATGCACAGCATTATTACAAGGCTATAGACTTTTTTCATTCTGCTTGTGTGAGAGTGAGTGTAGGGATTAGAGTCGCGGAGAGAGGCGCACGGCGTAGAGCGGATGGTGCGGTCACGACATAATTTCCGCAAAGTTACGACTTTTTTGGCTATTATCGCATCTATTATCGAAATAATTTTGCTAATTTTGTAGTACGAAGTATGTGTTAGAAATTTTTTAATGCATCGGCTCATGAATTCTGAGGCGAACTTTCTAATTCGGCTTCAGTTGTTATGGGCCTCCATAACGCCTTCAGCCGAATGCGAAATTTCATCCACATACTTCATAACCCAATACCTTAAAAATTTCAAACACATACTTCAACCCAAAACAAATATTCACACGACATGAAAAAATATATATCATCGGCGCTGCTGGCGTCGCTTGCATTCGGAGGAGCCGCTGCCGCGGAAGACACCGATTCCGTAGGATTTCAGTTTACCGACGTCAAAGTGGTGCCCTGCACTCCTGTGAAAGACCAGAACAAGTCGGGCACGTGCTGGAGCTTCTCGGGCATGGGTCTGATGGAGCATGAGATACTTCGCCGCACGGGCAAGACGGTTGACCTGAGCGAGATGTGGGTGGTGCGTCACTGCTATGCCGACAAGGCCGACAAATATGTGCGCATGGACGGCACCATCAACTTCGCGCAGGGAGGGTCGACGCTCGACGTGCCCTACGTGATAGACCGCTACGGCATCGTGCCCGAGGAGGCTTACGCCGGGCTTGAGTATGGCGAGACGAAGCATGACCATTACGAACTCGAACCTGTGCTGAGCGGCATCGTCAAGGCTGTCAACGGCAAGAAAGGCAAGAAGAGCACGGCGTGGAAGCGCGCCTATGACGCGGCGCTCGACGCCTACTTCGGCGAACGCCCCGAGACATTCACGGTGGATGGCCGCACCTACACGCCGCAGGAGTATGCCAAGGCGCTCGGGCTGAGCGGCGACGACTTCATAGCCGTGACGTCGTATACCCACCACCCTTTCTATACGCAATTTCCCATCGAAGTGGCCGACAACTGGATTTGGGCACCCTACTGGAACGTGCCGATGGAAGAGATGAAGGCCATAGTGGACAACGCGCTCGACAAGGGTTACTCCGTGGCCTGGGCCGCCGACGTCAGCGAGCCCGGATTCAAATGGAAAGAGGGCTTCGCCGTGCTGCCCAAGGAGAAGACCGAGGCCGACATGGAGGGCACCGAACTGGCCCGCTGGGTGAAACTCTCCGACAAGGAGCGTCAAGAAGAGCAGGAGAAGGTGACCGGTCCGCGCGAAGAAATCGAAGTGACTCAGGAATTGCGCCAGCAGATGTTTGACACGCACGAAACCACCGACGACCACGGCATGGTAATCGTGGGCAAAGCTGTCGACCAGAACGGCACACCTTATTATAAGGTGAAAAACTCGTGGGACACCAACCAGATTTACGACGGCTATTTCTACGTCAGCGAGCCGTTCTTCCTCGCCAAGACCATAGACATCTACCTCAACAAAGAGGCAGTGCCCGCCGACATAGCCAAGAAACTCAAGTAAGTTTGACACTGCATCTATTCAATCCCGAGAACGACCTTGCGCTCGCTCTCGGGTGCAGACACTACACCCCGCCCCCGCACGCAGCACAGCTGCATCGTGCGGGGGCGCTGATGCCTCTGCTCTGGGCCGAGCCGGGCGACGCCGTCCTCGCGCCGGGCGAAAGTGAGTTTGACTCTGCGGAGGTAGACCGCTGCGCGCCGTGGGGCTGGAGCCTCGACGCGCGCCGCCAATTTCTCAACGCGGGGGTGAGCGAGGCAGTGCTTCCGTCGGCCGAAGCCATCGAGCGGATGCGAATGCTCTCGCACAGGCGCTCGTCGGTGGAACTGCTGCGGCTCATCGGTATGGAAGAACTGGCGGCCCGCGAGATGACCGACCCCGACGAGGTTGTGGAAGCCGAACGACAGACTCCGGGGCTCTGGCTCAAATCGCCATGGTCGTGCAGCGGGCGCGGCGTGTTCTGCGCCTCGTCGCTAAGCCCCGAAGCCCTGCGCTCGCGCGCGGCGGGAATCATCCACCGTCAAGGGTCGGTGATGGCGGAGCGCGGACTGAAAGGGAAGCGGCTCGATTTTGCCGCACTCTACACCGTGGCCGAAGGGGGTGCGGTCGGTTTCGAGGGGTGGTCGGTGTTTCGCGCCGAGGAGCGCGGAGTCTACACCGGCAATCTCGTGGCACCGCAGGACAGGCTTCTGCAAACCATACTTGATGCCGGGGTTGACCCCCGGCCGCTCATCGGCCCGCTCGCCGAAGCACTCGCCACACTCATCGGAAACGATTACACCGGACCGCTCGGGATAGACATGATGGCCCACGAAGAGGGTCTGCATCCCTGCATCGAGCTCAACCTGCGCCGCACGATGGGACACGTGGCACTCGCCGTGGCCGGAAGAACGACAAGGCCATCGCTTCTCGGCTGGCAGCTCAATTCATCAGTTTCGCGCGAAAATTGTCTGATTTCACACCCGAACGGCTTTTCGCTCACCCTGACCGAGACGAACCTCTGAGATAGTTAGAAAGCCTATTTTATAGAAATTTTCCATATTTTTATAAATTTAAAGCGCAAAATTTTGCAAAACACCTGTAAAAACCGTAATTTTGCGTTATCAATCATCATCCACAAGGGGATTAACCCAATCTATGACATCCAAACTCTCTAAATACTATATCGCAACATTGCTGCTCGGCACGTCGCTGGCAGCTTCAGCCATACCCGCCAAGCCGGGGCTGATTCCCATGACCCAGCCGGACGGCACGGTCATCGAGGTGCGTCTCGTGGGCGACGAGCGTTCGCACTACACCCTCTCGTCTGACGGCTATCTCCTCTCCCCCGTCGACAACACATATTACTATGCCACCATCGAGGCCGACGGCATAGTGAAACCTTCGGCCATCCGCGCCGCAGCCCCTGCGCGCAGGTCGGCCGAAGCCCGCGCGTTTCTCTCGCAAATCAACCTCGACGAACAGGCGCGCAAGATGACCGCGCGCGACGCAGCCATCGCGGCCACACGAGCCTACGACTTCACCTCAACCCCCTTCGCCACCCGCGCACCCCGACAGCGTGCGGCCGAAGAGGGTTTCACGCAAGGTCCGGGTCTCTTCCCCGGGACACACTTCCCCTCGACAGGACAGCAGAAGGGGTTGGTAATCCTTGTGGAATACCAGGATTTGAAATTCAACCTCTTCGACCCGCACGACTACTTCTCGCGCATGCTCAACGAGCCGGGGTTTGCCGACTACGGCGCAACCGGCTCGGCTGCAGATTTCTTCAAAGAATCGTCGTCAGGGCTGTTTGAGCCTGAATTTGACGTCTACGGCCCCGTGACGCTGTCGCAGAAACAATCCTACTACGGCGGCAACAGCATGCAGGGCGACGACAAAAACCCCGAGAAGATGGCCATCGAGGCGTGTCAGCAGCTCGATGACACGGTGGATTTCAGTCAGTATGACCGCGACGGCGACGGATTCATCGACAACGTCTTCATCTTCTACGCAGGTCGCGGCGAAGCGTCGGGCGGCTCGCCCGACACCGTGTGGCCCCACGCGTGGAATGTCACGGCCGCGACGCAAACGCCCTACGTATTCGACGGCGTGCAACTCGACCGCTACGCCTGCTCGAACGAATGGGAATCGGGGCGTCCCGACGGAGTGGGCACCTTCGTGCATGAGTTCAGCCACGTCATGGGTCTGCCCGACCTCTACGCCACGAGCTATACCACCGCCTTCACGCCCGGCGCATGGTCGGCCATGGACTACGGCCCCTACAACAACGACGGCATGACCCCGCCGCTCTACTCGGCATTCGAGCGCTATGCCCTCGGGTGGATAGACCCGACGCCCATCACCGGCGCGCTCAACGCCACGCTCCCATCGATAGGCTCGAACATCTGCGGCATAGTCAGCACCGACGACCCCAACGAATACTTCCTGTTTGAAAACCGCCAGCAAACGTCGTGGGACACCTACATTCCCGGCCATGGTATGCTCGTGTGGCACATCCAGTATAACGAATCGGTGTGGGACGCGAACACCGTCAACAACTCTTCGACACACCAGTATGTCGATATCATCGAAGCAGACAACACCAAATATGACAACACCCGCGGGGGCGACGCCTTCCCGGGCACGGCAGGGGTGACCTCCTTCACAGCCGACGGACTGCCCGCTTTCAAGACGTGGAGCGGCACACCGATAGACCTTCCCATCACCGACATCGCCGAGACCATCGACGGAGTTATCTCCTTCAAGGTGTGCGGCGGCCATGAGTCGCAACTCCCCGTAGTGACGGCGCTCCCGGCCACGGAGGTGACTTCGACATCGTTTACAGCCAACTGGAAAGCGACAGAGGGCGCCGAGAATTATCTGCTGACGGTGTTGGCGCTCCCCGATGCCGACACCGACGACCCTGATGAAATAGCAGGACTCATTGCCGACGGAGAGGTGCTGATGACACTCCGCAGCGTGGGCGACGTCACTTCGTATACCGTAGCGGGGCTTCAACCCGAAAAGCTCTATGCCTACACCGTGAGCTGCGGCTCGGGGCTCGAAAGCTCCGTCCCTTCCGAGGTGATGGTAGTGGCTACGGGGAGTCTGCCCTTCTCTTTCCAAACCGCAGTGGCCCTGCCGGCCTCCGACATCACCGAAACATCGTTTACGGCGCGGTGGGATTACCTGCCGGATGCCGAGACCTACTTCGTGACGCTCGTGGAGAAAGTGGTAGGCGACCCGTTTGCCGACCTCTGCGGCTTCGACGACGGAGCGAAAGATTTGCCCGAAGGCTGGAAATCGTCGTCGGCAGCCGGCTACGCCAATTCGGCCTACTCGGGCGAGGCGGTGCCCTCGCTGCGCCTCTCGCAGTCGAGCGACTACGTCTTGTCGCCGCGCTATGACGACGACATCAGCGCCATCTCATTCTGGCATCGCGGCGCAGCTGCGTCTACCAAATTCGACCTGCTCAAAGTCTACGTCAAAGTGGGCGGAACATGGTCGGCGCTCGGAACTGTCACCGTGACCACCGAAGAGGGGGGCCTCGTCAGCCGCTTCGACGAAATCCCCGCCGGCGCGCGTCAGCTCCGCATCGAATACCTGCCCCTCTCGGAAAAGAGCGCCGTAGCCATCGACGACATCACAATCTCGTGGGGACACCACGTAGAGCGCATCCCGGTGGAAGGTTTCGAAGAAACTGTCAATGCCGGCGAATACCTGTGGTTTACTTTCACAGGTCTCCAACCGGGCACCGACTATTCCTATAACGTCTATGCTTCAGACGGCGAACTCCTCTCGCAGACCTCGGCCTACGTGGACGTCACCACCGAGGGCGAGAAATCAGGCCTCGCAGAAATCGAGGCCGCTGCCGCCCGCCTCTCGATAGAAGGCCGCTGCGTCACAGCCCACGCATCGCTCGACATCTACACCATCGAAGGCCGCCGAGTGGCCTCGCTCTCCTCAGGAGAACAGGCGCAACTCGCTCCCGGCCTCTACATAGCCAATTCACCCGATTATTCATCAAAATTCATTATCTTCTGACGCTTCGCGGGTAGGGAGCCGAGGCTCCCTACCCGCCGAACGCATCGCACCACACACAGAACAGATCACATTTCCTACGTCTATCTCATCACGCTTCAAAAACGCCGCGCGCAAGCCGGAGGTGCCGTTTCTCAAGTTTCGTCACAATCGCTTACGTCAAAATTCCTTTGCTACCGGGCGCTCATGCTCTCAATAGCGCCGACGGTTTCCCGGGCCGCCCCGACTCTCCCCTTCATCAATTCACTTCCAAGGCCCTGTCACACACATGAAAATCTAAGGTATCGACATCAGCCTTACATTTCTTCCCAGTTTCCTAACACGACGTCAGGTCAACGCACCCGGCAAAAGGTTTCGGCCGGGCGCGATTACCATCAATGTTCACTTAGAAACCACTCACGTCAGACTATGAACAAAATTCTATCCCGAATTTTTTCAGTAGCCCTCGCTACCGCCCTCACGGTGCCCGCCGCACTTGCCGCCGGCCCGCAACAGGCAAGCCGGGCCTCGGAATTGACCGTTTGTCAACGGTCAATTCCGCCTCCTCTCAGAAAGCACTGTCGACAAAGATTCTTGATTCGAAAGGCGTCAATCTCGTAACCACCAAGGCAGCCGGGCTAAAACTCAAAAATGCCGTTCCCACCGCGGCCAAACACACCTCGGTTGCGAAAGTCTCCCCCTCAAAGAAAGCTCCGGTAAAGGTGCAGAAAATTGCGGGAGAAATGCCTAATCTCATAGGCAGTGTCATCTATAGCGAAAGCAACGACATCATCACCGGCCTCTACACGCTGCCGCAGGCAGAGGGCGAGCAGTTCGGACTACTTGCCGGCGGAGCACAGGCCACTAACGGCGGTGTACTCGTCGACAACATCTACTACGCCACCAACTACTTTACATTTGATTTACTTGGTTTAATTTTCATCTATGTTGACGGTTACAACATCCAGACCGGTGAAAATGTCGCAAGTTTCAGCCCTGACACATTTGATGCCATCCTTAAAGGAGTTGCCGTCGACCCGACCAGCAACCTGATTTACTCCGTGGGTTACAAACCTGACGGCTCCGGCTACCAGCTCGCAACCATCGAATACGGCGAAAGCAGTGTCACGACCAATTACATCGCAGATTTCAACTACAATACCAACTGTATTGCATTTGACTCGAACGGACAGATGTATGGTATCCTCTACAACGTCCAAGACGATGCCGTCTCCGCCTCGTTTCTCTGCAAAATCAACAAGACAAACGGAGAGTTTGAAATCGTAGGCGAAACCGGACAGCTGCCGCAGTATGCATCGGGAGGCACAATCGACACTAAGACCAACCGCATGTACTGGGCTGTCTGCACAGATGATTCAGGCTACCTGACGGAGGTAGACCTCAACACCGGTGTAGCCACACCTTTCTATATCTTCCCCGACGCTGAAGAAGTCGTCGGCATACAGATTCCCCGTCTCGCCGAAGAAGGGGCGCCCGCTGAAGCCACAGACCTCAAAGCCGACTTCCCCAACGGCGCGCTCACGGGGCATCTCACCTTCAAGGCTCCCGCCACTCTCTATGACGGCACGGAAGCATCCGGAGAACTGACCTACAATGTGACCGTAGCCGGGCAGACCTTGACCGGAGCAACTTCCTATGGCGCTGATGTAGATGTAGAGATTACGCTCGATGCTCCTGAAGAATGCCAGTTTGTGGTCACCACCACAAACGCCGCCGGCACTTCGCCCAAGGCATATCTCAAGGCATTCATCGGCAACGGCATACCCGCCAGTCCGAAGCCTGAACTCGTATGGGCCGACAACGAACTTGTCCTGACCTGGGATGCAATCACATCCTCGGTTGACGGCGGCTACATCGATGTCGAAGCTGTCACCTACACCGTCAGAGACAGCGAAGGTGAAATCGTAGCAGAAAACATCGCAGCCACCTCGTGGAGCACTCCGCAGGAAGAGCCCACCAAACTCACCACATTCACCTACACGGTGACGGCCTCGTGCAACGGCATCTCTTCAGTAGCAGGTACATCCAACACCGTAGTGCTCGGCTCGGCAAATCCGCCCTACAGCAATAATTTCGACACCGCGGCAGATTGCGCCGATTTCACGGTAATCGACGCTAACGGCGACGGCAAGACATGGACGTTTACTGATGGAGCAATGCGTGTGGCCTACAACTCCTCTCTTGACATGGACGACTGGCTGATATCCGTTCCCCTCAAACTTGAGGCCGGCAAGGTCTACAACGTCTCGGTCGACCTCAGGTCAGAGTCAAGCAGCTGGGCGGAAAGATTCGAAATCTGCTGGGGCAGCGACGCCACGGCGGAAGCTCTCAACAACGTCATCGTCAAGGCCACCTCTATCGCCGACACCGAATACAAGACCTACGGCGGCACTATCATCCCCGAAGAGGACGGCATCTATTACATAGGTATACACGGAATTTCCGATGCCGACCAATTCAATCTTTTTGTCGACAACTTCGCCGTTTCGGCAGGTGTGTTTACGACAGCCCCCGCAGCCGGCGTGCTCAACGTGACAGCCGGAGCAATGGGCGCAAACAGCGCAACTCTTGAATTTACCGCCCCCGACAAGACTATTGGCGGCGACGCCCTCGAATCAATCACCTCGGTTGAAATCTCCCGCAACGGCGAGGTTATCGACACCAAGACTGACGTGACTCCCGGCGCGACATTCACCTACACCGATGCCGTGGAAGCCTCTGCGCTCTACAACTACAGCGTCACCGCCTACAATGAATCGGGCGCGGGCGAAGCTGCCAACGCCACAGTATTCGTAGGCACAGCTGCTCCGATGGAAGTTTCTGACGTGACCGTAGCTTGCTCGGGCAACAAATTTACCGTAGAATGGACGGCCCCGACCAACGACATCATGGGCAACGCACTTGCACCCGAACAGCTGACCTATACCGTCATTGTCAGCAACGGGTCGGGCACTCAGACTCTTGCCACCGGCATAACCGACACCTCAATAGAATATACCTACGAAGGTACGTCGCAGGTGTTCCTCCAGTTCGGAGTACTCGCCGAGACCAAAGGCGGCACGGCTGAATACTACACAAATTCCAATTCCTATGCCGCCGGACCTGCATACTCCGGTTTCGACTGCTCGTTCCCCAACGCCTCGTTCGGCGACTACATCTTCTACTCAATCACTGACGGAGGCGCATGGCTCCGCTGCTCAGACGACGGTATCAACAACAGCACCGCCTTCACCGACATTCAGTCGTGCGACGGCGACAACGGCTACATTGCCATGAAGGCCGACTATGTGCAGCAGGGTGCCACACTCGTGACCGGTTCGATTTCGCTGACCGACATTGAAACTCCCGGCCTGACGTTCTACACCTACGCCATTAACAACGACGATAGCAACGAAATCAACATCGAGGTTTCGCCCACAAACGAAAACGATTGGAAGACAGTCAAGTCTCTCGTAGTCAGCGACCTCGGAGCCGAAGGCTGGTATAAAGTCATCGTGCCTCTCACCGAGTATGCCGGCAAGGAAATCCAGATAGGATTCTCCGCCGTCACGATGAAGTACCAGTACACGATGTTTGATGTCCTCAAAGTAGGTTCGATTCTTTCAGACGACCTCGTAGCCAAGTCGATTACAGCTCCTGCAAACGTAGCCGCCGGCAATGACTACAACGTCACCGTCACTATCGTCAACGAAGGCACCAAAGCCGCCGAAGGCTATACCGTGGAACTTTACGCAGACGGCAATCTCGTAGAATCCAAGACAGGTCCGGCTGTTGACGCACAGGCTTCCGCCACTGTCGAGTTCGCTCAGAGCTTCTCGCCGCTCGCTACCGAGCCGGTGGAATACATGGCCAAGGTGGTCTACGCTGCCGACCTCAACAGCGACAACAACGTGACCCCGATTATCACCGTCTCGCCCATCGTCAGCAAACTCCCCGTGGCTACCGACCTCAAGGGCGACGCCACCGCCGAGGGCAACGTAATCAGCTGGAATGAGCCCGACCTCACGGCCGGTGTCGGCGCGCCTGTCACCGACGATTTCGAAGACGCCGATTCGTTTACCGAAAGCTACAAAGACTGGATTTTCGTCGACGTTGACCAATCAGGAGTCGGCGGCTTCCAGGGTCTCGAAATCCCCGGCATTGAAAACAATACCCTCCACTCGTGGTTTGTATTCGACGCCTCGGGCGAAGAGTTCAACTCGACCTTTGCCGGAGCTACGGGCGATAAGTATCTCGCCTGCCTCTTCCGCGCTGACGACGGCACCGTTGACGATTGGGCTATCTCTCCCGCGCTCGACGGCTCGGCTCAGACCATCTCGTTCAAGGCTAAGAGCTACTCTACCGACTATCCCGACGCCTATGAAATCTGGTATTCCACCGGCTCGACCGACGTCAACGACTTCGTCAAGCTCAGCGACAAGCAGGTGGTCAATACTCAGGAGTGGACTTCCTACGAATACAATCTTCCCGAAGGTGCGAAGCGTTTCGCGCTCCGTTCATGCGCCACCGCGTCGTTCATGCTGATGGTAGACGACGTGACCTACATTCCCGCCGGCTCCAAGGTCGAGCTTACCCTCGTGGGCTATGACATCTACCGCGACGGCGTGAAACTCAACAACGATGTCGTGGCCGAAACCACCTACACCGACGCCAACGCCGAGGCAGGTGTGTCCTACACCTACAACGTCGTCGTAATCTACACCACAGGCGCTTCAGCTCCCTCTGAAGGTCTCATCCTGACAACATCGGCACTCGACTCCCTCTTCGCCGGCATCAACATCACCGCCGGGAAGGGCGAAGTGGTCATCACCGGCGCCGAAGGTCTGGCCATGCAGGTTGTGGCTGTCGACGGCAAGGTCATCTTCAGCGGCGTGGCCGAAGAGAAGACCTCGGTAGCCGCAACCACCGGTGTCTACGTTGTCAAAGCCGGCGACAAGGTGGCCAAGGTTGCCGTGCGCTAACCGCCCCCGCCCGACGGATGACTTTTCAATAGTCTAATCTCCGTGCCCCTCATCCGGGCACACCCCCACGAGCCTCCCCACCCCGGGGAGGCTCGTTATTTTTTTACTTAATCAACGTCAAAAAATCTTACTCGATATAAAAAATTTCCTGCCTCGGGGCGGCAAAATACTTGCCGGATAGAAAAATTTCCCTTACCTTTGCACAGCGGTAAGCATCCCCGGCCGCTGCCACGCTAAGGTAAATCATAATCCAATTAATATCAATTTCAATTTTTATCAGAACTACTATGTGGTTAACATGCTCATCTATAGGGCGTAAGCTGGTAATGGCTCTCACAGGCCTCTGCCTCGTCCTATTTGTCACGTTTCACTGTCTGATGAACGGTGTAGCGCTCTTCTGGCCCTCGGGCTACAACGCTATCTGCGAATTTCTCGGTGCCAACTGGTATGCCCTCGTTGCTACCGTAGGCCTCGCAGCTCTGTTCATTATTCACATCATCTACGCCTGCTGGCTCACCCTTCAGAACCGCAAGGCCCGCGGTGCCGACCGCTATGTCGTAGTCTCGAAGCCCGCGCAGGTTGAATGGGCTTCGCAGAACATGCTCATTCTCGGCATCGTGATTCTGGCTTTCCTCGTTGTCCACATGATTCAGTTCTGGGCAAAAATGCAGCTGGCCGAAATCCTCCACTTCGAACACGTCCACGAAGGTGTGGCCGTGCCCCCCGCTGCCGGTTCGCTCTTCCTCCACATCGCTTTCTCGCAGGTTTGGACTCCCATTGTCTACATCATCGGTTTCGTTGCTCTCTGGTTCCACCTCAACCACGGTATGTGGTCGATGATGCAGTCTATCGGCTGGAACAATGACATCTGGATGAAGCGCCTCAAGTGCATCGGCCTTTGGTGGACCTCTATCGTTGTGGCTCTCTTCATCGCCGAAGCTGTCGTGTTTACTGTCCGCGCCCACAGCAACTCGTGGGAGAAGGAAGTGGCTGAATACGTAGACTGGAAGTCGTCGGCCGACGCTCTCGACACCGATGCCAACGTGCTCCCCGCCTGCCAGGGCAAAGCCGCTTGCTGCGGCGAGGCTCAGGACGCTCCCTGCTGCCAGGGCGACGCTGAGGTAGAAGCGCTCGAAATCCAGGAAGTAGTCAACGAATAATATCATTTCCCCCAATACATTAATCACTTTTTGCTATTCGATATGGTAGATCTCAAGAAAATCGAGGGGATGATAGACTCAACCCCCATCATGAAGGACTATGCCGACATCGAGTCGTCCAAGCTCCCCGAATACCAGATTGATTCCAAGATTCCCGAAGGGCCTCTCGCCCAGAAGTGGACCAACTATAAGGCACACCAGAAGCTCGTCAACCCTGCCAACAAGCGCAACCTCGACGTCATCGTCGTAGGCACCGGCCTCGCCGGCGCATCCGCTGCTTCGACTCTCGGCGAAATGGGTTTCAACGTGCTCAACTTCTGCATCCAGGACTCGCCCCGCCGCGCTCACTCTATCGCTGCTCAGGGCGGTATCAACGCTGCAAAGAACTATCAGAACGACGGCGACTCTGTCTATCGCCTCTTCTACGACACCATCAAGGGCGGCGACTTCCGCTCGCGCGAGGCTAACGTCTATCGTCTCGCCGAGGTGTCAAACAACATCATCGACCAGTGCGTTCAGCAGGGCGTTCCCTTCGCACGCGAATACGGCGGCCTCCTCGCCAACCGTTCGTTCGGCGGCGCTCAGGTGTCGCGTACGTTCTACGCCAAGGGTCAGACCGGCCAGCAGCTCCTGCTCGGTGCCTACGCTTCGCTCAACCGTCAGATTAAGAAGGGCACCGTCAAGAGCTTCAACCGTCGCGAGATGATGGACATCGTCATGATTGACGGCCGTGCCCGCGGCATCATCGTGCGCAACCTCATCACCGGCAAGCTCGAGCGCTACGCCGCACACGCAGTGGTTCTCGCCACCGGCGGCTACGGTCGTGCCTTCTTCCTCTCTACCAACGCTATGGGTTGCAACGGTTCGGCTGCCGTTCAGGCCTTCAAGAAGGGTGCCTACCTTGCCAACCTCGCCTTCACTCAGATTCACCCCACCTGTATCCCCGTCCACGGCGAAGACCAGTCGAAGCTCACCCTCATGAGCGAATCGCTCCGCAACGACGGCCGCATCTGGGTGCCCAAGAAGAAGGAAGATGCCGAAGCAATCCGCGCCGGCAAGAAGAAACCCACCGATATCCCCGACGAAGACCGCGACTTCTATCTGGAGCGCCGCTATCCCGCTTTCGGCAACCTCTGCCCCCGCGACATCGCTTCGCGTGCCGCCAAGGAGCGTTGTGACGCCGGCTACGGTGTTGGCTCCGGCAACGCTGTCTACCTCGACTTCAAGTATGCCATCGACCGTCTGGGCGAAGATGTCGTGCGCGACCGCTACGGCAACCTCTTCGACATGTATCAGATGATTTCTGATGACAACCCCTACCACACCCCCATGATGATTTTCCCCGCTTCTCACTACACGATGGGCGGCATCTGGGTTGACTACGAGCTCCAGACTTCGGTCAAGGGTCTCTTCGCCATCGGCGAATGTAACTTCTCCGACCACGGCGCCAACCGTCTCGGTGCTTCGGCTCTCATGCAGGGTCTCGCCGACGGCTACTTCGTGCTCCCCTACACGATGCAGAACTATCTGAGCGACCAAATCAAGGTGCCTCACTTCAAGACCGACGCTCCCGAGTTTGACGCCGCCGAAAAGGCTGTCACCGAGCGCATCGAGAAGCTCATGGCCATCAAGGGCACCAAGAGCCCCGACCAGATTCACAAGCGTCTCGGCCACATCATGTGGAACTTCGTGGGTATGGGCCGCACGCTCAAGAGCCTCGTCACCGCTCTCGACGAGCTCGAAGACGTTCGCAAGGAGTTCTACACCGACCTCCGCATCGTGGGCAAGGCCGACGACCTCAACACCGAGCTCGAAAAGGCTCTCCGTCTCGAAGACTTCCTCGTCATTGCCAAGATGATGGCCATCGACGCCCTCAACCGCAACGAAAGCTGCGGCGCTCACTTCCGCGAGGAATACCAGCTCGCCGACGGTGAGGCTGCACGTAACGACAAAGACTACATGTATGTGTCGTGCTGGAAGTACACCGGTGACAACGAGAAGCCCATCCTCCTCAAGGAGCCCCTCGACTACAAGGAAATCAAGGTGCAGACCCGTAACTACAAGTCATAATCATCTCCCCGAACCTCTCTACAACGATAGAAATCAAAATGGAACATACTATAAACGTAAACCTCAAGATTTGGCGTCAACGCAGCACTAAGGAGCCCGGGGCGATGCAGACTTACCGCGTCGAGAATGTCTCTACCGGCAGCTCGTTCCTCGAAATGCTCGACATGCTCAACCAGCAGCTCGTCGAGAAGGGCGAAGAACCCGTGGTGTTCGACTCTGACTGCCGCGAAGGCATCTGCGGCATGTGCTCGCTCTACATCAACGGTCACCCCCACGGTCCCGTGCAGGGCATCACCACATGCCAGCTCCACATGCGCAAGTTCAACAACGAAGACACCATCACCATCGAGCCCTGGCGCTCGGCCGCTTTCCCCGTTGTGCGCGACCTCATGGTCAACCGTAACGCTTTCGACCAGATTCAGCAGGCCGGCGGCTACGTGTCGTTCAACTGCGGCGGCGCTCAGGATGCCAACAACCTCCCCATCTCGAAGGAAGTTGCCGACATGGCCATGGACTCGGCCACTTGCATCGGCTGCGGCGCTTGCGTGGCTGCCTGCAAGAACGGTTCGGCTATGCTCTTCGTTTCGGCCAAGGTGAGCCAGTTTGCTCTCCTCCCCCAGGGTCAGGTGGAGCGCGCCCGTCGCGCCCGCGCCATGGTGGCCAAGATGGACGAACTCGGCTTCGGCAACTGCACCAACACCGGTGCCTGCGCCGCCGAGTGCCCCAAGAACATTTCGCTCAGCAATATCGCTCGCCTCAACCGCGAGTTCATCAGCGCCAAGCTCGAAGACTAATCTTCAATGCCGCGCGTCAGCTCTGCTGATTCATTCCTAAAGGACGCGGTGCCCGCGATGACTCCTGTCTCACTACGTTCGCACCGCTCCCTTTAACCCCATCTTCGGGAGGATGTTAGCCCCGTCAGGGTCACATCCTCCCGTTTTTTCTCTCACCCCTCTCCTGCCCTATCACCTCTCTCCGCCTCCTCCAAATGGCAAAAAAGAAAAAATCATCACCCGCCTCTCGTCTCGGGGGTGCCATCCCCATGCCTCCGGCCAGATACATGAAGGAAAAGGCGCGCTCGCTCCCGGTGGCCGGCTGCTATCGCGCAGCCCTGTCGCCCTCGCGCGAAGCCGTCATCGTCAGCCGTCGCCGCCCGAGCGGCAACATCGTCTACTGCCTCTTCACTATCGAGACCCTTTGCCTCGGCATAGTGGAAATCACCGTGCAGACCAATGCCACTAAAGACGAATGGTCGGCGCTCATCTCGTCGATGCTCGCCGACTCCTCACTCAACGAGTGGAGCTACCCCGAAGCCCACAACTTCATTCTTGCCGCCGCCGACTTCACCGAGGAAGCCGGGCTGAGCCTGCCGCCGCAATGGGAAATCGCCCAATACATCCTCGACGACGACACCGACGACATCCCCCTTATCGACTTCGATTTCGGTCGTGACGGCCTGCATGTACTGACCGATGAAGCTGCCGCCGACATCACCCCGGCCCAAATCGAGACTCTCCGTCGCACCCTCGGCGACTCCTTCCTCAACCTCACCTCGGTCTCCGACTCGTCTTCATACTCCGAGCAAATGCGCCGCGAGGCCGAGCGTCATCCCCACCTCTCCTACGTCGTGCCGAAGAGCTTCCCGAAAGCACCGCCTCTGAAGTCAATACGCAATCAGAAGCTGCGCAAACTGCTGGGCGGACACCTCGAAACCATGATTGACGCTCCGACAGTCGATGCCATTCTCGCCCTCAAAGACCGCGGCCTCACTTCCGACCTCAACACCATCATTCTGCGTGAAATTGCCGCTACACGCTCTGACGCCGACCAACAGCCTTACCGCTCCGAACTTTTCGACGCGTGCCTCGTGCTCATGGACTGCGCCGACGAGGCTGTCCAACCCGCACTCGAAGTCCTGACCAAGTTAGACGAGGATTTCTTCGACTACCACTTCGGCGATTTCCCCTTCGAAATTCTCCCCACGGTCTACGCTCGCGCCTTTGCCTCTCAGCCCGAACGCCTCGAAGCCCTTTTCCGCCGTCCGGGCCACACAGATATTGTTCAGACTATTTTGCTTACGGCTCTGTTCCTTGTGCCTGCCGCCAACCCGGCCATGCGCCCGTGGGTGGCCGACTTCGTCAATCGCCTGCTCGACGAGGCTCCCGCCCTCATCCGCGCAAATCGGGTGATGGATGCCCAACTCGCCGCGGTTTTGGTCTGCGAGATGCAATACTTCTTTTCGGCTGACGATTCAGACGTTTATACCAAGGCCATGTGTCTGTACGACCTCGACCTGGTAGACCTCTCCTACATCCGGCGCGACGATGTCAGACCCTCCGATGAACCGCGTTCTCTCAATTCATCCTCCGGCATGCGTGCCATGTGCGCCGACGAAACCCCCGATTTCATCGAACCCGACTGATTTCAAAGCCTCCTCCGCGCGCTCGCGGTTTCTCTTCGGGCGGTTGCCTCTCCGGGCGCCCGGCTCAGAAGTCGAGCAGACGGTAGCGGGTGCGTGCCGTAGCCTTCGAAACCCGGTTGAAGTGCCACCACTCGGTGCGGATTGTCGTAAATCCCGCCGCACGCATCACCTTGCGCAGCAGCAGACGGTTCTGACGTTCGGTCTCGCTGATGACACCCCTTCTCACCAGCTGTTCCTCGCGGTCGATGTTGGCCTCCACCCCCAGATGGTCCACGGGCGTCCCCATAGGCAACTCGCGCCCCGCCCCGTCGGCCAGCGTCACGTCGACGGCAAGCCCGTAGTTGTGCAACCCGCCCCCCTTCGCCGGGTTTGCCACATAGTTGGCCTTCGGCGTTCCCGCCACGGCCCTGAACATCTTGCGCTGCACGCTCATCGGGCGTGCGGCGTCTTTGATGAGCAGACGGTAGCCCGGCATGAGCGAGTCGAGCATGGCCTGCGCGCGCCCCAGGGCTATAGCCGCATCCGGGTCAAGCCACGCCCCGTCGAGGCCGTCATACATCCGTTTGCCCGTGAAATTGTCGTCGCGTCCATACATCAGTTCCACCAGCACGCGGCTCCCTTCGCCTCCCACTTCTACAAACCCCATTTCGCGAAGGCGCTCGTCGAGCTCGCCTCCGGCCAGTGTCATGCCCATTGCCATTGTCAATATTCCTGTAATGATACGTTTCATGCTGCAAAGTTACTTAAAAATTCACTCATTGAGGTGCGATTATGACATATTTTCAGTATCTTTGCAGTCAATTCGCCCGCGTCGCCCCGCGCGCGGCGTCGCTCACGTAACCTTTTGAAATAACTTCTCGCCCTGTGTCAAGAATATTCCTCACTCTCCTCATAGCCATTGCAGGCTCTCTGCACGCCCTCGGCCAAATCAACACCGAGCAGGTGGTGCGCATCGGGCGCAACAACCTCTACTTCGAGGACTATGTGCTCTCGATACAGTATTTCAACCAAGCCATCAACGCAAAACCTCATCTGGCTCAGCCCTACTTCTACCGCGCGGTGGCCAAATTCAATCTCGACGACTATCTCGGCGCCGAGGCCGACGCCACGGCCGCGCTCGAGCGTAATCCCTACATCGTCGATGCCTATGAGGTCAGAGGTCTCGCCCGTCAGTTCACCGGCAACAACCGCGGTGCCGTGGCCGACTACGACGCCGCCCTCGCCATGCTACCCGAAAACCGCGGCCTGCTCTACAACAAAGCTCTCGCCCAGCAGGAGATGAACGACCTCGCCGGCGCCGACTCAACCTACACCCGACTCCTCCGCTTCTTCCCCGGTTTCGAGGGGGGCTACATCGGTCGCGCGCGCCTGCGTCTGGCGCAGAAGGACACCGTCGCTGCCCGCGCCGACATCGACCGCGCTCTCCAAATCAACAAGAATGCCGTCAATGCCTACGTCATGCGTGCCGACATCGCAATCTCTTCCGCGCAAGACTACCGCGAGGCTCTCGAAGACATGAATCAGGCCATTCGCCTCCAACCGAAGTTTACCGGCTTCTACATCAACCGCGCCTTCCTGCGCTACATGACCGACGACTTCAACGGTGCCTTCGCCGACTACGACTACGCTCTCCAGCTCGACCCTCAGAACGAGACGGCTCTCTTCAACCGCGGTATGCTCCGCGCCGAGGTGCAAGACCGCAACCGCGCCATCGACGACTTCTCGACGGTGCTCTCGCTCAATCCCTACGACTACAAGGCTCTCTACAACCGCTCGATTCTCTTAGCCGACATCGGCGACTTCGACGCCGCTCTCGACGACCTCGGCCGCGTCATCGACGCCTTCCCCGACTTTGCCGCCCCCTACTTCGTGCGCTTCGACGTCCTCCGCCGCAAAGGCGACATGCGCGCCGCCCAGCGCGACTACGACAAGTCTATGGCTCTCGCCAAGACCCGAGTGCAGACCGAGCGCGCCGACCGCTTCTTCGGACGCCCCGACAGCGACAGCCCCTCTTCCTCCTCCGCCCCCTCTGAAAACTCTGATTCCTCTGATAGCTCTGATAACTCTGATTCCTCCGAGACCCAGGAGCAAATCAAAGCCCGCTTCTCGTCGCTCACCACCATTGCCGACAACACCTCGCCCGAGCAAATCTACAACAACAAGGAAATCCGCGGCCGTGTGCAAGACCGCAACGTCAACATCGAGATGGAACCGATTTTCCTCATCACCTACTACACCTCGCCCACCGAGCTCAAACTCTCAGGCGACTACATGCGCGAGGTCGACGACATCAATTCCACTCGCATCCTCCGCTTCCTGCTTCAGGTGAGCAACCGCGAACCGCAGATGACCGACGAGTCTGTTGCGCAGACCCACTTCTCATCCATCGGCTATTACAATTCCTACCTCGCCACCCACACCCCGCGCGCAATCGACTACCTCGGGCGAGCAATGGACTTCATGACACTTCGAAACTACGAATCGGCCATCGAAGACCTCTCCAAAGCCATAGCACTCACCCCCGACTTCGCCCTCGCCTACCTGCTCCGCGCCAACGCCCGCTACCTGTCGCGCAACATCCGCTCCGACGAGCCGTCTGAGACTGCCGCCTCCAGGCCCGGCGCGCCCAAACCCATCGCAGGCGCGCCGCGCATCGCCGGCACCAACGCCATTCGCCTCGCCATAGCCGACCTTGACTCGGTGATTGCCCTCTCGCCTCTCTCCCCCATCCCCCACTTCAACAAAGGGGTCATGTTGGCGCAGGAAGGCGACAACGCCGCGGCTCTGCAAGCGTTCACCCGCGCCATCGAGCTGCGCCCCGATTTCGGCGAAGCCTACTTCAACCGTGGCTACGTCTACCTCTCGCTCGGCAATCGCGACGCCGCCTTCGCCGACCTCTCGCGGGCAGGTCAGCTCGGCATCGTCCCCTCCTACAATCTGCTCAAACGCATGTCGCGCTGACGGCCTCACACTTTGTCGCCTCGACTCCAATAGCAAAACGCCCCGTTCGCGGCCTCTTTGGCCGCCGACGGGGCGTTGCTTTGAGAGAGAGTATGTATGTTTGTCTTTTCGGGCAATCTCTTCATAGGCAGACTAATGCTTTTCGTAGTGGGTTAATCAGTCTGCTATAATCAGCCTGCGATGGCATCCTTGAGCACCACGGGGAGGGCGAGAGGATTGACCTTGCCTGCCGCATTGACCGGAAGCTGACGGAGCAGCACGAAGAATTCAGGTATCATGTAGGCGGGCAGGTACTGGGCCAGTTTGTTCTTCACCCACGAGAGGCGGAGCGACGAGCTTTCAGGCACCACGTAGGCCACGAGGTAGGCCGAACCCTTCTCATCCTGATAGTCCATCACGAAGCAGTCTTTCACTTCGTCGGAGGCCTTGAGTGCGCGTTCCACTTCGTCGGTCACGACGCGCTTTCCGAAGATGTTGACCTCCTGGTCTTTGCGGCGCAGATAGGCCACACTGCCGTCGGCCAGTACGCGACCCATGTCGCCGGTGCGATAGATGCGCGTGCCGTCTTCGAGGGTGGTGAGCGTGTTCATTTCGTTGCGGTGGTCGCCGATGTAGCCGTCGGCTACGAATTCGCCTGCAAAGCAGATTTCGCCCGTCTTGCCGGGTGCCACAGGTCGGAGGTTGTCATCGAGAATCATCACTTCGACTCCTTCCACGGGCTTGCCGAGAGGATACTGGCCGTTGGGGAGCGCCACGCCGTCGTTGCAGCAATAGGCTGTCGAGAAGACGGTGTTCTCAGGACCTCCGTAGGTGTTGTAGACGGTCACCTGTTCCATCAGATGCCCTACGGCCGACGGGGCGAGCTGGTCGCCGCTGCTGATTACGGTGCGCAGGGTCAGCGGGAGTGAGGGCAGCGTGTTGAGTTCCTGCATCAGGTAGGGGAATCCGGAGATGATTGACACATAGTTGTCGTCGGCAAATCTCACCAGTGCATCGCGGTCGGAGCGGGTGGCTGCCGAGGGGATGGCGAGCGTCGCGCCGTTGAGCAGGGTACCGAACACTTCCTGGATGAAAATGTTGACAACCGATGATGAGAATTGCATCACCACGTCGTCAGGCGTAATGTGGAAGGTCTTTCCGAAGGCTTCGGCCATGGCGAGCACCTGACGGTTGCCTACGCTGACTCCCAGAGGATAGCCCGAAGTGGTCGAAGTGTAGAGTATGTAAGCGGCGCGGTCGGCGCGCGAGCGGTCGGGCACTTCATGAAGGGTCTCGTCGACACTGAAATTCTTTCCTACGATAAACTGGCGGAAATCATAAAGTGCTGAAGCATACTCGGGCTGCGTCACCACGAAATCTATACCACACTCGGTGAGGAATCGGTTCATGCGTTCGCGGGGGAAGTCGGGGTCGACTGCCACAAATGCGCCGCCGCATTTCAGCACGGCAAGTATTGCGGCTATCATCTCGGCCGAATGGTCCATGACGATGCCCACGCGGGCGGGGACGTACGACGGAAAGCGCGAGAGCATGGTGTCCGTCAGGCGGTCGAGGGTTTCATATTTCACGACGTTGCGTTCGTCGATGATGGCGGGGTTCGAAGCGTGAGCTTTGGCAACTTCTTTGAAGCGTGAGTAGAGTGTGGGTTTCATAGTTAACATCCTTTATTCGTTCTTGTTTGTCTCTATAACGCCGACCCGGGCGAAGTGGTTTAGCTCCGCGTGCATTTTTGTATATTTTTGCTAAAATTGTTACAATCTTGAAACAATTTGCTCCCCGTTTGTTATTCAAGTAGGCCACAATGCTATTTTTACACCATAATTATATATAAATAGCTATTGCGGTCGAATTTTCCAACAAATCCCGACGTAAAAAAACGTTGTAACATTCACCCGAAAAATTGTAACAGTCATGCAGCCGACCAAACGCCCGCGCTACACGCGCTCTCTCTTCATAGCTCTCCTCGCCACGATAGCCGTCGGTGTCATCTCGACATTCGGCTTCGGCGGAGGCCGCTCGCACTCCCCGGCCAACACCCCCGACACTCTCAACGTAGCTATCGGCTACGGCCCCATGTCGCTCTACCGCTATGCCGACACCCTCGGCGGTTTCAACTACGAAATGATGCGCGCCGTAGGACGCGAGGCGTCGCTCACCGTCAAGTTCCATCCCGTCAGCTCTCTCTCCGAAGCGCTTGCCCGACTCCGTGAGGGCGCCTACGACGTCGTGATTTCCGACATCGCCATGACGGCCTCTCAGCGTCAGAGTGTCGATTTCACTGTGCCGGTCTACACCGACAAGCTCGTGCTCGTCTCGGCCGACTCAACCGTCACGTCGCCCCTCCAACTCGCGGGCCGCAAGGTGTGGGCGCCCGAAGGGTCGCCGGCCGTCGAACGCCTCCGCAACCTCGAGCGCGAAATCGGAGACACCATCTACATCGAAGACTCCCACCCCTACACGTCGGAGCAATTACTGCTCCTCGTGGCAAACGGCGAGGTGGAGCGCGCCGTGGTCAACGAGGCCGTTGCTCGCACACTGACCCTCCAATACCCTTCGATTCACATCTCCACCGACATTTCTTTCAGTCAGTTCCAGGCCTGGGCCGTGGCCAAGGGCAACTCCTCGCTGCTCGAAACTCTCGACAAAGCGATAGAGCGCTTCAAGGCCACTCCGGCCTATGAAACGCTCTGCGAAAAGTGGATTGACGGCGCCGCCGATTAGTGTGGGGGTCCGCTCAATGGGTCAGTCGGAAAAAGTGGGGCCGGATGCCGGGGCGCGGTTCGCCTCCGGGAGTGCCGAACTGATGGCGTCAAACGACTCCTGCATCAGACGAGGCAGGTCGTGGCCGTCGGTGGTGGGATGAATCGGGCGGTGAATGGTGAGTTTGATGTGCCCCGGGCGCGGCAGCATGGCCGTTCGCGGCATCACGTCGTAGACTCCGTCGATGGTCACCGGCACCACGGGCAGACCGAATTCTACTGCCAGACGATAGGCTCCCTTCTTGAATTTGTGTATGCGTCCGTCGAGTGTGCGCGCTCCTTCGGGAAACACCACGAGCGACATTCCTCCCCGCAGCTGGCGCTCGGCGGCCTCCATGGTCTTCCGTGTAGCGGCCGCGGTGCTGTTGTCTACGAAAATCTGTCCCGCCCATTTGCACGCCCATCCCACAAACGGAATCTTCTTCAGCCCGATTTTCATCATCCATCTGAAATTGTGTCCCAGATAGCCGTAGATGGCGAAAATGTCGTAGGCTCCCTGATGATTTGCCACGAAGACATACGACGTCTTTGCGTCGATGTTTTCGCGACCCTCCACCGTCACCTTCACGAATGCAAGCCAGCAGAAGAGTCGGGCCCACAGGATTTCCGGATAGTAGCCCCACCATTTGCCGAAGCCGCAAGCCGAACCGGCCACTGTGAGAACAGCCGTGACTATCGTAACCACGAGTATTACGGGAGCCATCACGCACACTTGATAAATCCTGTAGAAAACCATGAGCAATCTGTCCATTTCCTATTTTCGATGAGTAAGGGAGTTTGTCAACACCGCATGAAGTGAACAACAAAGTTACTATAAAACTTCTTAAAAATCACAATCACAGCCCACCAAAAAATCTTATAAAACTTTAACGGTTATTAATAATTAGGTTTTTTGGGAAAAATTTCGTAACTTTGCAGCCGATTGCAGACACTGCGTCTCTCCGTCATCAACAATTCACGATTTCCCCTGACGACGGGTCACGCGTCTCTCCCCCCATCTCCCCGAACACACACCACGCAATCACGCAGCAGTACCTACAAAACATGGAGGCATCTAAAATACTTTTCATATCACAAGAGGTGGCGCCCTACCTCCCCGACACTCCTCAGTCTATTCTCGGCCGCGACATCCCTCAGGAAGTCCATGGCAAGAAACTTGAGGTGCGCATCTTCACGCCCAAATACAACAACATCAACGAGCGCCGCAACCAGCTTCACGAAGTGATTCGCCTTTCGGGCATAAACATCTCGATTGACGACACCGACCATCCTCTCATCATCAAGGTGGCCACGCTGCTCCCCTCGCGTATGCAGGTCTACTTCATCGACAACGACGACTTCTTCCAGCCCACTCCCGGAAAGGGTCTCGAAATCGACGAATTTCCCGCCGACAACGACGAGCGCATGATGTTTTTCACCACCGGCGTCATCGAGACCGTCAAGAAGCTCCGCTGGCCCCCGGCCGTGGTGCAGTGCAGCGGCTGGATTTCACTCCTCGCACCTATGTATATCAAAGTGAAGTATGCCGACGACCCCACTTTCGAAGGCTCGAAAATCGTCGTGGCTCTTCACCCCGAGAAGTTCGAGGGCACCCTTGACCCCCGCATGGCCGAAAAGCTCCGCATGGACGGCTTCACCGACGAGCAGCTCGGCCTCCTCGCCGAAGGTCCGGTAGACACCGTGGCCCTCTACAAACGTGCCATCGACTATGCCGACGCCATCATGGAAGTGGCCGACGGCGTTGACCCCGAAATCCTCGAATACGCACGCAACAGCGGCAAACTCGTTGCCGACGGTCGCGAAGGCAAGGACCGCAAAGAGCGCAACCGCGCTTTCTACACCGCCCTCATCGAAGGCGAAGAAGACTAATCCCCCGCCTCGCCCCTCGTAATCCGACTCTCTCCAATCCATC
>JAIDCC010000050.1 GCA_029056055.1 Duncaniella sp.
TGGCATATCGAAGTCTGAAAGGGAGTGGAAAAGCTGGGGGGTCAGTGAGGTAGTGAGAAGTGAGTGGGGAGTGAGAAGTGAGTGGGGAGTGAGAGAGAGACGAAAGAGCGGTGTCGGTCCACCGACAAACGCAATCCTCCTACCCCACCCCATCAGCACTTTCCACAAAATTACTCATTTCGCCCCTAACCCCAAAATTTCCCGCCCTAATAATTACAAACTAATCCCGAAAAACAACCAAAATTTCTATCCCCGCCCCAAGCCTCCTCACAGAATGTGCGTGGAGGCCTAAGCGAAGACCGATTAAAGGATTTAGTAGCCCGCCCCCGGAAAGTGCGTGTAACGTGAATGCGCTTTTTTGCGCATTTTTCAACAAGAAGTTGGATTTGAAATGTCAAAAGATTATATTTGCACTTTACTAACCATAAACGTGCTTTCGCATGACAGCCGACACATCAATTTTTATGTGCCGCGACCTTGATTTGGACACGTCTGAGTATAGGCAAGAAATTCTACCATGTATTGCTGAAAACATTGTAAAATTCTGCTATCGGCTCCTCGATACGCCAGTGCTACACCAGGCTACTCGTGAATTCAGCAGTACAGATGGACAAACCTTCTGCTCTCAATTTCTCTCCGATAGACAAAGCTATATTTAACATATATGTTCAAATGTACTAATTCAAATAATGAGTATGAAACGAAGTCTTTACGTTTTACTGGCTATTATTACAGCTAATCTCGTGTATGGCCAGCTTCTTGATAATAACACTCAGGAAGAACCCCATCGCTTTTCCAGTCTTCTGTCGCGATCTGAAACAACAGACACTTGTTTCTCGCTACCCTTGTGTATGATAGATAGTATCGACAAACTGTTTGACAGGATAATTGATTGTCAGGAAGCAGGCAAGGGACGGGACTACAAAAAGTATAACTCGTATTATCAACGAAAAAAATGGTACATCCATAATAGTACGGATTCTACTATCTTCCAACAATTTATATCCTCCGGTTTGCGGGACACATTAATTATACATGAGCTTTACACTGAAATTCTTTTCGATCATTTTTCTATGTTGCGTCCAAATGGCGACCGGGTGTACTTCCATCTATACAGAGACGAATCAAGGGAAGAATTGAGGGCGCTTATGAAAGCAAGGAAACCAATTCCGGAACTTAAGAACAAGGCAGTCAGAGATAATGTATTTGATAACTCGAACACCGTATCTGAAGAGACGAGGTTGATATTGGAATGGCAAAAGGAACCTCTTTTGAAATATGGTGCTATTGATATCGACCGTTCGTTAATACGTGATGGAAACTACTTGATGTGTGTCACGAGAATTTATCAAATGGGTGACAGCCTGAGAATAGAGATGATAAAATATCTCAACCCGATATTTCCGGGTTCGGAATTACCATGATTAAGGAAAACAATCCACGAGAGGTAGGCGGTGTGACCGATAGGGAGACACGTCTGCGCGGCTACCGCTACTCCTACGACGCGCTCGGACGTCTCACCGAGACTCTCTACGGCGAGAATACCGACATCACGTCTAACCCCAACCGCTACACGGAGCGCGTGCTCGAATACACTGCCAACGGAAACGTGCGCCGTTTCCAGCGCCACGGCCTGAAGGACGACGGAAAGTATGGCAAGGTCGACAACCTGCATCTCACCTACGACGGAAATCAACTCGTCAGCGTGCTCGACGATGCTGCCGACGTCACCCGCTTCGCCTCGGCCGACTTCCCCGACCTCTCCGACTCGTCGAAGGAGTACACCTACGACGAGTGCGGTGCCCTCACCTCCGACCTCAACCACGGAATCTCTTCAATCTCTTACGACGACCTTGGCAATCCGCGACAGACGCGCTTCAAGTCAGGAGCGACGACGCTCTACGTCTACACCCCCGACGGCCGAAAGGTGCGCGAAATCCACAACCGCATCGAGACAATTGACCGTCCATCGCTCGGAGCTGTCCTCGGCAAGACCGTCTCCGACACCACAGACTACATCGGCCCGGTAATCTACGAAGGGCGCCGCGCCTCGACGGTGCGCTTCGAGGGCGGCTACGCCTCATTCTCACCGTTGGCTATCGCCGGCAGCAAACCCGCCCCGACGTTCCACTACTACATCCCCGACTACTTAGGCAACAACCGCGTCGTAGTCAACGCAGCGACCGGCGTGATGGAGCAAATCACCCACTACTACCCATGGGGCGGCGTCTACGCCGACCTCGGAACGGGTGCCGCAGTGCAGCCGTTCAAATACGGCGACAAGGAGCTCGACCTCTCAAACGGTATCGCCCGCTACGACTACACCGCCCGCGCCTACGTCCCCGCAACCCTCCGCTTCGACCGCATCGACCTCTATGCCGGCGACTACCCTCACATCTCCCCCTACGCCTTCTGCGCAAACAACCCCGTAAACGTCACCGACCCCTCAGGCAACCGCATCGTCACAATGATTGACGATGAGGAATGGGAGTTCATGAACGGAGAGGACGGTTATGGGTTTTATAGAAACGGAGAAAGATATGCAGGAAATGCCGGTCACGTCTATCACATTGAAGCTGGTTTGAATAAATTATTAGAAGGAGCAGTAGGAAGTGATTTAGTGAATACAATTATCGATAGTACAGAATCTATAAGCATTGTTCCCACCTATGAAGATGGAGTCGGCAGTCTCTATCGAGATGGTACAGAAAAAAAGGTAATATGGAATGTGAGAAAGCCCATGACTGGTAGTTCTGACAATGAGACCTCCTTTATCACCTTAGGCCATGAATTAGCACATGCGTATGATGATTTAAATGGAACAATTGATAATAACATATGGGCTACCGTTGTGAAACCGCCATTAAAAGTCATCGAAATATATCGCAGCGAGTTATTTGCTGGAAATGTTGAAAACCATCTCAGGCTGGAACATGGATTGCCATACCGCCCTGCATATTATACACACGACAACGTATATATTGAACCAGCTTATACCCACGAAAACGTATTTTTTCAACCAACTCGATACGTAGGGCCTGACTGGCATAACCGTATCATTTTTCCCAAACTTAAGTAATGAGTATGATTTTAGCTTACAGTCTTCTTCTTCAACTGCTTGCCGGGACACCGGCAGAGGAGGCTTTCGACGACCAGGTCATCGAATATGCGAGCGTGAAGACCGGCGCGGAGGTTACGCGTGAAGTACTTCTGAATGATTTCTATGAGTATGCTATGGCGTATGCTGAAAAGCAATATCCATACGACCCGTTGGATTACGGAGGCAGGGACAACCCGATGGCCGAAGCCATAGCCGGATTAAAATCCTACGTAGGTCGTTTGATAGAAGAGGCTAATGTCACGCCCAGCGATACGTGTTTTCTGATTTTTACAGATGGGGAAGAGCCATATGATACCGGAACCTATCTGACTCTTGTGTCAGATTCTACCACCTATACGGCGTCAAAAGGTGTGCCGGGTGTTACTGTTAGGTCAATTCAGGGCATCAATAATCATCTTCTGAGGAGATGGGATAACTATATGGAAGATGTCTACAAAGCCCAGCTCCCCAAATTACACGAAGACTACAACACCCGAATAGTGACCCGCGCCGTGATAAAAGGCGACAGCATTTTCTTTGACCTCAAGGGGCTTCTCGCAATTCACTGGGTGAGTGCCGAAGATGAAAAAGCATTTCGGGAGGAGTATGGTGTTGAGCGACTCAATATGGCCGAGGCGCATCAACGACGATATGAGGCGAAATTGGCAGCTAAAAGGAAAAAATTGTTGGATGGACCGAACACCACAGACAAGCAGCCTGACGAGACGGCAGCCGTGGCCGACCCGGGAGATTCCGACGGGGAGCAGCCTTCGTTGTTCAGAAGGATTATCGACTGGATTGTTGGCTTCTTCAAGAGACTGTTCTCTTAAGCAAGTTCGAAAAATCTAACGAAATTATTTTTTCGGACTTACTTAACAGCGGTTTGCGTTCGGGAGGTGATATTTTTATTTGGTGGAAAGCGGAAAAATGCGTAACTTTGCGCATCCTTTTGGATGAGTGGACAAATTTGACTGCTTGCAACCACTTCAAAAAATGCTAAAACGTTACATCGCAGCCTTCGTGACTCCCTTTGCGGGGTGATGACGGCTGTCTTACGGACGACAGTTTGAAGCAAGCAGCCCGACGAGGCCGCTTGCTTAATTTTTTGTAGAAACAATTTATCTTCTTTTTTATTTATGGAACAGAAGCGAAATACATATCTCTTCACATCTGAATCGGTGTCGGAGGGACACCCCGACAAGGTGGCCGACCAGATTTCGGATGCCGTGCTTGATGAATTTCTGGCCCGCGACGCGCAGTCGAAGGTGGCTTGCGAGACGCTCGTTACGACGGGGCAGGTGGTGATAGCGGGCGAGGTGAAAAGCTCGGCCTACGTCGACCTGCCCGAGGTGGTGCGCGACGTAATCCGCGGTATCGGCTACGACCGCAGCGAATTGAAGTTTGACGCCGAATCGTGTGGCATACTCTCGGCTCTCCATGAGCAGAGCCCCGACATCAACCGCGGCGTGGAGCGCACCGAGGCCGAGGAACAGGGCGCGGGCGACCAGGGCATGATGTTCGGCTACGCCTGCGACGAGACCCCGTCACTGATGCCGCTGACTCTCGACCTGGCCCACCGCCTGGTCAAGGAGCTTGCCGAAATACGCCGCGAGGGGAAGGAGATGACCTATCTGCGCCCCGACTCGAAGAGTCAGGTGACCGTGGAGTATGACGCCGAAACGCGCCGTCCGCTGCGCATCGACACCATCGTGGTGTCGACACAGCACGACGAGTTCGTGGCTCCCGCCGACTCGTCAGCCGAAGCCGCCGCCAAGGCCGACGAGGCCATGCGCCTGACCATCGAAGACGACGTGCGCCGCATCCTCATCCCCCGCGTCATGGCACAGCTCGGCGACGACGTGCGCGCACTCCTGCCCGACGATTACCGCCTGCTCGTAAACCCGACGGGAAAATTCGTCATCGGCGGCCCGCACGGCGACACGGGTCTGACCGGCCGCAAAATCATCGTTGACACCTACGGCGGTCGCGGCGCCCACGGCGGCGGCGCGTTCTCGGGCAAAGACCCCTCGAAGGTTGACCGCTCGGCAGCCTATGCCGCACGCCACATAGCCAAAAATCTCGTGGCAGCCGGCGTGGCCAAGGAGGTGCTCGTGCAGGTGGCCTACGCCATCGGCGAGGCGGCGCCCGTCAGCCTGCTCGTCGACACGCGCGGCACGGCGGTCAACGGTCTCACCGACGACGAAATCGCAGCCCGCGTCAGAGAGATGCCCGAATTTGCCATGACTCCCCACGCCATAGAGAAGCGATTTGCCCTGCGCACGCCCATCTATCGCGAGACAGCCGCCTACGGCCACGTGGGGCGCGAGCCGCAGCGCGTCACGAAGACCTTCAAATCGCGCTATGATGCCGAGCCGATTGAATGCGAGGTGACCCTCTTCCCCTGGGAGGCCACCGATGCCGTCGATGCCGTCAAGGCCGCATTCAATCTGTAAGTTTTTCGCAATTCTCCGAAAATTCCCGAGGTGGGAATGAGACAAGTTTGAAATCTTTTTCGTAACTTTGTCTCATTCTCACCTTTCATTTGGTCCGGCCGACAAATCCCGACTTGGCATCCGGGCCGCTAACACCTAAAAACTACCACACTCTCATGGCAATCAATCTGCAAAAAGGTCAGCGCATCAACCTCGAAAAAACCAACGGCTCCAAACTCACCAACTTCTGTGTGGGTTGCAACTGGGGCGCAATCGTAGTCTCAAACGGCATTTTCGGTTTTGGCAAGAAAGTGCAGGATGTCGACCTTGACCTCTCGTGTCTGATGATAGACGAAAAGGGCCAGATATGCGACCATATCTACTCGCCCCTCTACCGCACCGACTTCCTCCAGCGCTACGGGCTGCCCAACGGCAAGACCGACTCAAACGACTACGCGCTCCACCACAGCGGCGACGACCTGAAGGGCGACCAGGGAGGCGACGACGGCCTCGACAACGAAATCATCACCGTCGACCTCAACCGCGTCTCGCCCAACGTGCATCAAATCTTCTTCTTCCTCAACAACTGCGGCACGGAAGACTTCTCGAAAATCCCCTACGCATCAATCCGCATGTTTGAAGGCACCCCGACCAAGGTGAAGGAAGTCTTCGCGCAATACGACGTGGCCGCTTCGCCCCAGTATGCAGGCTCGCTCGCCCTCATCATGGGCAAACTCTATCGCCGCGGCGGCGAATGGAAATTCTCGGCCATCGGCGACGCCTTCCCCGACCGCAACATCTGCGAGACCATCATCCGCATAGCCCGCGACTACGCGAAATAAGACAGGTGGCTCCGTCAATACTGTTAAAAAATCATAAACAGCAGTTGCGAACGGCGGAAAATTCGTAACTTTGCACTCGATTTCGTAATCTCTGGCGGGACATGCAGCCCGCGAATATTGCGACTAATGTCAAATCTCTATTAAATCATTATCAACCCATGGATTTAATCAAAGTTGCCGAAGAGGCATTTGCCACCGGCAAGCAGCACCCTGACTTCCAGCCGGGCGACACCATCACCGTAGCTTACCGCATCAAGGAAGGCAACAAGGAGCGTATCCAGCAGTATCGCGGCGTAGTAATCCGCATCTCGGGCGAAGGCAACAAGCGTCGCTTCACCGTCCGCAAGATTTCTGACAACATCGGTGTAGAGCGTATCTTCCCCATCGAATCGCCCTTCATCGACTCTATCACCGTCAACCGTTATGGCAAGGTGCGTCGCGCCAAGCTCTACTACCTTCGCAACCTCACCGGCAAGAAGGCTCGTATCAAAGAGCGTCGCGTAAACACCAAGAAGGCCTAAGCTGCCGGCTCTACGAGAGAACCACACGCATAAAGAGCGTCGTCACGTCCCCCGGGCGTAGCGATGCTCTTTTTTTGCGCCGTTGCCCGTCCGGGTGTGCGTGGATATTCATCCCCTTCAGGGATGAAGCACAATTCGAGATAACCGATTGATTTGCAGGCAGGGACGCGCCATGGCGCGTCCGCAGCGACGGGGGCACGGCGAGAGGGGGGAAGGTTAAATTTGGAATTTACATGCGGATAATTGGCACCACGTCACGGAAAATTCGTCGTCGTGGGTCTGCGGGGACGTGCCATTCAAGACGTCGAAACATGAAAACGGGCGAAAAATACGCGATCATGTACGGACGTGCCTTCGGCACGTTGCTCATGCACAGCGCGTTAGGTAATATCTTTTCCGTTGCGATTTGTTGTCGCCCGGCGCTTCCGGGCTTCTTTTCAACAATCATAAATCTCACCCGCTACGATTTTTTTTTCATTCGGCGTGAACCTTTCCGCAACCCCGGGCGTTGTATAGATGAAAGTGAATATTTTTGCACTGTGTTTTCATGGTATTAGATTAAGGTTAAAAGAACCAAGCGGCGCGTTGTGACAACGGGCCGCTTGGTTCGTCATAGAGTCGGCTGCATTTTGGCATGTGACGAATTTTCGTTAATTTTGCACCGTGGAAACCCACCTAAATTAAAATTAATAAGAAACATTATGAAAAATATTGGCGATAAGGTCGACGACCTTTTAGGCCTCGATGCCGAAGGGCGCGAGGTGAGACTCAGCGATTATCCCGGGCGCCGCGTGGCCCTCTACTTCTATCCCAAAGACCTCACGTCGGGTTGCACCGCGCAGGCATGCTCGCTGCGCGAAGGCTATCAGGAGCTGCTCGATGCCGGTGTGCAGGTGATAGGTTGCAGCGTCGACCCTCAGGCCTCCCATCAGAAATTGGCCGAGAAAAATTCGCTGCCGTTCCCGCTGATTTCCGACACCGACCATCGTCTCGTGGAGGAGTTTGGCGTGTGGGGCGAAAAGTCGATGTACGGACGTAAGTACATGGGCACCTTCCGCACCACGTTTATCATCTCGCCCGAGGGCATCGTCGAACAAATCATCACGCCCAAGCAGGTCAAGACCAAAATCCACGCCCAACAGATACTCAACGCCGTCGAGACGAAATGAGCTGGCTCTGGACCGTCGGGCTCCTCGTGGTGTCTAACATCTTCATGACCTTCGCTTGGTATGGCCATCTCAAGATGCAGGAGCTGAAATGGATTTCAAACACCACACCCCTCATCATCGTGATACTCATCTCGTGGGGCATCGCGCTGCTCGAATACTGCGCCCAGGTGCCGGCCAACCGCATGGGGTTTGCCGGCAACGGTGGCCCCTTCTCGCTCATGCAGCTCAAGGTGATACAGGAGGCCATCACGCTCGTGGTGTTTACGGTGTTCACCGTAGTGTTTTTCAAAGGCGAGTCGCTCCACTGGAACCACTTCGCAGCTTTCGTCTGCCTCATCCTCGCTGTCTACTTCGTATTTAAGTAAGTTAATACATGTAACCAAAAATTCTTGAACAGTAGAACTCGTTATTTTTGTCTGTTCATTTATTTTTCTCACTTACTTAAGTAGGTCACTTTTACTTTCAAGTCGAAATGAAAACCTCCTCGAAAGCGTGGGGCTACCTGCTTGCCGCTGTCGCAGCCGCCGCCTACGGCACAAATCCCGCCTTTGCCGTGCCGCTCTACGATGCCGAAGGCATGAATGCCGCCTCGGTGCTCCTGTTCCGCTATCTCATGGGGCTCCCCATCCTCGCGGCGCTTATGGCATGGCGCGGCACCGGCTTCGCACTCAGCCGCAACGAATGGCTGCCCGTTGTGACGCTCGGCGTGCTCATGGCTCTCTCGTCGCTCGGACTGTTCGAGAGCTACAAATGGATGAACTCAGGCGTGGCCTCGACACTTCTCTTCGTCTACCCCGTCATGGTGGCGCTCCTCATGGCTCTCTTCTTCCACGAGCGGCTGCGCCTTTCGCTCGGCATCTGCCTCGCTGTGATGGGCGCCGGCCTCGCCCTGCTCATGCGGCAGGAGCAGGGCATGGAGCTGAGCGTCTACGGCTGCATGCTCGTGGGCATCTCCGCGCTCACCTACGCCCTCTACATCATCATGGTCAACGTCTCGGCCCGCATCCGCGCCATCCCCACTACCCGACTCCTCTTCTACGTCTTGCTCTCGGGCAGTTTCGTATTCGTGGCGCTGTTTCTCGCCGGCACACCCCTCACCATGCCGTCGGCACCCATCGGCTGGGTCAATCTCGGCTCTCTGGCCCTCATCCCCACAGTCATTTCGCTTGCCTGCACCACCCGCGCCATCCAGCTCATCGGCTCGACACCCACGGCCATACTCGGCGCGCTCGAACCTGTCGCCGCCGTCGTGCTGAGCGTCATCGTGCTCCATCAGACCCTCACCGGCCGCGAAATCGTCGGCGGCATCCTCATCCTCGCCGCCGCCGTGATAGTCATCGTGGGCGAGCCCATTGACAAAGCCCTCCTCCACGTGCGACGCATGTTCCCCCGCCGGAGCCAACGTTAGCGAGCCGTCATTCGCCCAAAAGCTTCTCCGGGTGCTCCAACTCCTCAACGAGAATATCCACCGTGGTGCAGGGCTTGTGATTTTTAAAGTCGACCGACGGTTCGTAAAACCGCCTTAGCCTTGCCGCCGATTGCTTGGCGCACTCCTCATTGCCGTAAGTGGTCAGCAATCTGTAAAAGCCGGCATCATTTTTTCGATACCTGAAATCCTTGCAATCTTCAAATCGCCTGATTTCGGTCTCGAGTTTTCTGATGTAATCGGCTCTTGAAATAGCGGCATCAAGGAAAACGAAATGCAGGAGATACCAGAGTTCGAAAGCTTCGTTTGACCAGGCTGTCATGTAGCCTTTCCGAGCCGCCATACTTATAGCCTCGTTGAAATCGTTGAAATCATCTTTGTCAAACACCACCCATACTCGGTCGAAGCGCAGCATGCGCCGGCGCTCCAATTCATCCCTAATCTCGCCGGTTCGTTTCACGAGCGCACATGTAGAGCGGCCTTCGCCGACTATCTCCTCCGATCGCACCTCGGAGTATCTGTCCCTGACAAGCTCCTTAAAATAGTTGGGTTCGGTGCGCTCACCCTCGCACACGACGAGAAAACGCACGATTTTATCGCGGGTTGCCACCTTGCGCTTTTTAGCCGCCTTAGCCTCTCGCTTCTCCCGCTTCAGTTGTTCGATTTTCGACTTTGGTAACTGTCCCATAGCATCAGCTCATGAAAGGAATAGCGCCGTAGCGTCCGTTGATATAATCATTCAGAATATTTCGGTCGTTTCGCACCTTGCTCCCGGCTTCATCGCGAAACTCTACAAGAGAATACAAATCGGTCGAGTCAGTGCGGTCTTTTTCGGTAAACCAGATTTGGTCGCGCCTCAGGCATCGGTCGGAAAGCAGATTTGTGTCATGTGTTGCAAAAATCAGCTGTGCGCCATGGCGATTGACATCCTTATCCATAAACATTCCGACAATCTTTCGTGAGAGGAACGGATGGAGTTTGGCGTCAAGCTCGTCTACAATCAGCAGTCTCCCTACCCGAATGGCGTCGACGATGGGGGCGGCAATCTCAATCATTTTCTTCGTACCTTCCGACTCCATTTTGTCTGTAGGAAACTCCTTTTGACCTACCACTTCGCCATTGCAATCATAGATGTTGTGAATAGTGCGCGAGTCTACCGACTCTTCCTCGCCGGGAGTCAATCTGACCTGAATACCATTAAAGCCGAGGTGAGTAGACCCAAGCATGTTCATGATTTCACGGCTACCGTCGGCATTGAAGTAGAGTGTCCGCAATGTTTTTCCCGCGTAGCCTTTTCCATCCATTCCGGAGATATATTCGATGCTTGAAAACCAATCGAGAATCTGTTTGGCCAATTTACCGTTGAGTTGTGCCACGAGCGACAGAAACAGGCGGTTGCGGGGCGTAGCGCCTTCCTTGCCCACTCCTTCAGCGAAACGGGCTCGTGAAATCTTAAACTCGTCTTCACTACGCAGAAACAGTTCAAACTCCCTCTCTTTCTCTCGTTTCTCATACAGCCATTCTGCTATGATGATTTCAGAAGTGTAATCGAAACCATAGCGAAATTTCGATGAGCCGAGCACGAATTGTATTTCAAACGAAGTAGGCTCGGCGGCAGATGTCAGGTCGAGCACAAACGGGTCGGCGTCAAGAGGGTCGTTGGGATTGAGCTTCACAGAATTCAGCACCACGTCGCGCATAGCTTTCAACGCCTTCAGGACATTGCTCTTTCCGCTCGAATTGGCACCATACATCACAGCGACAGGGAGCAATGCCTCGCCGGCTTGTTTCACCACGGAGTCGGACAACTCACGGATTGATGCCGCTTCCATACTGAGGGTCTTTTCATCTCTGAACGACCGGTAATTCTTAAATGTGAAGTTTACGAGCATAATCAATTTACTTAAACTACGGAGACGCATTTGGGATAACCATCTGCAAAGGTAGCAAAAAAAGCGTGCAGATGCTAATTTTTGAGAGATTTTCTCAAAAATTAGCATCTGCACGAAGTTTATGGGGGGGAGGTATAGTGTTATTCGGCGTTTTTACGGAGCCGGTCGGTGCGGACGTGGTCGGGAAGGTGGGTCACGGTGAAGTCGGAGAATGTGGCCTTAAACACGTCGCCACCATCAGTTGATACTCTCCGCCCTCAACGTGGGCAATTCTCATCAGGCGTGCCTCATCGCCCGCTCGATGGGGCTCATCTGACGCGCGACGGTTCAGCGGCGCGTTATCACCTCGTAGATGCGTCGGGCTATCAGTTCGGCTCCGCGGTCGGTGGGATGAATGTTGTCCGAGTAGCAGACGGCTTCCTCCCCGTCATAGACGTCGTGGAGGTTGATGGTGACGAGACGGTTGGCGTGGGCCGCGTCGAGTACCTTCGGAGTGACCTCTTCGAGAATCACCTTCTCATCGATGCCGAACACCTTTCGCGCATCGTCCACACGCGCCTTGGCCGGCAGACAGAGATAAATTTTCGGAAGCGAGGGGAGGTATTTGAACATATCGATGAGCTCCTGATAGTCGGCCGCAAATTCTTCGCCATACTGCCAGTTGAAGCCCTTGCTGTCGTTGCCTCCGAGTTTGAGAATCACGATGTCGGGATTGAAATCTTTGGCTGCCTGACACTCGCCGAACAGTCCATACCAGTAAGGGCGCCCCGAGTCGGTGCCTTTGCGCAGCGCCGTGGCTCCGCTCACGCCGAAGTTTCTCACTTCATATCCGTCGCCCAGCAGCCTCTGCAGCACCGCGGGATAGGCCTTGGTGGCCAAATCGGTTGTTCCGACACCGGCTGTGATGCTGTTGCCGAGACAAGCCACCCTTACGCGACGCGCTACGCCAAACTCTCCCGCCACGGCAGCCTTGACAAACGGCACCACGGCCGACGCGCTGTCAAGTCCGTGAGGATGATGCCCCGCGCCGGGACGCACTATCGACTTTATCGGAGCGTTGTAGCGGCGATAGACCTCCACGACGTGACGCCCGTTGCTTTCGTAGGGCACGATTGAGTCGGAGCCGCCGCTGAGCAGCAGCACTGGTATTCCGGCAGCAGCGGGAACGTGAAGATTGTTGAGCGCGTTTTCAAGAAATTCGCCTCTGACCGGCGGATTGTCATGAATATGCCATTTTTCGATGACGTCGGCCCACCATTCGTCATTGCGCTGCAATTCGAAAATGTCGACCAGCGGGTTGTCGAGAATCAGACACCCTACGGCCTCGGGATAGAGCTGGGCACGGCGAAGCGCGTAGTAGCCCCCGCGGCTCAGCCCGTTCATCACCGCCTTGGGCATCAGATTGTACTGCTTCGTGACCGCTTCATAGAATTTCTGTCCCGAATCCAGCGCCTCCGGACGTCCCCACTCATAGGTATTATCATAATAGGCTATGTGAAATCCTGCCTTCAGCAGTGCCTCGTCGATGCTCGGGAACGCACTCCAGAACGCGGGGCGCCACACCCAGGGATTGCCATCGAGGGGCGTGTCGGGGATTACCACCTGGCCTTCGCGACCTTCGAGTGTGAACGTGTGCATCTCACATCCGTTCCACTCCCCTTTTGCAATTTTCAGTTCCGGCGTTGCGCCGAACAGAGTCAGGCCTACCGTCGCAAGGACGGCCATAAGCATAAGACGAAATTTCATACGTAGTCTTGTCATAAGTAAGTGAGAAAAATAAATGAACAGAAAAAGGACGTTATTTTTGAGATGATTTGAGGCTTGAGTGAAGGAGCATAGCGGGCTATGCGCCTGAATGAAAGGCTCAAAGCATCCGAAAAGAACGAGTTTTACTGTTCAAGAATTTTTCATCACATGTATCGTTTTATTTTTTGAACTTACTTATTTTTGCACTTGCCGCATCTGCGGGCGATGCAAATTTACGACTTAATTTCCGATATTACATCACCGAGGGGCGAAAAAACTCACACCGCCATACTCATTCACAAAACGCCGGGCAGAGAGAGCGCCTTCGCTTTCTCTGCCCGGCTGGGATAGGTCAGTAATTAAGTGTTGTCTTCGCCACTCGGAGCGAGGTCAGACTCTCTGCTTAGCGCACCACTTTGGTGGTGTAGAGGCTGCCGTCGGCCAGACGGTCGGCGCGTATCACGAGGCCCTTGGCCGACGCATCGACGCGCATACCGCGAAGGTCGAAGTAGAGAGTCTCCACCACTTCAGCACCGGCGGGGATTTCGGAAATTCCGGTGGTGCCGGCGATGACAGCTTCGCCGAGACCGCCCATTTCGTTGGCGGCGCGCACGGCCCAGACGTCGCTGTCAGAGCCTACGGCCTCAAACGAAGGTTCGGTGGTGAAGCCTACGATTTTGCCGTTGCACACCACAGCCCAGAGCAGAGCGTAGGGAGATTCGTCCCAGGTGAGGCGACCGTCGGCCAGAGTCACGTTCGAGGCCAGCGGTGCAGCCTCGGCCAGTGTGGCGGGGTCCCAGTCGTCTTCGTCGCCCATGACGCGCTCATACGAATGATATTCGGCCTCCTCCTGCGTGAGCACGGGGTCGTTGGCATGTTTGCCTGAGCCGAAAGTATTCTTGCGGCCTGAGAGGTCGACGGGGGTGCCCGTAGCAGTCACAGAGTTATACTCGGCGAAACGCTTGGGGTAACCGTCGCTGCCCATGTCGGCCCAACCGATGGCCGAGGGCACGATGCTCATCTTGGTGTCGATGAAGAGTGCGATAGGCGTGCCCTCGCCCCAGGGACGGCCGAGGGTGTAGTTGCCGTTGAGCGAGGCGGTCTCGCCCACGATTTCGCAATCCTTGAAGATGTAGCCAAACTTGCGGGGCTGCGAGGGCACGGCCAGATAGCCATTGCCGCACATCTGGAGGGTCACACCATTATAGTAGACGTCGCCCTTGCCGCAGAGGAAGTCGGTGCGGCCGCGCAGAAGGCCTCCCTCGAAGTAGTAGCGCGCGTTGGCGTTGTTGCTGACGTAGGTGTCCTGATAGCCCCAGAGGCATACGTTCTTGGCGATGGTCTTGTCTGACTGGTCGTTGAGCACGATGTCGCGACCGGCGCCGTCGCCCATCGACGAGCGCATGGTGAGGTCTTGCATGTAGGTGCCGGTGGCATTGCTCTTGAGCGAGAATACGTCGCCCTTGCCGATGCCTTCGAGCGGGTTGCCTCCGGTCACTTCGGGCACGGTGTTGGTGATGACCACTCCGTCACGGCTCTCGCCGACGAGCGAGATGTTGGCGGTGTTGACATAGGTAGTGGGGTCGGGATAGTCCTTGCCGTCTGTGCCGGGCTTCGTGGCCGTGGCCGAGGCGGGCAGGCGGTAGAAGCCGTCGTGGATGAAGATGCGGTAGCGCACGGTCTTGTCGGCGCGTGCCTCGGCTGCGGCGAGTGCGGCCAGCAGTCCGTCTACATCTTCTACTACGGCGTCATAGAGAGCCTTGTCTACTTCGGGGCGTGTCTTGGTGGTAAACGAAATCGTCACGGCCTTGTCAAGGACGTTGTCGGTGAGGTCGGCCACCGAGCCGGCTGCGAGATTGAAGTGATAGGTGGTGCCGAAGGCGAGGTTCTTGTAGGCAAACATTACGGTCTTGCCGGTCACGGAGCCTGTCAGGACCATGTCATCGTTGAGCGTGGCCTTGGCCTCGGGGGTGAGTTTCACCTTCTCGTCGAAGTTGAGCACGATTTTGCCGTTGATTGAAGCTGTGGCCGAGCTTTCCTCGGGCACGAAGCTGACGAGCACGGGGGCGGTGCCGTCGTTGATGAGTTCGGGCGTGCCGGTGATGTAGGTTGCGCCCAGACATGCGCCGTCGTTGTCCGACGAAGTGCCGGCCACGGGCGATTCTTTATCGGCGATGATGCGGATGTAGACTTCCTCCTTGTTGTCGGCGGCGGCGGGGAGTTCAAACTCGGCATCCTTCCATGCCTTCGAGCCTTCCATGGCTATCGAGCCTACTTTTTCCCAGTTCTCGCCGTCGAGCGAGTATTCGAAGTCGTAGACGGTGTAGGCGTTGTAGTTGTAGACCATCGCCGTTTGCACCTTGATGTTCTTGAAAGCCGCGGCGTTCACCTTGGTCTGCCAGTAGTAGCTGCCGATGGGGGCATCGGTCTTCCAGCACACTGCTCCGGGACGGCCTTCATAGCCGCCGGCTGCTTCCTGGCTCTTGTCGAGCCACGAGCCCTGCGTGCCGTCGGCCAGACGCATCACAAGCGCGCAGTTGTCATTGTCGGCCGAAGCGAAGTCGGCGGGACGACCCGATGCACCGGGCTGCCAGAAGTCCCAGCCTACGATGAAGTCGGAGGCCGAGAAGACGCCGGTCAGCTGCTTGTCGGCATCCATTTTGACTGCTATTTCAGCCGAGCTCTGTCCGTCGCTCCAGTTGCTGAACGTCATGATGGGGTTTGAGTTGGCGGTGACGGTCACGTTGGTGCCGCTCTCATAGAGACGGCGGCCTTCGCGCATCTCGCCGGCGGGCACGGCCTGCACCTGATAGAGGTTGGCGCCACCCTCTACGCCGAGCGTAAGCTCATAGATGTCGATGGTCTCCATGTTGGCCGTGAGAGCGAGGTCTTTCTCCACCTCAAGGGTAAATTCGGACTCTTCCGATACGACGGCTCCCGAGGCGTCGGTCCAGTTGACAAACTTAAATCCGAAGGCGCGGGTGGCCGAGACGGTGAGCTTCGTGCCCTGCTCGTAGATGCCGCCGCCGGGGGCCACCGACACTACGGCGCCCTCTTCGGGCAGCGCGGTAGCCGTGACGGTAAATTTCGGGAGGTCAATCTTCGTGCCGTTGAGCTTGCCGCCGATGTGGATGTCTGAGAAACCGCCCTCCTTGTTGGAGTTGACACCTACGGATGCTGTCAGCGAGAAGGTGCCTGCCGTGGCGAGCTGTTCCTGCTGCTCCTGGGTGAGGCTGATGACAAACTGATGGGTATAGTTGGAGTTCTTGCCATACTTGTCGTCGGCCTGGGTCTTGTTGTTGCGCGGTGCGGTGTAGTTGCCGAGCACTATCGAGGTGCCTTCAGAGGTGTGGGCGGTGACGGTCACGCCGTTCTCGGCATCTGTGCCGAAGCGGATGATGTAGCCCGACACTTCGGTGGGGGTGAAGGTGAGACCGGCGGCGGGCTTGACGCTCCATTCTATCACGTCGGTGGGGCCGTTGGCGCCTTTCACCTTCATGTACTTCATGCCGTCGAATTTCGGTTCGGCCGAGCGGCCGTCGGCACTGACTATGGTGACGTTGCCGAGGTTGACGTCGGCCACCGAGATGCCGTTCTCCGGAGTGACGGTGCATGCCTTGTAGTCGTCGGGCACGTTGAAGGCCCAGACCACTTCGGCAGGGGTGTCGGTGAAGACGTCCTGCGCACGGAGGGTTTCGCCCCCTCCGAGGGTGATTGCCGCGGCCATTGCGGCCACTGACAAGCTGCTAAAGTGTTTTGACATTAGAAATTTGTTTAAGGTTGTATAATACTTATTGTATAAGATATGTTCAGAGTTTCACTTTTTCCACCAGCGGGCCCTGACGACGGATGTAGATGCCGCCACGGACTGCCGAGGGGTCGATGCGTCGACCGGTCAGGTCGTAGAGTTCGTATGGTGCCGCCGGGTCAAACTCAAGCTCCGCACCCGGAGCCGTCACCCCCGTACTCCCCTCCGTGCCGATAGTGATGCGCGTGGTGGCGCCGGCTGAGGGAATTGTCAGGAGCATCGACGATGTGCGTGGTTCCGAGGTGTAGGCCGCTGCGGTCTGCGGGGCGCGCGACGGGGCGCGGAAGAGGTCGCTGAGGTCTTCTTCGGCGCGCGTGCCGTTGACATAGATTTCCTGCGCGCCCACCGAACTTTCGTGGAGTCTCACTCTCATCGAGCCGTCTGCGCGGCTGCCCGACAAGGGGTCGCTAATCGTCACTTCGGTGATTTTGCCGTTGGCCCATTCGATGTCTACGGTGTAGTTGCCGGCGGCTTTGAGACCGCTCACTCTTCCCGAGCCCCATGCCGAGGGCACTGCGGGGAGAATGTCAATCACGCCCGTGTAGCTCTGCATGAGCATTTCGGCTATGGCCGAGGGCCAGCCTCCGGTACCGTCTATCTGGAAGGTATGCTTGCAGGTGGTGCGCAGGTCGGAGCTGATGCGCTCGGGCATTCCTACGGCGAGCTGCCGCAGGGCCTCGTCGCCGTCGAGCGCGCGGGCGTAGCAGTTCATCTTCCACGAGGTGTTCCAGCCGGCATCCTCGCTGCCGTCGCCGTCGCCGCGGGTGTGTAGCGCGGCCACGTTGGCCTCGAAATTGGCCCGGTCCTCATCATAGGGGCTTACGCCGCCGAAGGGGAAGAGTTGCATCAGGTGCGACAGGTGACGGTGTTCTTTTTCCGATGTCAGCTGCCCTTTCCATTCGCACTGCTCTCCATCCTTGGCCTCCAGTCCGTCATAGATGTTGCTCAGGAATTCGTCGAGCTCGGCGGCGTCGGCTTCCTTGCCGAGTGTGCGCGCGGCGTCACGGGTATAGGTGAGTGTGGTGGCCAGAATCTGTTGCGCGTGGGTGGCCACGGTAGTGCCGCCCGAAAGTTCGGGCGAGTAGTTGCAGGGCAGTTCGAGGCGTCCGTCGCCGTCGGTGTCGCGGGCATAGTCCATGTAGAAACGTGCCGCCCCGTAGATGACCGGGTAGTATTCTTCAAGAAACGCGCGGTCTTGCGAGTAGAGGTAGTGCTGCCAGATGTGATAGCAGTTCCACCCTGCCGCCTCGACGTAATCGCCGTTATACTTGAACGAATAGCCGTCGGGCGAGTTGAGCAGGAAGCAGGTCCAGCCCTTGGTGTCGGGCACGAGCTTGCGCGCGTAGTCGTCCCAATGGGTCTGCGACATCAGTTTCAGATAACGCATGAACGGCTCGTGGGCTGCCGGGATGTTGGTGCTTTCGGTGCCCCAGTAGTTCATCTGGAGGTTGATGTTGGTGTGGAAGTCGCATCCCCAGGGCGAAGCTGTGGTGCCCCAGATGCCTTGCAGGTTTGAGGGGAGCGCCACGTCGTCGCCGCGCGACGAGGCGAGGTTGAGGTAGCGGCCGTGGGCGAAGAGCAGCATCTCGACGGCGCGGCTGCCCCCCGACGACGAGGCTGTCGTGTAGGCGGCTTTAAGTTCGTCTGTCGGGTGGGAGTAGTCGGCGTCGTCAAGCTCGAAGTAGGCCGACCCGAAGAGCGGCTCATACTCGGCGAGGTGTTCGTCGTAGAGTGCCGTCCAGCCCTTGGCCACGGCGGCATCGAGCCGTGCGGCCACTTCGGCCTTCAGTTCGTCGCCGCTCTTGCCGTTGCGGAAGTCGGGGCAGCTCTGGTCATAGTCGGTGGCCACGGCGTAGACCACGAGTATCTCGCGGGCGTCGTTCACCGTGATGCTCGATGAGCCTGCGTTCACGCTGCCGTCGGGGCTAACCACGCGCAGCCCGAACGCAAAGTTCACGCATCCGTCCGTCGTGGTGCCGGCATAAAGCACGCGCCCCTCGGCGTCGGCCGTGCCTCCTCCCGAGAAGCTGTATTCATAGGAGAGGGTGCGCTCGCTCTCGGCGGTGTAGTGCATCACCCCGACTCCCGCCGGGCGGCTCACGAGGTATTCGCGTGCCTGCGTGCGCGTACCTTCAAGATTGACGGCGGTGGCTACGGCTTTCGTCAGGTCGAGCTGGCGCAGGAAGGGGCCGCCCCATGATGGCGTCTCGCCTTTGTCGGTCACTTTCAGATAGCCGATTTCGGCATAGTTGCCGCCGTTGCCGTTGGGCACGGCCTCATAGCCGGGGTCGTGCTGCGAGTTGTGGTTGGTTTTGTCGTTGATGAGTATCTCCTCGTTGCGACCGCCGTAGATGGCCATGCCGAGGCGGCCGTTGCCGAGCAGAAACACTTTCTTGTAAGCTCCGAAATCGCCTACGTCTACCTTACCGTCTTCTTCGGTGTTAAACCAAAGCGTGTAGGGATGGTCGGGGGTGTAGCTCGACGTGTTTTCGCAATAGGTCATCGCGTCGGGCACGGTGGCCGACAGTGTCGAGGGTTGCGGCGTGGTTAGGTTGGTATAGTCGAGCATCTGCGTGGCGGGGTCGAAGCACAGGCTGTAGGTGCCTGTGCTCTGCACGAGGCTCCCGCGGTCGGTCGTGGCGAGCGCCACGCTCCCCGAGGGCACTTCGAGGCTGCCGGCGATGTCGGTCTGTGCGTAGAGGGTCTTGCCGCCGTAGTTGATTGAGAGGGCCGTGTTGCGTCGCAGGTTTGCCTGACCTTTGTAGGTGCGGTCGGCCGAGTCAAAGAGCAGTTCGGTCCCGTCAATCGAGAAGTCGGCCACGACTTCGCTCTTTACCACGCGGAGTGTGGCGGGCACTCCGTTGTCCAGCGTGACGGTCAGCGCATACTTGCCTCCTATTGTCAGCCTGACGGCCTCCGCGCCGGCTGCGAGCGCGACGCTCTGCGTCTGCTCTTCGTCCGACGTGCCAAACGCCGGTTGCGTCGCGGCGCCGTAGGTTGTTTCGCCTGCCTTGACGAGCACTTCGACGGGCGAACCGTTGACGGTGACGAGTCCGTTGTAGCTCACGTCGCCGCTCAGTCCTTCTACATCCTCGGTCAGTCTGACGGTGCGCGTGTCTATCATCATTTCGAGAGCCACGCCCTGAGTGAACTTCACGCTCAAGCCGCCGTCGGCATCGACGGTCACTTTGCACACGCCGCTCCACGCCTCAGGGAATTGGACGTAGCTTCCGTTGTTGGCTTTGACAAAGCTGTAGACCTTGTCTTGAGCAAATTCCGGTTGCCAGTCAGACGGTGAGTAAATCTCGCCGTCATACTCTATCATCACGGTAGCATACTGCGAGATGGCCACCGCGGTCGAATAAGTATTGTCGGAAGTCTGTTTCAACTGCGCCAGCGCGGGGTAGGAGGACACGCCCCACGCGTGCTGCACGAGTTTCATGTCGGCGGCACTCACGCTCAGCGCAAGCGCGGTCGCAAGCATGGCGATTAATGTTCGGATGTTTTTCTTCATGGTGTTTTCAGGTTGAAGGTTCTGGGCAGCGACAAATCCCGGCTTCAGCGGCGGTAGGCTTTGAGCAATCCGTCCTCGAAAAGCAGGTAGATGCCGTTGTCGTAGACCCACATCTCGCGGAGGAGCGTGGGCGTAGGCTGGCGCTCCACTTCCTTGGGAACGCCTAAGGCAAGGCGCGCTTCGTCGCGGGTCATGCCCGGGGCGATGCGCGAGTCGATGATGCACGCCCACATCTCGGGCGAGATGTCGGGATAGCGGCTCCGGGGGTCGGAAAACGCGAAGAGCCCGGGAAACGTGCGGGGGGTCGACGACTGCGCGCCGGGATAGAGAAACACTCTGGCCGACACGCCCCGCTCGTCGGTAAAGGCTATTTTCACGGGGTAGAACGAGGTGCCGTAGCCCACGGAGTCGATGGTGACAGGCACGAATTTGCGCCCGTCGACAGGCTGGTCGGCATCGTCGCGCCAGAGCGAGGTCAGTATGTAGAGTCGCTTCCCGGTCAGAAGGCGCCGCGCTTCTTCTACCATCGTTTCCTGAATGGTGAAGGGCACCGACATCGATTGCTTTTCCATCAGACGGGAGAGTGCGCGCTGCTCGCGGTAGACGAGTGTGGCTCCGCGGGGCGAGCGGAAGGTGAGCTGCGTGTCGGTGCCGCCGGTAATCGAGGGCACTTCCGCCATGCCTTCAAACGTGATGTCGCGCCCGGCAAGCTCCTCGTCTTCGGGCATGGTTGCCCCGAAGACGAGCGAGATTTTAGGGTCGGTGACGCGAAATCGCTTTCCGGGCTGCCACTCGCGAAGCGGTGCGTCGGCCACCGTCAGCAGAAACGTGTCTTCGGCTGTCACGGTGACGTTCTCGCGCTTCACGTCGCGGGCCGTGATTTTCGGGGTCGACTCAACGCCCGTGAAACACGCCGTCGGCAGCAGCAGCGCCGTCGCAAGGGTCAGCGAGAGGACTCCCCTTCTCATTTAGAGGGGGTCAGTCCGAGGTTGTAGAACATGAACGAATACATGTCGGCATACTCGTCGATGACTTTCGACACCGGTTTGCCGCCGCCGTGACCCGCCTTCGAGTCGATGCGTATCAGTTTCGGGGCCGAGCCGGTGTCGGCTGCCTGGAGGGCGGCCGCATACTTGAACGAGTGGGCCGGCACGACGCGGTCGTCATGGTCGGCGGTGGTCACGAGGATGGCCGGGTAGGGGGTGCCGTCGTTGCGGATGGTGTGCAGAGGCGAGTAGCCCAGCAGGTATTCGGCCATTTCGGGCGAGTCGGCCGAGGTGCCGTAGTCCGACGCCCAGTTCCAGCCGATGGTGAAGAGGTGATAACGCATCATGTCCATCACGCCTACGCGGGGGATGGCCACTTTGAACAGGTCGGGACGCATGTTGACCGTAGCGCCTACGAGCAGACCGCCGTTGCTGCCTCCTTCGATGGTGATGAGGTCGGGGTTGGTCCAGCCTTCCTTCACGAGATACTCGGCTGCGGCTATGAAGTCGTTAAACACGTTGAGCTTGTTTTGCTTCGTGCCGGCCTGATGCCACTCCTCGCCATACTCCGAGCCGCCGCGGAGGTTGGCCTGCGCGTAAATCACGCCGTTTTCGAGCAGCCACATGCGGTTGGGCGAGAAGCCGGGCGTGAGCGAGATGTTGAAGCCGCCGTAGCCGTAGAGATACACGGGGTTGTCGCCGTCGCGCTTGAGTCCTTTCTTATAGGTGAGGAACATCGGCACCTTCGTGCCGTCGGCCGACGGATAGAACACCTGCTCGGTCACGTAGTCGTCGAAGTTGACATCCTTGATTTCGGCCTGGCGGATGAGGGTGCTTTCGCCCGTGGCGGGGTCATACTCATACTGTGCCGACGGTGCGGTGAACGATGTGAAGGCGTAGCGCACTTCGTCGGGATACTTGCGTTCGGTCGAGAGGCCCACCGAGCCGTAGCCGGGCAGCGCGAGGTCGCCGAGTTTGTTGCCTTCCATGTCATAAATCATCACCTGGTTGGCGGCATCTTTCTCGTAGGTCAGATAGAGTTTGTCGCCCGAGAATTGCGCGCCGGTCAGCACGCCGTCGGCTTCAGGCACGAGTTCGCGCCAGTTCTTGCTTTCGGGGGCGGTCACGTCGGCCACCATCAGTCGGTTCTTGGGTGCGCCCATTGAGGTCAGGATGTACATGCGCCCGTCGATTACGTCGACGACGTCGTTGGTGTAGTCCTGCGTCGGGGCCATCTTCACCCATTCGCCGTCGCGGCGCATGAGCAGTTCGTTGCCCACGCCCTGACCGCCGACACTGATGAGCAGCACGGGGTCGGTCTCGGGCAGGTAGGCCGAATGGAAGTGGAGAGGATGTGCGGGGTCGCTGAAGGCTATGGTGTCGTCGCTCTGCGGGGTGCCCACTTTGTGATAGTAGACGAGGTGGTTTTCGTTGGCGTTCGAAAATTCCTTGCCCGCTTCGGGACGCGGGTAGGCGCTGTAGTAGAAGCCGTCGCCGTCCCATGCCGCGCCGGTAAACTTGGCCCACTCGATGTGGTCGGGCAGCTGCTTGCCGGTGGCGGTGTCGAGCAGGAAGATTTCATTCCAGTCTGAGCCGGAGCGCGACACGACGTAGGCCGTGTACTTGCCGTCCTTGCTCTGGTAGACGCCCTGAAGGGCCACGGTGCCGTCGTCGCTCAAGGTGTTGGGGTCGAGAAACACTTCGGCACCCTCGCCCGAGGCATCTTTCGAGCGGTAGAGCACGCTCTGGTTGCGCAGGCCGTCGTTTTCATAAAAGTAGTAGAGGCCGTCGTTGCCGTGCCAGGGCAGTCCGCGCTTGGCGTAGTCGTTGAGCTGCGTGAGGCGTTTGTGGATGTCGGCGCGGAAGGGGATGGCGTCGATGTAGGTGCGGGTCACTTTGTTTTCGGCTTCTACCCATTTCAACGTGGCTTCGGCCGTGTCGTTTTCGAGCGGTCGGTAGGGGTCGGCCACGGCGTGGCCGAAAATCGTGTCGACTGTCCCGTCCTGCGGGGCTTCGGGATAGGAGGCGGGAGCCTCGGGTCCCTTGGCTGTGGTCGAGCAGCCCGTGAGTATCGGTGTTGCCATCGCTATTGCAACGAGTGTTTGAGTGAATGACTTCATTTTTGCAGTGGTGTGTAGATATTTGCGCGCAAAGATACAACTTTTTTTTCACTTAACCGTGCGATTATGCCACATTTTCCAATTCTTTTTTTATAAATTTGCACTCGATAAGTCTCGCGCGGGGCGGCTGCGCTGCCCTTTGCCCCGCGTTCCAATCATTCATCATCAAATTTCAATGAAACTTTTTCGCAGTCTGACGCTTCTCTCGCTATCGGCTCTCGCCGTCACGACCGTTGAAGCTGATTCTCTCAAACTCTGGTATGACGCTCCGGCCGCCGAATGGGTCGAGGCCCTCCCACTCGGCAATTCCCACATCGGCATGATGGTCTACGGCAATCCCGCCTATGAGGAGCTCCAGCTCAACGAGGAGACTCTTTGGGGTGGTTCGCCCCACAACAACCATTCGCCCAAGGCTCTCAAACACCTCGACGAAGTGCGCCGACTCATCTTCGAGGGGCAGAACGCCAAAGCCGAAGCTATCATGGATACGACGTTCCTTTCGGGCGTCCACGGTATGCCCTACCAGACCATCGGCTCTCTCCGTCTCCGCTTCCCCGGCCACGAGAACGTAAGCGGCTACCGCCGGGAGCTCGACCTCGACAGCGCCCTCACCACTGTCAGCTACAACGTCGGCGATGTCTCATTCCACCGCGAAGCTTTCACTTCGCTGGCCGACAATGCCGCCTTCGTGCGTCTCACCGCCTCCGAGCCGGGACAGGTCTCTTTCTCGGCCAGGTTCACTTCGCCCATGCAGAAGTATGACGTCAGACGCGAGGGCCGCACTCTCGTCATCACCACCTACGGCTCCGACCACGAAGGCATCCCCGGGGCTGTCGTAGCCGAGACTCGTCTCGAAATCGATGCCGACGGCGGCCGACTCTCAGCCGCGGGCGACTCGCTCTCGCTCACCGGTGCCGACGCCGCCACGCTCTACATCACGTCGGCCACCAATTTCGTCAATTATCACGACGTCTCGGCCTCGCCCACCCGTCGCGCCAAGTCGCTCCTCGCCGCCGCGCGCAAGCACCCCTACGCCGAGGCTCGGCGCGCCCACATCGACCGCTACCGCTCGCAGTTTGCCCGCACCGACCTCTCGCTCGGCGCGTCGCCCGACTCCGTGCGCGCTCTCCCCACCGACCGACGCATCCGTAAGTTTGCCGAGACCCGCGACCCCGAGCTGACAACTCTCCTCTTCCAGTTCGGCCGCTACCTGCTCATCTCCTCATCGCAGCCCGGCGGCCAGGCCGCCAATCTGCAAGGCATCTGGAACGACCTTCCCAACGCGCCATGGGACGGTAAGTACACCATCAACATCAATGCCGAGATGAACTATTGGCCGGCCGAGGTGACAAATCTCTCCGAGTGTCACGAACCGCTCTTCTCCCTCGTGGCCGACCTCTCCGAAAACGCCCGCACCACTGCCCGCGAAATGTATGGCTGCCCCGGATGGGTGGCCCACCACAACACAGACATCTGGCGCTCCTCGGGCATGGTCGACACCGCCCACGACGGCGGCTGGCCAAATGGCGGCACCTGGCTTGCCTCACACCTCTGGGAACACTATCTCTACACCGGCGACCGAGATTTCCTCGCCCGCGCCTACCCGGCTCTCAAAGGTGCTTCCGACTTCTTCCTCTCGTTTCTCGTCGAGGAGCCCGAGCACGGTTGGCTCATCACCGTGCCTACCGTCTCGCCCGAACATGGCCCCGCCAACGGCACCGGTTCATGGATTGTGGCCGGATGCACGATGGACAATCAGATGATGCACCAGCTGTTCAACAACACTCTCTCGGCCGCGCGTCTGCTCGGCGAGCGTCAGAGCTACATCGACTCTCTCTCGGCCGCCATCAGCCGCATTCCCCCCATGCAGGTGGGCCGTCACCACCAGCTGCAGGAATGGCTCGGCGACTATGACAACCCCAACGACCGACACCGTCACATCTCTCACGCCTTCGGCCTGTTCCCCGCCCCGCAGATTTCCCCATACACGTCGCCCGCGCTTTTCGAGGCTGTCCGAAACACCCTGATTCAGCGCGGCGACGAAGCCACCGGATGGTCAATCGGCTGGAAAATCAATCTCTGGGCCCGACTTCAGGACGGCAACCACGCCTACACCATCATCAACAACATGCTGCGCGAGCGCATCTACCCCAACCTCTTCGACGCGCATCCCCCGTTCCAAATCGACGGCAATTTCGGCTACACTGCCGGCGTGGCCGAAATGCTCATGCAGAGCCATGACCGCGCCCTTCACCTCCTCCCCGCACTCCCCGACACATGGAGCGACGGCTCTGTCAGCGGCCTCGTCAGCCGCGGCGGCTTCGAAGTGGCCATGACTTGGGACGGCGGCCAGCTCAACACCGCCACCATCACCTCGCGCCTCGGCGGCAACCTGCGTCTGCGCTCCTACGTCCCCCTCAAGGGCGAAGGCCTCGTCCCCGCTCAGGGCCCCAACCCCAACCCACTCTTCTTCGTCCCCGAAGTCAAGGACGCTCTCATCTCGCCTGAAATCACTCCGCGCCACCCCATCCTGCGTCAGGTCTACGAATACGACCTCCCCACTCTCCCCGGCGTCACCTATACCGTCTCCCGCTGATGGTTGAGTAAGACCCCGTTCCCCGATATTTGTTAACGCTTGACCGCCCCGGCGTTAACAAATATCGGGCAACGGGGTCTTAACTAATTTTAGCGCGAAATGATAGGGCTTTTTCTTGCTATTTCAACCGAAAACCCCTACCTTTGCCCCTGGGACATCCGCCCCGGCTCCTCAGCCCCGCGCGGAGGCCTGCAATCATCAATTCGGATTAACTCTTAAAACCTACCTCAATATGGAAAACGAACAACTTTTACAGGAAGTGACCGCCAAGGCACAGGTGTGGCTCGGCGACGGATATGACGCCGAGACCCGCGCCGAAGTGAAGCGCATGCTCGACGCCGACGACAAGACCGAACTCATCGAGAGCTTCTACCGCGACCTCGAATTCGGCACCGGAGGTCTGCGCGGCATCATGGGCGCAGGCACCAACCGCATGAACATCTACACCGTCGGCGCTGCCACCCAGGGTCTCGCAAACTATCTGAAGGAAGCTTTCAAGGACCTCCCCGAAATCTCCGTGGCCGTCGGTCACGACGTGCGCAACAATTCGCGCAAGTTTGCCGAAATCGTTGCCGACATCTTCTCGGCTAACGGCATCAAGGTCTACCTCTTCGATTCGTTCCGCCCAACGCCCGAACTCTCGTTCGCCATCCGCCACTACGGCTGCCAGAGCGGCGTCAACATCACCGCCTCGCACAACCCCAAAATCTATAACGGCTACAAGGCCTACTGGGAAGACGGCGCGCAAATCATCGCCCCCCACGACGTCAACATCATCGACCACGTCAACCGCATCAAGAGCGTAGACGAAATCAAGTTTGAAGGCGACAAGTCGAAGATTCAAATCATCGGCGAGGAGCTCGACAAAATCTACCTCGAAAAAATCAAAGGCCTCTCGCTCAGCCCCGAAGCCATCGCGCAGAACAAGGACCTCAAGATTGTCTACACCCCCATCCACGGCACCGGCGTAGAACTCATCCCCGCCTCGCTCAAAAACTTCGGTTTCGAAAACATCATCCATGTCGACGAGCAGGATATCCCCTCGGGCGACTTCCCCACCGTCGAGAGCCCCAACCCCGAAGTGCCCTCCGCCATGGCTATGGCCATCGCCAAGGCTAAGGAAGTGGGCGCCGACCTCATCATGGCCTCCGACCCCGACGCCGACCGCGTGGGCTGCGTAATCCGCGACAACAACGGCGAGTACGTGCTCCTCAACGGCAACCAGATTGTGATGATTCTCCTCAACTACATCATCACCCGCAATCAGGAACTCGGGCTCCTCAAGGGCAACGAGTTTGTGGTCAAGACCATCGTGACCACCGAGACCATCAAGGCCATCTGCGACGCCAACAAGGTCAAGATGTTCGACTGCTACACCGGCTTCAAGTGGATTGCAGCCGTGATGCGCGACAACGAAGACGTGCTCCGCTACCTCGGCGGCGGCGAAGAGAGCTACGGCTTCCTCGCCGAAACCTTCGTGCGCGACAAGGACGCCGTCAGCGCCTGCTCGCTCCTCGCCGAAGCCTGCGCATGGGCCAAGACCAAGGGTCTCGACTTCCAGGGCATGCTCGCCGACATCTATCTCAAGTATGGTTTCTCCAACGAAGTCGGTGTCAGCGTAGTGCGTCCCGGCAAGAGCGGTGCCGAAGAAATCCAGGCTCTCATGAAGCAGTTCCGCGAAAACCCGCCCAAGCAGCTCGCCGGCAGCCCCGTAGAAGTGGTCAAGGACTACCTCTCGCTCAACGCCACCCACGCCGACGGCACTGTTGAGAAGCTCAACTTCCCCACCACCTCAAACGTGCTCCAGTTCTTCACCGAAGACGGCTCGAAGGTGTCCATCCGTCCCTCGGGAACCGAGCCCAAAATCAAATTCTACATGGAAGTGAAGGTGCCCATGGCCAAGGTTGAAGACTACAACGCCTGCGGTGCCGCCGCAGCAGCCAAGGTAGAAGCCCTCAAGAAAGACCTCGGCATCTAAGAAGCCCGGAAGAGCTGCCCAGAGCCCCCTAATCAAATTGTCAAAATGTCAATTTGTCAATTTGTCAAAATGACAAGATGTCAAAATGACAATCTGAAGCATTGAGGCCCCGGGCGAGACCCCGCGCTCTCAGGCGCCCCCCGCGCCTCCGCGCGACCGCCTCCCCGCGAGGCTCAGCCACCGCGGCGACCCGGCTCCATTTCCGCCCGCCCATAGCCTCCGCAACCCTCTCCGCAGGGTCGCGGAGGCTTTTTCGTCTGCCGCCTCCCACGCCCTCCCCCACCCGAACCCCGGCGCGGTAGTTAAAAAAACTTAAAGAGGTGATACTTACCTAAAAATGACGGAAAAATTGCTTAACTTTGCAGCCGCTAAGGGCGCGGTGTGCCGTGTCGCGAGGCAAGAATTAAAGTAACCTTATTTATTAACCCGTTTTTTAATGACTGAAGAAGTTAAAAACTCCCCTATCGAAGATTTCGACTGGGAAGCCTATGAAAAGGGTGAGAGCAAGGGCGAGAAATCGCGCGAAGAGCTCACCAAAACCTATGATGAATCGCTCAACACCGTGCGAGACAAGGATGTAATCGAAGGTACCATCATCGCCCTCAACAAGCGCGAAGCTGTGGTTAACATCGGCTACAAGAGCGACGGCATCATCCCCATGAGCGAGTTCCGCTACAACCCCGACATCAAGGTCGGCGACGTAGTAGAAGTCTTCATCGAAAACCAGGAAGACAAGAAGGGCCAGCTCATCCTCTCCCACCGCAAGGCACGTGCAGCCCGCTCGTGGGACCGCATCAACGAAGCTCTCGAAAAAGACGAAGTCATCAAGGGCTACATCAAGTGCCGCACCAAGGGTGGCATGATTGTCGACGTGTTCGGCATCGAGGCATTCCTCCCCGGCTCGCAAATCGACGTCAAGCCCATCCGCGACTACGACATCTTCGTTGGCAAGACCATGGAGTTCAAGGTTGTCAAAATCAACCAGGAGTTCCGCAACGTGGTTGTATCTCACAAAGCACTCATCGAGGCCGAGCTCGAAGCTCAGAAGCGCGAAATCATCGCCAAACTCGAAAAGGGTCAGGTGCTCGAAGGCACCGTCAAGAACATCACCTCCTACGGTGTGTTCATCGACCTTGGCGGCGTAGACGGCCTCATCCATATCACCGACCTCTCTTGGGGCCGCGTGTCGCATCCTGAAGAAGTCGTTGCTCTCGACCAGAAGCTCAACGTCGTTATCCTCGACTTCGACGACGAGAAGAAGCGCATCGCTCTCGGCCTGAAGCAGCTCCTCCCCCATCCCTGGGATGCTCTCGACCAGAACATCCAGGTTGGCGACAAGGTGAAGGGCAAAGTAGTCGTCATGGCCGACTACGGCGCATTCGTCGAAATCGCCCCCGGCGTAGAGGGTCTCATCCACGTCAGCGAAATGTCGTGGAGCCAGCACCTCCGCTCCGCTCAGGACTTCCTCAAGGTTGGCGACGAAATCGAAGCTGTCGTCCTCACCCTCGACCGCGAAGACCGCAAGATGTCGCTCGGTCTCAAGCAGCTCAAGCCCGATCCCTGGGCCGACATCGAAGTGCGCTACCCCGTAGGCAGCAAGCACACCGCCCGCGTGCGCAACTTCACCAACTTCGGTGTATTCGTTGAGCTCGAAGAAGGCGTTGACGGCCTCATCCACATCTCCGACCTCTCTTGGACCAAGAAGGTAAAGCATCCTTCAGAATTCACCGAACTGGGCGCCAACATCGACGTTCAGGTGCTCGAAATCGACAAGGAAAGCCGTCGTCTCTCTCTCGGCCACAAGCAGCTCGAAGAAAATCCCTGGGATGTATTCGAGACCATCTTCACCGTCGGCTCCGTACACGAAGGCACCATCATCGAGATGGTTGAGAAGGGCGCTGTCGTAGCTCTCCCCTACGGCGTGGAAGGCTTCGCTACTCCCAAGCACCTCACCAAGCAGGACGGCACCCGCGCCGGCCTCGACGAGAAGCTCGACTTCAAGGTAATCGAATTCAACAAGGATTCGAAGCGCATCATCCTCAGCCACTCGCGCACCTTCGAGGAAGAACAGCGCAACGAGCGTCCCGAGCGTCCCGCCAAGAGCGAGCGTCGCCCCAAACGCGAACCTCGTCGTGAAGAGCCCGCTATGCTCAACACTCCGCTCGAGAAGACCACTCTCGGCGACCTCGAAGCTCTCGCAGCTCTCAAAGACAAACTCTCGGGCAAGTAATCACTCCCCGCAGAGCTGAGTCTCAGCCATAAACACCGTATCCCCGGGGGACGCCTTCAAAACGCGCTTCCGGGGATATGTTTTAGAGGCCGTCGGGTCGCGCAAGGGCGCCCCGGCACAGGCGAAAGCCGACAGCCCGCGCGAAGCCGCCCCGGAAGAGCTGCCCCGCCAAGAGCCTAAGCTAATCAAATTGTCAAGATGTCAAATTGTCAAGATGTCAAAATGACAAATTGACAATCTGACGCCTTGAGGCTCTCCCCCACCCAATCAACACGCATTGTCAAACCCGTTTCCATAAAGCATCAACACACATGATTACTCAGGAACAATTAAAAGAGACTTTTGAGCGCAAGCTGGCGCTGAGGAGGTATCTTTGACATCGATTCGAAGAAAATCCAAGTAGAAGAAGAAGAGCTGCGCACCCACGTGCCCGACTTCTGGGAACACCCGAAGGAGGCACAGGCGCAGATGAAGAAAATCAAAGACCTCCAGGCCTGGATAGAAGGCTATGAGGAGGTGGACAAACTCACCGAGGAGCTGCAACTCGCATGGGACTTCCTCAAGGAAGGTCTCGTAGAAGAGGAGGAGCTCGACGACATCTACCGCCGCACCATGGAGCGCATCGAAAACCTCGAGCTGCGCAACATGCTGCGCCGCGAGGAAGACAAGCTCGGCGTAGTGCTCAAAATCAACTCCGGCGCCGGCGGCACCGAGAGTCAGGACTGGGCGTCGATGCTGATGCGCATGTATCTGCGCTGGTGTGAGGCCCACGGCTACAAGACTTCGGTGGCCAACCTCCTCGAAGGCGACGAAGCAGGCATCAAGTCGGCCACAATCAACATCGAAGGCGATTTCGCCTACGGCTATCTCAAGAGCGAGAACGGTGTGCATCGTCTGGTGCGCGTGTCGCCCTACAATGCCCAGGGCAAGCGCATGACCTCGTTTGCCTCGGTATTCGTGACGCCGCTCGTCGACGACACCATCGAAGTGAAGGTAGACCCCGCGCTACTGTCGTGGGACACGTTCCGTTCGGGCGGCGCAGGCGGTCAGAACGTCAACAAGGTGGAATCGGGCGTGCGTCTGCGCTACCAGTTCACCGACCCCTACACCGGCGAGCAGGAGGAAATCCTCATCGAGAACACCGAGACGCGCGACCAGCCCAAGAACAAAGAGAACGCCATGCGACAGCTGCGTTCGATACTCTACGACAAGGAGCTGCAACACCGTCTGCAGGAGCAGGCCAAAATCGAGGCCGGCAAGATGAAAATCGAGTGGGGTTCGCAGATACGTTCATACGTGTTTGACGACCGCCGCGTGAAAGACCACCGCACCAACCACCAGACTTCCGACGTGGGCGGCGTGATGGACGGCGACCTCGACCCCTTCATCAAAGCCTACCTGATGGAGTTTGCCGCCCGCGATGCCGAAGAGCAATAACCCTCGAAATCACCCTACACTCTCCATGCGGACGTGCCGCCCGACTCAAACACACGACAGGCGCGCGTCCGCGTGGAAATCTTTTTTACAACGCACCCGGAATTGCGCATCCGCAATGGAAATGCGTCGCAATCCGCACGCCGTCCTTACTTATCACACGCTGATTTTATGAAAACACCTCTCATCGGAATGACTCTGGAGCAGCTTGAGCAAGTGGCTCTCTCGGCCGGACTGCGCAAGTTTGCCGGCGGACAGATGGCGCGCCGTCTCTACAAGCTCCGCGCGACGAGTCTTGACGAATTTACCGAACTGCCCAAAGCCGCCCGCGAGAAACTGTCGGAAACCTACTGCGTGGGGCGCACGGCTCCCGTGGCCGAGGCCCGCTCGAAAGACGGCACGGTGAAATACCTCTTTCCGGCACGCACGGCCGAGACGAGCTACGTCGACGGCCCGGGCATCAATTTCGAATCGGTCTACATCCCTGACCGCGACCGCGCCACGCTCTGCGTCTCGTCGCAGGCCGGGTGTCGCATGGGCTGCAAATTCTGCATGACAGGCCGACAGGGTTTCCACGGCTCGCTGACAGCCGCCGGAATCATCAATCAGGTGCTTTCGATACCGGAATCGTCGTCTCTGACCAACATAGTGTTCATGGGCATGGGCGAGCCGCTCGACAACATCACCCCCCTGCTCGACGTCATCGCCATCCTCACTCAGCCGTGGGGTCTGGCATGGAGTCCGCGCCGCATCACGGTCAGCTCGATTGGCAAACTCGACACATTGCGCCGTCTGCTCGACGAGACCGACGTCCACGTGGCCATTTCGGTCCACTCGCCCCACCATGCGCAGCGTCTCGAACTCATGCCCGTAGAGAAGGCGTTCCCCGTGACCGACGTGTTCCGTCTGCTGCGCGACTACGATTTCGCCCACCAGCGCCGTCTCTCGGCCGAATACATCCTCTGGGATGGCATCAACGACTCGCCCGCCCACGCCGACGCCCTCGCGCGCCTCATCAGAGGCACGTCGTGCCGTGTCAACCTGATACGTTTTCATGCCATCCCCGACTTCCCCCACTCTACGGCGGGAGGCGACGCCATGGAGCGTTTCCGCGACCGCCTGAACGCGCAGGGAGTCACGGCCACCATCCGCACCTCGCGCGGCGAAGACATCGAAGCCGCCTGCGGAATGCTCGCCGGCAAGAAAGAATAGCCGAGACAGTGACGCGCCTCGTCGCTGATGAGGCAAATCAATAATCTGATAAAAAATAGAAGCCTGTATCGCAATGAAATTCATTACTATACAGGCTTCTATTTTTTATCAGATTATTGTCGGATTACTTGCCGAAGATGCCGCCGAGCATGTCGCCGGCTTTGCTCTTGAGCTCGTCGACGACATTGCCCTTCACACTGTCGAGACCTACTTTGTCGAGGAGGCCTTCGGCACCGAGTTTCGAAACGATGTCGGAAAACGAAAGGTCCTTGAGGTCGATTGACTTGAGGGCGTCTGTCACCTTTGAGATATCGAAATTGTCGCCAAATTTTGACGTGAGCTGTTTGATGATTTCCTGAATGTCCATAGCGGTCGGGGGTTTAGGGGGTTACAACTATCTAACGCCCGACAGACGGAAAATGTTTTCGCAGTCGCGTCGGAACGCGGCCGCCGGAGCGCCGAGCGAAGAGGCGCAGGCGTGTCGAAGTCAACATTCATCCTCTCCCAGGATGTTGCACGGATGTCTTAACAGTCTGTTAATCAGGCAGGGACGCGCCATGGCGCGTCCGCAGAGACGTTGGCGCGGCGAGAGGGGGGTAATTCGTCGTCGTGGGCCTACGAGGACGCGCCATGGCGCGTCCCTACCTGCTAATCAGGCGATTACAGTGAATACATTCCCTCCGGGGGATGGGGAGGTCGAAGGATTTGGGAAGACCGGGAGGAGGAATTTTTGACTTAAAAAGTATTGCGTGAGGAGGGAGAAAGGTTAATTTGCGGTAACGGCGGAAAAACATTTCTTTTTTTTGGTCGTAATCGCTTGATTTTTCTAAGAAATTTCGTAATTTTGTATTTAAGTTGCGGACGAGGCTTTTGTCCTCGCCTCAGCCGCCCGTCAACCTTAAGCGATACTCAGCGAGACACACCGAAAACCTTCGCCGGACACCCTTCCCCGAAGGCGCGTAGCGACCCTCTGACTATCGGGCGGGCGCGACCAAGCTACTGACACAAAGGAAAAAACTATCATCAAGCTCAGCACACACCTGACCGAACCATGCCACGCAAGTTATACCTCTACAGCCTTCTGACACTTTTAGCACTGCTCTGCTCGTGCGGACCCGCGCGCGACATTCTCTACGTGCAAGACCTTCCTGAAAACGTGCCCATTCCCATCCAGAAGGATGGCGACATACGTCTCGAGCCGGGCGACCGTCTGCAAATCGACATCCATTCGCGCGACCAGGAAATGTACTCGGCCTTCAACATCACCTCCGACCAGGTCTACACGGTGGATGAATTCGGACGCATCGACATGCCGATTCTCGGCATCCTCGACGTAGAGGGTCTGACACGCCTCGAAGTGGCCCAGATGATAAAATACCGTCTGCTTGCCGGCGCGCTGCTCCGTGACCCGATTGTGACGGTGACCTTCCCCGAAATGTGTTACTACACGATAGGCGAGCGCGCGGGACGCTATGAGTTCAAGCGCGACAAGGTGACCATCCTCGAAGCGCTGTCGGAAATGGGCGACCTGCCCATGACGGCGAAACGCACCAACGTGATGGTGCTCCGCACGGAGGGCGACAATCAGGTGGCCTACCGCGTCGACCTGACCAAGACCGACGACGTCTATTCGTCGCCCGTCTACTACCTGCGACAAAACGACATCATCTACATCGAGCCGACGCAGCTCAAGCAGGACACATCGAAAGCCTACGGCAGCTCATACATGCAGCTCGGCTTCTGGGTAGGATTGCTCGGCACCGTCACCTCGCTCATCACCCTCTTCACCAAGTAGGCGGCGGGGACAGCCGACGGAAGCGACCGGCCCTGAGCGCCCACCAACCAAACTCAAAACCACACACCACCCGAAACCCACAGACATCAGATGCAACGCAATCTCGACAGCGCCGAAGTCACGAGGCGCCAGCAACAGCAGCAGCAAAGCGCCCTGATTAACACCACGGTGCCCGTGAAGCGCACCAACGAGGCGATGATGAAGTTCAAGGAAATCCTCTCGGTGTTCATCCACGGGTGGAAGTGGTTTGTGCTCGCCCTCATCGTAGCCTCGTTCGGAGCCTACTACTACATCCGCACCACGCCGAAACAGTATCGCGCGTTTGCGGCACTGATGATTAAGGCCGATGAGAAGGAGCTGCCCTCCGACGAGGTGCTCAACACGCTGGGCATCACGCCGCCGTCGGTCAACATCACCAACGAAATCATGGTGCTCCGCACCAATTCGTCGATTGAGGAGCTTGTGAAACGCCTCAATCTGACCACCAACTATTACAAGCCGTCGCCGTTTGTCGACGAAGTGGCCTACGGCGCCACGCTGCCCGTGGCACTCTCGTTTCCGGGGCTGTCGGAAGTGGACGAAGCCTCGCTGACGCTCGACCTCAACTCCGACTCGACCGTGCAGCTGAGCAACATGAAACTCAACGGCGTGGAGCTTGACGGAAAATTCCGCGCGCGTCTGGGCACCACCATCAAGTCGCCGCTCGGCAACATCAAAATCGCGCCCACGGCCTACTACGTCGGAGGTCAGACGGCGACGCTGCTCGTGGAGCGCGTGCCCATGCGTGCGGCCGTGGCCAACGTGTCGTCGCGCCTCTCGGCCCATCAGCGCAACGAGCGCGCCTCGATTATCGACATTTTCTACATCGACTACTCGCGTCCGCGCGCCGAAGACATCATCTCGACCCTCGTCGGCATCTACAACGAAAACTGGATAAAAGACCGCAACATGCTGTCGTCGAGCACGTCAGACTTCATCCGCGAGCGTCTGGCCCTCATCGAAGCGGAGCTGGGCGAGGTAGACACCGACATCTCGAACTTCAAGAGCTCGCGACTGATACTCGACCCGGGCACGGTGGGCGCGCAGGCCTACGGACGCATGACGGGGTCGGAAGACACCAACCGCGAACTCGACACCCGCCTATACATGGTGCGCTACCTGCGCAACCTTCTGAGCGACGGAATGCACGAACTGGAGCAACTGCCCGTCAATTCGGGCATCGGCAACGGCTCAATTGAAGGACAGGTGGCTCAATACAACAACCTGCTGCTGACGCGCAACAACCACCTGGCCATCTCGTCGGAACAAAACCCGCTCGTGATGGACATCGACCAGAAGCTGCGCACCCTCAAGGCCTCGATTCTGGCGTCGCTCAACAATGAGGAAATCATGCTCAACACGCAGAAACAGGCCACGATGCAGCTCCAGAGCCAGTCGGCCCGCAAGGTGGCGGCCTCGCCTCACGAGTCGCAGCACCTGCTTTCGATAGAGCGCCAGCAGAAAGTCAAGGAGAGCCTCTACATGTTCCTGCTTCAGAAGCGCGAGGAAAACCAGCTTTCGCAAGCCTTCACGGCCTACACCACCCGCCTCATCGAGCAACCGCGCGCCGACGCCATCCCGATGAAGCCCGACGTGCCCACGACCATCCTCATGGCCATCGGTCTGGGTCTTGCCATCCCGGCGGCGGGACTTCTGCTCGTCGACAACTTCAACACGGCAGTGCGCGGCCGCAAAGACCTCGAGACACTCACCATCCCGTTTGTGGGCGAAATCCCGCAGGCCAAGGTGGGCGAGAAAGACTCGTCGAAGCTCGAGGTGAGAAAGCAGACGCAGATAACCGACAACAAACTCGTGGTGCGTCCTCGCTCGCGCACCATCCTCAACGAGGCCTTCCGCGTGGTGCGCACCAATCTGGAATTCATACTCGGATTCGAGGGAGGACATCACGTGGTGATGCTGACCTCGATGAACCCCGGCTCGGGCAAAACGTTTATCACCGCCAACCTCTCGACCTCGCTGGCCATCAAGGGCAAGAAGGTGATAGCCGTGGACCTCGACATGCGCAAAGCCTCGCTGTCGAAGTATGTCGGAAGTCCTTCGATGGGCGTGTCAAACTACATCTCGGCGCAGGTGGCCGACTATCGCGACGTCATCGTGCCGCTCGGCGACCTCGACGTGCTGCCGGTGGGCACCATCCCGCCCAACCCCACGGAGCTGCTGTTTAACCCGCGCTTCAACAAGATGATGGAGGAACTCAAAGAGCAATACGACTACGTGTTCCTTGACTGTCCGCCTGTAGAAATCGTGGCCGACGCCGCCATCATCTCGCGCCATGCCGAAATGACGCTCTTCGTGGTTAGAGCCCACGTGCTCGACCGCACATTCCTGCCTGACATCCAGAAATGGTATGACGAAGGGCGCTTCCCGGCACTGTCGCTGCTGCTCAACGGCACGCACGACGAATTCTCGCACTACGGCTACCGCCGTTACGGAGGCCGCTACGGATATGGCTACGGATATGGCTCATACGGGTCGTATGGCTACGGCGACACATCAGACGCCGCGGATTCCGACAAGAAATCAAGCGGCAAGAAAGACAAGAAGGAAGGCTCTGACAAGAGCTGACCCGACAGGGGGGACAGCCTCAGGCCGCCCCCCTGACCAAGACTGCCGGCCCGAGGCCGGCAGAGCTACGAACTGAACAACCTCTCTTTAACCCAACTCTCTCCCACACACTTGGCAGGACAACTAAAAATAGCGAAAAACGCACTGTTTCTGTATGCCCGCACCATCATCAACATGCTTGTGGGCATCTTCTCGGTGCGCGTCTTCATGCAGGCGGTCGGCGTGGAAGACTACGGACTCAGCACCGTGGCCGGCGGCCTGATAGGCATCTTCTCGTTTATCATCGAGGGGATTTCGACGTCGTGCTCGCGCTTCATCACCTATGAGCTTGGGCGCGGCGACTCGGAGCGCATCAACGCCACATTCAACACCTGCATGGTGGTGTTCGTGCTGCTCGGGCTTACGCTCGTGCTGCTTGGCGAGACGATAGGCCTGTGGATACTCACCCACAGCCTCAACATCCCCGAAGGGCGTGAAGGAGCGGCCATGATTGTCTACCAGCTTTCGATAGCGAGCGTGGCAATCGGACTGACCCAAGGCCCCTACCAGGCCTTTCTGACGGCCCACGAAAAATTCAACATCACAGCGACCGTGTCGCTCATCAACACATTCGCGCGTCTGGGGCTGCTCTACGCCCTCATCGAAGCACCCGGCGACCACCTGGTCATCTACACCGTGGTGATGTTCGGCTTCTCGATGACCACCCTCATCTACTACCGCGTCTATTGCATCCTTCACTGGAAAGAGACACGTCTGACCATGCGGCTGAAGCGGAGCATCTTCCGCCCGATGGTGAGGTTTTCGTTCTGGGAGACGTTCGGAGCCATCTCGCGCGTGGTGAAAGGGACAGGCTTCCCGATGGTGGCCAACATGGGATTCGGCGTGGTGATAAACGCCGCAATCGGAGTGGGCACCACCGTCTCGGGAGCCGTGACAGGCATGGCCTTCACGGTGACGAGCGCCTTCAAGCCGGCCATACTCAAAGAGTATGCCAAGGACAACATCGACACGACGAAGCGGCTGATACTCAATTCGACCATGCTGTCGATGGTGTTCTACGGAGTGTTTGCCATACCTCTGCTCGTGGAGCTCGACTACGTGCTTCATCTGTGGCTTACCGAAGTGCCGTCGCTGACCCTCGAACTCTGCACGGTGCAGATAGTCATCAACCTCGTGCTGATGGCCTACCTCGTGCCCACCGAATCGGTGAAACAGATGGGCTGGAACAAAGGCATCGGCATTTTCCAGCTCGCCGAGTCGATAGTGACGATGGGGGTGATAGCCCTCGGCATCAGGCTCGGATGGTCGGCACTGACGGTGTCGATAATCTACGCCGCGTCGCTGATACCGAATCTGGCGTGTACGTTCTACATGGTGCGCCGCTATCTCGGAGGCAAATTCATGCGCGAGCTCGCCCGCCACACGATTTTCAAGGTGCTTCTCGTGGAGGGAGTGACCTTCGGCGTGCTGAAGTGCGTTGACCATCTGATGGGGCCGTCGATTGTGACGCTCCTGACCGTGTGCGCGCTGTCGGTGGTCATCACCGGCACACTGACAGCCCGCTTCCTCCTCCCCGCCGAGCAACTCAACAACCTGAAACTCTTCGTCAAGGCGCGCTACACGGCACTGCGCACCGCCTGACCTCAGACACCAATCATCAGTTCTCCCGACCAATGACCGCCACCCCCGCACATAAACCCCGCATCTTCATTGCCATGCACTACCTTGAGATAGGTGGGGCAGAAACGGGGTTGACAGGACTTCTCTCGGCTCTCCGACCGGAGCGGGTGGAGGTGGACCTCTTCGTCTACGCCCATCGCGGGCCGCTGATGAAATACATCCCCTCGTGGGTGAACCTTCTGCCCGAAAACTCCGCCTACCGACTGACGGAGGCCCCCATCAAAGAGGTGCTGCGACGCGGACGGCTCGACATTGCGGCGGCTCGTCTGGCAGCCAAACTCGACTACAGGCGTTTCATGCGGAAAGCAGGCGGCAAATTCGGCCACTCCATCTTCAGCTTCACGGCGCGGAGGCTCGACCGCGTGCTCCCCGCGATGAGCAGCAAGGAATACGACCTGGCGATTTCGTTCATACATCCCCACCACTACGTGCTGCACCACGTCAAGGCGCGGCGCAAAATGGCATGGATTCACACCGACTATTCGACCATCGGACTGCACTGGCCCACGGAGGCACCTGTGTGGAGCGCCTACGACTACATAGCCGCCCTCTCGGCTGAAAACGCCGCCGCCCTGACGGCCAACATCCCGGAAGCGGCAGGAAAAATCAGACTCATCGACAACGCGCTGCCCGCAGAAATGATGCGCCGGCGCGCGCTCGAAGGGGATGCGCCCGAACTGACGGCCGACCATTTCAACATCCTCTCCGTGGGGCGGCTGAGCGATGCGAAAAACTACGTAAAGGTGCCGGCGATGATGAAGAGGATAGTGGAACTGACGGGGCGGAGCGACCTGCGGTGGTATATCATCGGAGGCGGAAATGAGGCCTACGAGGCAGCCATAAGGCAAGCGATAGCCGAGACGGGCATGGAGAAGCATGTGGTGCTCCTCGGCGAACGCGCCAACCCCTACCCCTACATCCGCGCCTGCTCGCTCTACGCGCAGCCGTCGCTCTACGAAGGGCGGAGTGTGGCCGTGCGCGAGGCGCAGATTTTGGGACGCCCCGTGGCAATCACCGCCTACCCCTCGGCCCGGGCGCAGATAGTCGACGGAGAAGAGGGCGTGATAGTGCCGCTCGACACCGAGGGCGCCGCGCAGGAAATGGCCCGTCTAATCGCCGACCCCGGGAGGCTCGAGAAGATGGCCGAGACCAATGCCGGGCGCGACTTCTCGGCCGCGACGGAAACCGCCGAAAAAATCTATGCGATAGTCAACTCCATCACCACCACCGACACCGACCATGAGAGATGAACGAAACGACATACCGCGCGTAATCCATTACTGCTGGTTTGGCGGAAAGCCGCTTCCGCGCGAGGCCGAGAAATGTCTCGACTCGTGGCGCCGGCATATGCCCGGTTGCGAACTGCGCCGATGGGACGAGAGCAATTATCGCCCGGACGCCGTGCCTTTCACCGCCGAGGCGGCGCGGCAAGGTCTCTGGGCCTTCGTCAGCGACTATGCCCGCTTCGACATACTTTTCAACCACGGGGGCATCTATCTCGACACCGATGTGGAGCTCGTGGCCTCGCTCGACCCGCTGCTGAAGCGCGGCGCCTACATGGGTTGGGAGAAAACCTCGACGTCGCTCGGAGTGAACTCCGGACTCGGCATGGCCGCGCCGGCGGGTATGGAAATTTTCGCCGAAGTGCTCGCCGACTACGCCGGGCGCCCCTTTGCCGACGCGAAGGGCAACCGACTCGCCGGGACGGTGGTGACCGTAGTGACCGACCGGCTCCTGCGCCACGGCCTCGTGCTCGCCGACACCGAGCAGAAGGTGGCCGGGCTGACGGTGTATCCCTCGGAGTATTTCAACCCCCTCGACGACCTGACGGGGCGTCTGAACATCGGGCCGCAGACCTACTCCATCCACCATTTCGCCAAGACGTGGCTCGGGCAGCCGGCGTGGCGCACCCGTCTGTCGCGCGCCGCCCACCGCTGGCTTGGACTCGACATGACGGCAAAACTCAAAAGACTAAGTAAGTTCAAAAAATAAAACGAAATATGTGATGAAAAATTCTTGAGCATACTCATTGATTTTTCTCACTCACTTTAAACCATGTTAGCATCGCTCTACGAACCGACGTTCCACCTGGGAGTGACGACGCTCTGCCTGCTCAAAGGCTTCATGCTTATGGGCAATTCAGGCGACACCCTGGTGCGTCCCGAAGTGAAATCGGGCAATTCGCTTTTCATCTGGCTGATAGCGATAACGCTCGGTCTCTGGCTTGGCATGCGCCCGCCCACCTACGCCTTCGGCGACACGGGCAACTATGCAGTGCAGTATAACCTCGCGCTGCTGTCGCGCGACATCGCGGCGCCTACCCCCTTCTCGTTTTCGGGCGAATGGGCGTTCGGGCTGATACGCGATTTCTGCATAGGGCGCGGGCTGTCGGCGTCGACGTTCTTCACCATCATCGCCTTGGCCTACAACCTGTTTGTGGCGTGGGCGGCAAAGAAATACTGTCCGTCGTCGCCCTACCTGGCATTTCTTTTCTTCATCTCGGCGCTGATGTTCTATCATTTCTGCGTCAACGGTATGCGCAACGGTCTGGCGTGTCATGTGATGCTGCTGGCCATAGCGCTGATACTCGAAGAGAGGTATGCCGCGGGAGTGATATTGTGTGTGCTCGCGGCGGGCATCCATAAGAGTTCGATGCTTCCGTTGGGCGCGTTGCTGGCCTCGATGGTGGTGTTCAAACATTCGCGATGGCCGTTTTACATCTGGCTGGGGAGCATCGCCGCGTCGCTCGCCTTGGGCAACAGTTTCGCGGTGTTCTTCGCCGGGCTCGGCTTTGACGACCGAATGAGCGACTACGTGCAGACCGACCAGTATTCGTCGACCTACGGTGAGGCGCGTTTCCGCTGGGACTTCCTCATCTATTCGGCGGGGCCGGTGGTGATGTGGTGGTATGTGGCGGTGAAGCGCGGGCTGCGCGACGGATGGTATAATATCCTGATGTCGACCTATTTTCTGTCGAATGCGTTCTGGGTGATGATTATCCGCGTGGCCTATTCAAACCGATTCGCCTATCTGTCGTGGTTTCTCTACCCGATTCTGATAGCCTATCCGTTGTGTAATATGAAAATCTGGGAGAACCAGGACTCACAAGCCGGAAAAATTTTGATAGTTTATGCCGGATTTACATATTTTATGTGTACCTTTGTGTGGTAGTTACCCTCCGCTATGAAAACGCTCACCATCTTCACCCCGACCTACAACCGCGCCCATCTGCTGAGGCGCGTCTACGAGAGTCTCGTCACGCAGACGTGCCGCGACTTCGAGTGGCTTGTCGTGGACGACGGGTCGACGGATTTCACCCGTCAGCTCGTGGAGGAATGGCAGCGTGAGGGGCGCATTGAGATAGCCTACGTCTACAAGCCCAACGGCGGGCTGCACACGGCCTACAACACAGCCTACGCGATGATAGAAACCGAATTGTCGATGTGCGTGGATTCCGACGATTTCCTGCCCGACGATGCAGTGGAAATCATCACCGACGAATGGCGCCGCCGCGGGGGAGAGGAGTATGCCGGGCTGCTCGGGCTCGACTTCGACTACAACACGATGGAGCCAATCGGGGGACACTTCCCCGAGGGGATGACGGAGTGCTGGTTTCTCGACCTCTACACGCGGCGCATCCACCGCGGCGACACGAAGCCTGTGCTGCGCACGGCGCTGATGCGCGAAGTCTCGCCGCAGGTGGGATTTGAGGGAGAGAAGCATTTCAACCCCGTCTACTCGATGCTCAAGGTGTGCGACCGCAAGAAGCTGCTGGTGGTTGACCGCTGCCTCTGCATCGTAGACTACCAGACGGGCGCCGACTCAATGTCGGAACAAATCTACGCCCAATACGTAGGGTCGCCCCGCAGTTTCGCCAAACTGAGGGCGCTCGAAATGACCCTTGACCGCTCGCCGCTCGTCAACTCGCTCCGGGTGGCCATCCACTACAACTCGTCGGTGGCGATAGCACGCCGCCGCGGCCTGACCGACATCCCGCCGTCGCCGCGCCCGCTGCTGACGGCACTGACCTATCTGCCCGGGCTTCTCCTAGCCCGCCACATACTGAAACGATGCCCTATTCGGTAGCCATACGCACGCTTGCACTCCGCCCCGAGGTGCTCTACAGGGTGATAGAGAGTGTCTTCAGCCAGACAGTGCCCCCGCGCGAGGTGGCCGTCTATCTGGCCGACGACTCCGTCATGCCTGAGCGGAGGGTGGGCGCCGAGCGCTACTACCGTGTGGCGAAAGGCATGATGAGCCAGCGCATTCTCGACTACAGGGAGCTTAGCGCGCCCGTAATCCTGATGCTCGACGACGACATCGTGCTCGGGCCCGACGTGGCAGGCCGGTTGCTCGACGGCATGGCCGAAGGCTACGACCTGCTCGGAGTCGACGTGATGAAGACACATCTGCTGCCGGCGGCCACGCGCCTCAAGGCGGCACTCACGGGGTGGGTGCTTCCGTCGGTCTTCGCCGTCAAGGCGTTCCGGCTAAGAAGTTCGGGAGCGTTCAGCTACATCGCGCGCCCCATCGAGGGGCGCATCTACCCCACCGACACCGTGGCCGGGCCGCTGATGATGTGGCGCCGAAGCGTGTGGGAGGCACTGAGGATGCGAGACGAGCTGTGGCTCGAACGATTCGAGTTTGCCTACGGCGACGATGCGCTCGAAAGCTACAAGGCCACGGCCAACGGCTATCGCGCGGGGTGTCTGTTTACGTCGCAGGTGGAAAACCTCGACGCCGCCACTTCGTCGGGACGCTATGAGGCCGACAAGGAACGCTTCTACGTGCGCACGCTCGCGCAGCTGCTGACGTGGCACCGGATGCTCTACCGCCCGACAGCCGGCGGACGCCCGTCGCTGCGCGCACTCATCGCCGCCGCCGCGCGCCAGGCGTGGATGCTGCCCGTGATGGCCGGGGCGTGCGTGGCCATGCGCTCCACACGCCCGATGCGCTCACATCTCCGCGCCCTCCGCGACTTCTGCCGCGAAGTGCGCCGCCCCCCGTTCTCACTCCTACCCTCCTATATCCTGACCGAATGAAACTGCTTCACGTCATAACCTCGCTCCGCACCGGAGGTGCCGAGACCCTCGTGGCCTCGATGCTTCCGCGTCTGCGCGCCTGCGGCGTGGAGGCCGACGTGGCTCTGCTCGACGGCACGCCGACCCCGCTCACACGCCGTCTGGCCGAGGCCGGGATTGACGTGAAGGCTCTCGGAAAGTCACCGCGAGCCATCTACTCGCCGCGCCGCATAGCCGACCTGAAGCGCATCATCGGCGACTATGACGTGGTGCACACCCACAACACTCCGGCGCAGGTGTGGACGGCGCTTGCCGCACGCACCGCGCGGCGACGACCGCGGCTCGTCACCACCGAACATAACACTTCAAACCGCCGGCGCGGGCTACCGCTTGCCCGTCAGGCCGACCGCCGTCTGTTCGGATGCTACGACCGCATAGCGTGTTGCTCGGAGGCGGTGGCCGCGTCGCTGAAAGCTCATCTCGACAGCCCGAAGCTCGACAGGCGCATCGTCACGATAGAAAACGGCATAGACCTGACGCCTTTCGCGGCTCTGCCGGAGGGGAAGCCGGGGACGCGGTTGCTGATGGTGGCTGCGTTTCGCAAGCAGAAGCGCCACGACCTCGTGACGGAGGCGCTGCGCAAGCTGCCCGAAGAGTTTACGCTGACCTTGGCGGGCGACGGCGCTACACGGCATGACACCGAACGGCTCGCCGCCGACCTCACGGCCGCCGGGCGCCTCACGTTCGCAGGCAACGTCGACGACGTGGCCCGGCTCATGGGACACCACGACATCCTGCTCTATGCCACCCGTCATGAAGGCATGTCGCTGGCGATGGTGGAGGGTATGGCCTCAGGCCGGCCGCTCGTGGCCACCCGCGCGCCCGGAGTGGAGGAACTCACGGCCGACTCGGCGCTGCTCGTCGACCCATCGGCTGAGGCTATCGCCGAGGCTGTAGAGCGGCTTGCCTCCGACAGCCGGCTCTATGCCACACTGGCCGAACGCGGACGCCGCCGCGCCGCCAGCCACGACATAGCCGCAACCACTCAAAAATATCTCGAAATCTACCGACAACTACTATCTCAATCCTCGTAATCCTCGTAACCTAACCCTCAAACCAACTTACCTCAAAAAACCAATACTTAGCCCCTGAATGCATATGAAAACATTAGCCCGACTCATCACGCTCTTTATGGTGGCTCTCTTCGTGGCCACCGCCGCAGACGCTTCGGCACAAGACCGTCCGCGCTGGACCAAAGGCGGCACGAAAATCATCAATCGCAAGCGCTCGAACAAATCGTATGAATTCGTGAAATTCGAGACCTTCAACCCGATGCTCTCAACCCTCCACAACGAGCGCTACAACCCGCTCAAGGCCTACATCGCCAAGAAAGTGGGCATCAGCGACACGGTAGACATCGACGCTGCCGAGGTGACGCTCCTCACCCGCGACTACATCGAGGGCCCGGTAGACATGTCGGACGCCATCAAGCAGATTCAGCGCGAGGTTGAAATAGACTTCGGCGAACACGGCACCTACCGCGCGCGCCTCGTGGACGAATACGTCCACCTCGACGGCAATGTCGACGAGACCTACGACTACACCATGTGGCAGCTCTATCAGGTGGCCACCAAACCCAACACCGCCCCGACCTACGACCGCATCGACTTCACCCGCTCCTATCGCACGGAGGCATTCATCCTCTCGATTATCCCCGGCATGGGTCAGGCTCTCAAGGGGCAGTATAACAAGACGGCGTGGATTCTCGGCATCGAAGCGGTGTCGGTGGGCTGTGCGTTTGCCTGCAACAAGAAATTCCACTACTTCGACAAAGAGGCCAAGAAAGACGACTACATCGGCAAGAGCTACGCCTCGAAAGCCCGCTCGTGGCGCAACTTCCGCAACATCGCGATAGGCGCCGGTGTGGTGACCTACATCGTCAACCTCATCGACGCGGCCAAGTCGCGCGGCCCGCGTCAGGTCATCGTGGGCGGTCCCGAAAAGTATGGCAACGTGGCCGTCGGACCGACGGTGCTCTACGACCCCGAAGCTACCGTGGCTGCCGGCGTGGGCCTCACCTGGACCTTCTGATTTCTCCCCCTGACAATGAAAAAACTTATGCGCATCACCACCGTGGGCCTCTCGCTCGCGGTGTTTTGCCGCGGACTTCTGCGACGTCTCAACGAGCGCGAAGGCTATGAAGTGGTGGCCGTTTCGTCGCCCGACGCCGACCTCGAAACCACGGGTCGGCGCGAGGGGGTGCGAACGGTCGGTGTGGCGATGGAGCGGCGCATGGCTCCTCTGGCCGACCTGCGTTCGCTTGTCAGGCTCGTCGGGGTGATGCGCCGCGAGAGACCCGACATGGTCCACACGATGACCCCGAAAGCGGGTCTGCTCGGCATGATGGCCGCGCGGATTGCGGGCGTGCCGGTGAGAATCCACACCTTCACGGGGCTGCTCTTTCCGACGGCCACGGGGCTGAAACGCCGGCTGCTGCGGTTGACCGACCGCCTGACCTGCGCCTGCGCCACTCACATCATTCCGGAAGGGGAGGGTGTGAAAGCCGACCTGACGGCCGCCGGCATCACGCGCAAACCGATGCGTGTGCTCGGCCATGGCAACGTGCGCGGCATCGACCCCGACCACTACGCCCGCACGCCCGAGGTGATGGCCGAAGCTGCCGCCATACGCCGCCGTCTCGGCATACCCGACGGCGCGCGTGTGCTCGTCTACGTGGGGCGTTTCGTGGGCGACAAAGGTCTGCGCGAGCTGCTCGAAGCGTTTGCCGCGCTGCCTTCCGACCTGAGCGACGCTCATCTGCTTATGGTGGGTGCGCCCGAAGGGGGAGCCGACGACATCCCCGCGCAACTCATCGCGCAGACACCGCGCGTAAGCGTGTCGGGGGGCTGGACCGACGATGTGCGCCCCTGGCTCGCTGCTGCCGACGGGCTCGTCTTTCCGAGCTACCGCGAGGGTTTTCCGAACGTGGTGATAGAGGCGGGCGCCATGGGTCTGCCCGCCGTGGTGACCGACATCAACGGCTCGCGCGAGATTGTAGAGCGCGGGCGCACGGGATGGATTGTGCCGCCGCGCGAGGCCGGGACGCTGCGCGAAGCCATGACCGAGCTTCTCAGACTCAGCACCGCGGAACGTGCCGCTATGGGCGAGCGGGCGCGCCGCAGCGTCACCGAAAGGTTTAACATCGAATTGGTGCAGCAATCGCTCATCGATTTTTACCGGACTTTGAAATGACAGGAATAATCGTCAAGGTCAAGCACCGTTTTCCGGCTCTGTGGAGCATCGTCGAGAGCGTCAACGGCGGGTTGTGCCGTCTGCGCTATCCAAGACGGCGCGAGGCGGCCGACGAGGCCATCGCCTCATTGCCGCCCGTAGAAGGCTATGCATGGAGTCGCGTCGAGCCTGAGGATGCCGAAGCTCTCTCCAGGTTTTTCACACGTCAGAAGGAGGAGCGACTCACTTATTTCCGCCCGCACCGTTTCGACCCTGCCACGTTGAGACGCATGGCACGGTCGGGGGGCTTCGTGATGCTCAAGGTGACTGCCGCGACTTCGGGCGAAATCGTCGGCTACCACTTCCTGCGCCTCTTTTTCAACGGAACTATCTTCCACGGACTCATCGTAGGCGAAGGCCACGAGGGGCACGGACTCGGCACACAGATGTGGCGGCTCGGCGCCGCGATAGCCGAGAGTCTCGGCTCCGACATGGAGGCCACGATTTCGGAAGCCAACGCGGCTTCGCTCACTTCATGCCGCAACGCCGTCGAAGTGGTGGAGACAACCCCGATAGCCGACGGTTATCTTCATCTGCGGCTGCGGCCTCGGCGCTGAGGGGGTCAGCGCCCGGTATTGACTTCGAGCACGGCTGCCTGCGTAGGCGCCGACTCAACCACCTTTTCGCCATCGCCCTGACTCACGGGCTGGGCATAGACGTGGAGCAGCCCCGCCGAGGTCCAGAGAGGCATGTCGATTGAGGGTTCCCATGCCCCGACGCTGTAATCGGTCAGATCGAAGAGTTGCCACTCCCCCGCTTCGCCAAGAGGCCGCGTGGCCACGGAGATGCGACTGCCGCGCTCGGCATCGCGGAAAATGTAATAGATGTCGGTGGTGTCGGCCACTACTTTCGGCCGCGAAATGGGGATAGACTTCGTGCCGCCTCCCGAGAGTGAAAAAGGTGTGGCGCGTCGGCCCACAATCTCCGAGCGCCACTCGCGCCCGTCGTGGCTGACGAGCCGAAATTGCGGCACCGAGTCGGCGGCGTCGCGCCAATAGGTGGCAATCATAGGATGGCCGTCGGGCGTGGCGGTCATTGAAGTCTGGTTGATGAGCTCCGAATTTTGCGGGATGCGGCAGGCCGTTTCGGCCGTGGCTATGGTGATGGGGAGCGCGTAGAGGGTGGAATCAGAGCGCGTCCACGTGCGGCCGCCGTCGGCCGAGCGCGCGTAACACAAATCATGGTTGGTCTCGACGAGCCACGTCTCGCGCCACACCCACGAAAGGTGGAGCGTGCCCTGCGCATCGGCCGCCATCTGCCAGTAGGCGTTGCGCTCCCTCTCGCCGTCAATCAGAATGTCGTGCAGGCGGTGCCACGTGTCGGTGGCCGCGTCGTAGCGGTTGAGCACCATGTTGCCGCGCCCCGACGCGCCCGAACGGTAGGCGAAGAGAAGCGAGCCGTCGGGCAAGGTGTGAAATTCGGGATAGGTCACGTCCTGCTCGTCGTCGCCGGTCATCGGGCGCAGAGGCCCGAGTGTCAGCGAGCCGGGGGCCACGGAGCGGGCATAGCGCAGCGGGTGGCCGTGATGGTCGAACGATGCGTGGAGATAGCCCAGCGAGTCGACGGCTATCGAGATGACGTTGTGAGCGTCGGCGACCTTGCCTGTGTATTGCGTCGGGCTCACCGTCCAGGCGTCGCTGCCGAGGCGTCGCGAGGCGAGGGTGACGCGCCCTTCGGGGTCGTAGAAAGCGGCATACTGCGTAGAGTCGGGGGCGTAGGTCACCACAGGGTTGGCGCGGAAGATGGCGGCGTTGACCGAGGTGGAGCTATAGGCCGGGGCTATTTCGGAGAGGCGGGCCGTGAGGGCGAGCAAAATCAGTGCTAACATGTCGTTGAGGCGGTGAAAATCAATAGCGGTCGGGAGTCGGGGCGGGATTTTTCCAGATATGGTCTTTCGGGAAGGGGCGGCCCGAGAATGCTTTCTCCTGGGTGGTAGGTGCCGCGGCATCGGTCCAGAACGGATGGGTGGCGGGCAGTCCGAGAGGCAGGAGCGAGAGCGACGTCATGTAGAGCGACCCGTTGTTGGTATACCAGTCGGCGATGTTGGGCTGGCTCCCGCAGAAACCGATGGTCAGGTAACCGTCGGAATTGAAATTCTCCGTCCCGGGGCCGAACATGCGGCGCGTCACGGCCGAAAGTGCGGCGCGGGTCTGGCCGGGAGTCAACCCTTCGGGGAGTGCCCCGATGAGCGCCATCATGGCCAGAGGCTGGAGTGTGGCGGTGCGGTAGGGTATCGAGCGCCCGAATACCGGGAAAGTGCCCTCGGGCGAAATGAAACGTTCGAGCACGAGGGCGGCTTTCTGCGCACGGCGCAGGGCGCGGTCGTAATACTTTTTATAGTCGAGACGGTTTCTCACGCCCGCATCCTGAAGTGCGGCGAGCGCGTCGAGATACATGGGGTGGAACACGTAGCTCGAATAATAGTCGAAGGCAAATTCAGGGCCGTCGGCATACCATCCGTCGCCTACATACCACTCTTCTGTCTTGCGGAAGGCCGAATTGATACGGTAGATGTCGGCCTCAGCTCCCGCTTTGGCCAGAAAGGCCTCGATTGTGGCCGAGAACAGCAACCAGTTGGTATAGGGAGGGTCGATTTCGCGCAGCCCCTTGAAACGTTCGATGTAGCGGCTGCGGGTGAGGGTGTCGAGCGCGAGCCACAGCGAGTCGTAGCCGCGCAGGAACGACTGCGCCACATAGGCCGCGTCGACGAGCGCCTGTCCCTCGCCGCGCCAGAGCAGACAGTCGGGCGAGTCGGGGTCGACGGCGTTGGCATAGGCCGCTCTCGCCTGACGGCGCAGACGGCTGCGGGTCTTGCTCTCGGGAGTGCCGTCGTCGGGCAGCGACAGCCACGGCGCGATGCCGGCCATCAGTCGGCCGAACGCCTCCATGTAGGCCACGTCTTTCTTCCTGCCGTCCCACGTCGGGCTCACTTCTACGGTCATCCGCTCATGCAATTTGCCCTGGCTCATCGGCTCGAGCACCGGGGCGGCCAGACGCTCGGCAAGGTCGGTCCAGAACGCGCGGTCGGCTCCCGCACCACCTTCGGCGGCCTGCAACTGTCTCATCCGCTCGCATGCAGCCAGGAGAAACGCTCCCGTGCCGAAATTCGTCACAGACTTCTCCGACACCACCTGCCCCGGAATGGCCTTCTCGCCGATTGGCTGCACATAGCCCACGGAGCCATCTTTCTGCAACGCCGTTTTCGAGAGATATTTCCACCCCTTCTCGGCCGCCTCGAGATAGCGCGGCTCGGTGAGAAGTCCGTTGTTGATGCCCCACAGAAGTCCGTAGGTGAAGAACGCCGTGCCCGAAGTCTCGGGGCCGGGCGCGTGTTCGGGGTCGAGCATCGAGCGCGTCCAGTAGCCCTCGGGCTGCTGCGCGTCTACCACGGAGGAGGCCATTTTCTTATACTTGTCGACGAAGAAATCGCGGTGCTGCCACGACTCGGGAAGGTCGGCTATCACCTTGGCCAGTCCGGCCAACACCCAGCCGTCGCCTCGCGCCCAGAAATCCTTCTTTCCGTTGACCGACGTGTGGGCCGGATAGACATACTTAGCGTCGCGATAGTAAAGCCCCGTCTCAGGGTCGAGCATTATCGAGTCTGACACGCACAGATATTCATACAGGCGGTCGAGGTAGCGCTGGTTGCCGGTGAGATTGTAGAGTTTCGTCATCACGGGCATCACCATGTAGAGCCCGTCGGCCCACCACCAATAGTCACGCTGCGGCGTCGACATCTGATATTCCATCACCTGACGCGCGCGGCGCAACCGGCGGTCGTCGGGCAGCATCCGGTAGAGGTCGGCATAGGTCTGGAAACACACCTGCCAGTCGCCGAACATCACGTAGTCGTCACCCTCGCCATAGCGGTCATACTTCCATTCGGCCTTGTTGTCTGACCGCGCACCCTTCCAGTCGTTGTGTTCGGCCCAGCGCGTCGAATAGTCGGTCCAATCCTCTCGGCCGAGCAGACGCGCCGCCTCCATATTGCCCGTATGGTAGGCCGCATTGTCCCAGAACGCATTGTGTTCAGGCGCGTGGTTTTTCTGCCACGTGTCGTTGACGCGTTCGATAATAGCCTTCACATCGTCGGCTCGTTCAGCCGCGTCGACTCGGGCGGTAGCCGCAGCAAGCAGCAACATCAAAATCAATAGTTTCTTCATGGTAAGATTGCTATATCCTGACAGCGCGAGACACCCCGCACTTCATTCGCGGGCAAAATTACGAAAAATCCCATACATATCAAAATGCAAAGCCGCCTGCCCCGGTCTTCACACCGGAGCAGGCGGCTTGATTGTTATTCATCAGGTCTGAGCGCGCTCAGACCGTCGTGTCAGAGAGTGGTCGAATCTCATTACAGAATACTTTTGGGCATATATTTCGGGATTATACTAAATCCCCCCGAGCCCATATGAACAAACGTACTTTCCTCTTGCAAAGTTCGTTCATACTCTGCTCTATCCTTATTAAACATCTTGAAAAAACCGTAGTCGTCTCTCCAATAGGAAATGTTTTTATACTTTTTGGACTCATGAGTATCAATTTTTCCTATTGTAATTTTCTTCTCTAACACGGTATTTCCATAATCATCAACTTTTGACGGAATAATGGTTACATATATATGGGAGTAATTAGTGTGCTGACATAAATAAAAGAGGTATTCGTCAAGAGCTCTTATATCTACGCTGTAATCCACTTTGTTGAATCCGCTTATACCTACTGAATAATTGAATCCTTCAACAAACACTTCATTACCATTTCGATAGACTTTACTTTTGCCCATCGTTTCACCGAACATATCTGTATATTCATGTCGAATATTCCTTGTACATGCACTTGATACAAAGAACAGGAGCAGCATCATTATTAGACGCACCGTCGAATTCCTAAGTCGTTTCATTTCTAAAATTTCGTGGGGCAATGGTACAGATTTGGCAAACGAATCTATAGAACCAATTTTGAACAATATCAAAACTGTCTTATACTTCCATCGCTAAACCGAGCCCGATTAAGTATCACCCCTTCAACGACATAATCTTCTTTAAGATACACCTGAATCTGGAATGTTTTAGATCCTCCCGGCAAAATATTACATGTTAGACGATGAGATTTGTAGTCGTGAGCAAAAGAATTTGTTCGATCCGCGTAACGCCATTTACTGACTACAATGACCTCCACAGCAGTTAGAGTCTTCTGTGTATTATTTGTCACAGTAAATTCAACTACTGCATTGAAGTTATTATCATACTTTGATTTTACGTTTGAGATACTCTGTGAGTAAACCGGATTAGTGTCCAACGCTGCGCATACGCACATCACAAAAAGAATAAATAAAAATTTCAATTTCATTTTTTCATATAAATGAAAGCCGCGGTCATCCTCTCGTTGGCGTTAAGGTAAAAATAAGAAAAGCGTAGGAATCTGTATCTGTCACCGTCCTACCATTGGAGGCTTCTCGCATTGCCTAATCGAAGTTGGACGGCAACGCAGAAGCCCACGCCAGTATATGCATTCTATTCTCCCTGAAAGATTGTTTCTCTCGAAACACTCTTTTCATGGAGTGGTGAATTACATATCCACGGGCATCTATCGTCACCTGACCCTTGACTTCGATTTGAAATTTTGCGAGAATTTCCAATGATCAAGAATCAGCGCTGATAAACGCTTTTTGATTATTATATATCTTTCCCACTCTTGGGAATTGATTCGACCCTCCACTCTCACCCCAGACCAGACATATGTCCATACTGGCGTGAAGAGATTTAAAGATGGTCTGCTTTGACAAAATTACAATTTTATTTTTGTTCTTCCAAATATCTAAGAAAGTTTTTATCGAAAACGTAAAACGAATAGTGCCTCGGAAGTTCTTATGAAACTTCCGAGGCACTTGGTGTTTTTAAGCGTGAATTAGCTCGCGCTTCTTAGTCGTGTCAGAGAGTGGTCGACGCTTCGGTGAGGTCGTAGGGCTCGACGTCGATGATGTCGTCGGCGCTGGCGTCGTCGTCAACCGAAGAGAAGTCGAAGTCGTCCTTGCCGCTCACCACGAGGCGCTCGTATTCGCGCAGACCGGTGCCGGCGGGGATGAGGTGACCGCAGATGACGTTTTCCTTCATGCCGAGCAGGTAGTCGGTCTTGCCGTTGATGGCTGCTTCGTTGAGCACCTTGGTGGTCTCCTGGAACGATGCGGCCGACATGAACGACGAGGTCTGAAGGGCGGCGCGGGTGATACCCTGAAGTATCTGTTCCGACGTGGCGGGACGTGCGTCGCGCACCTCTACGAGGCGCAGGTCGCGGCGCTTGAGCATCGAGTTTTCGTCGCGCAGCTTGCGTGCGGTGATTATCATGCCCGGCTCGAGGTTTTCGGAGTCGCCGGCGTCGACGACTACCTTCTTGCCCCAGATGCGGTCGTTTTCTTCCATGAAGTCGCGCTTGTCTACCACCTGCTGCTCGAGGAAGAGCGTGTCGCCCGGGTCGATGATGTTGACCTTGCGCATCATCTGGCGCACAATCACTTCGAAGTGCTTGTCGTTGATTTTCACACCCTGCATACGATAGACGTCCTGCACCTCGTTGACGATGTATTCCTGCACGGCGGTCGGACCCATGATGTTGAGGATGTCGGCCGGAGTGATGGCACCGTCGGAGAGGGGTGTGCCGGCGCGCACGTAGTCGTTCTCCTGCACGAGAATCTGCTTCGACAGGGGCACGAGATACTTGCGGGTGTCGCCGAGCTTCGAGGTCACGGAGATTTCGCGGTTGCCGCGTTTCACCTTGCCGAAGGTCACTTCGCCGTCGATTTCCGACACGATTGCGGGGTTCGACGGGTTGCGTGCTTCGAAGAGCTCGGTGACTCGGGGCAGACCGCCCGTGATGTCACCGGCCGAACCGGCTGCGCGGGGTATCTTGACGAAGATTTGACCCGGCTTGACGTCGGTGTTGTCTTCGAGCATGAGGTGGGCGCCCACAGGCAGTGCGTAGGTCTTGAGCAGGTTGCCCTTCTCGTCGACGATGTGTGCTTCGGGCACTTTGCCGCGGTCTTTCGACTCGATGATAATCTTTTCCGACAGACCCGACTGCTCGTCGACGTCAAGACGGTAGGTGATGTTTTCGGTGAGGTTCTCGTAGCGGATTTTACCTCCGACTTCCGACACGATGACGGCGTTGAAGGGGTCCCATTCGCAGATGACGTCGCCCTTGTTGACTTCGGCACCGTTGTCGAAGTAGAGTTTCGCACCGTAGGGGATGTTGGCGTTGGTGAGCATCATCTTGGTGTTGGGGTCGACGATGCGCATTTCTGCCAGACGGCCGATGACCACCTCTACGTTGCGGCCCTTGGCGTCGACCTCGTCGGTCTTGACGGTGCGGAGCTCGTCGATTTCGAGGATACCCTGGTAGCGCGAAGTCGTGGAGTTGACGGCTGCGATGTTCGAGGCCACACCACCGACGTGGAACGTACGGAGGGTAAGCTGCGTACCAGGCTCGCCGATTGACTGCGCTGCGATGACACCGACGGCTTCGCCCATCTGCACCATGCGGTGGGTGGCGAGGTTGCGGCCGTAGCACTTGGCGCAGACGCCCTTCTTGCTTTCGCATGTGAGGACGGAGCGGATTTCGACGCTCTCGATGGGCGAGGCGTCGATGCGGTCGGCGGCGGCGTCGTTGATTTCCTCGCCGGCGGCCACGATGAGTTCGCCCGTGAGGGGGTCTACAACGTCGTGAACGCTGACACGGCCGAGGATGCGCTCGCCGAGCGAGGCCACGACTTCGTCGTTGTTCTTGATTTCGGTGCAGACAAGGCCGCGGAGCGTGCCGCAGTCTACCTCGTTGATGATTACGTCGTGGGCCACGTCGACCAGACGGCGGGTCAGGTAACCTGCGTCGGCTGTCTTGAGCGCGGTGTCGGCAAGACCCTTACGGGCACCGTGGGTAGAGATGAAGTATTCGAGCACCGACAGACCTTCCTTGAAGTTGGCAAGAATCGGGTTCTCGATAATCTGACCTCCTTCGGCACCGCTCTTCTGGGGCTTGGCCATAAGACCACGCATACCGGAGAGCTGACGAATCTGGTCGCGCGAACCACGGGCGCCCGAGTCGAGCATCATGTAGACAGGGTTGAAGCCCTGCTGGTCTTCCGAAATCTGCTTCATCAGGGTGTTGGCCAGACGCGAGTTGACGTGTGTCCAGATGTCGATAATCTGGTTGTAGCGTTCGGTGTTGGTGATGAAGCCCATCGCATAGTTGTTGAGCACTTCCTGCACCTGCTCGTAGCCTTCGCGCACGTATTCTTCCTTTTCTGCGGGGATGATGACGTCGCCCAGGTTGAACGACAGACCGCCCTTGAAGGCCATGTAGTAGCCGAGGTTCTTGATGTCGTCGAGGAACTGTGCCGAGCGGGGGATACCGCAGCGCTTGATGACGCGCGAGATGATGGTGCGCAGCGATTTCTTCGACAGGATTTCGTTGACGTAGCCGATTTCGTTGGGCACGTACTGGTTGACCATCACGCGGCCCACCGAAGTGTTCTCCACGAGGCGCTTCACGGGCTTGCCCTCTTCGTCGATGTCGTCGACAACGACTGAGATGGGGGCGTGCAGCGTCACCTTGCCTTCATTGTAGGCGATGGTGGCTTCCTCGGGGCCGTAGAAACGCAGGCCTTCGCCCTTGTCGCCCTTGCGGAGCTTGGTGATATAGTAGAGACCGAGCACCATGTCCTGCGAGGGCACGGTGATAGGTGCGCCGTTGGCGGGGTTGAGGATGTTGTGCGAGCCGAGCATGAGGAGCTGTGCTTCGAGCACGGCCTCGTTGCCGAGGGGGAGGTGGACTGCCATCTGGTCGCCGTCAAAGTCGGCGTTGAATGCCGTACATGCCAGAGGGTGGAGCTGGATTGCCTTGCCTTCAATCATCTTGGGCTGGAAGGCCTGGATGCCGAGGCGGTGAAGGGTCGGGGCGCGGTTGAGAAGCACGGGGTGTCCCTTCATCACGTGTTCGAGGATTTCCCATACTTCGGGGTCTTTGCGGTCTACCATCTTCTTGGCCGACTTGACGGTCTGCACGATGCCGCGCTCCATGAGCTTGCGGATTACGAAGGGCTTGTAGAGCTCGGCGGCCATGTTCTTGGGGATACCGCATTCGTGCATCTTGAGCTCGGGGCCTACGACGATGACCGAACGGGCCGAATAGTCGACGCGCTTACCGAGAAGGTTCTGACGGAAGCGGCCCTGCTTGCCCTTGAGCGAGTCGGAGAGCGATTTGAGGGGGCGGTTGGCCTCGGTCTTCACGGCCGACGACTTGCGCGAGTTGTCGAGCAGCGAGTCTACGGCCTCCTGAAGCATACGCTTTTCGTTGCGCAGAATCACTTCGGGAGCCTTGATTTCGAGGAGGCGTTTCAGACGGTTGTTACGTATGATGACGCGACGGTAGAGGTCGTTGAGGTCGGAGGTGGCGAAGCGGCCGCCGTCCAGGGGCACGAGGGGACGGAGTTCGGGCGGTATCACGGGCACGGCCTGGAGTATCATCCACTCGGGTTTGTTGCGTCCGCGCGATGCACGGAAGCTTTCGACCACCTGGAGGCGCTTCAGGGCCTCGGTCTTGCGCTGCTGCGAGCCTTCCTTGTCGGCCTGTGCGCGCAGTGAGTTGGCCAGTTTGTCGAGGTCGAGCTCTTTGAGCAGGTCGTAGAGGGCCTCGGCACCCATCTTGGCCACAAACTTGTTGGGGTCGTCGTCGGGCAGGAGCTGGTTTTCAGCGGGCAGGCTGTCTACGATTTCGAAGTATTCTTCCTCGGTGAGGAGGTCGAGCTTCTGCACGGGGTGTGCGCCCTCGGCGGCGATGCCGGGGTTGATGACCACGTAGCGCTCGTAGTAGACCACCGAGTCGAGCTTCTTCGAGGGAAGTCCGAGCAGGTAGCCAATCTTGTTGGGGAGCGAACGGAAGTACCAGATGTGAGCCACGGGCACTACGAGTTTGATGTGGCCCATGCGCTCGCGACGCACTTTCTTTTCGGTCACCTCGACACCGCAGCGGTCGCACACCACGCCTTTGTAGCGGATGCGCTTGTACTTGCCGCAATGACATTCGTAGTCTTTCACCGGGCCGAAGATGCGCTCGCAGAAGAGGCCGTCGCGCTCCGGCTTGTAGGTGCGGTAGTTGATGGTCTCGGGTTTGAGCACTTCGCCGCTCGACTTCTCGAGGATTTCCTCGGGCGATGCGAGTCCGATGGATATCTTCGAGAATGTTGAGTTCTTCTTATTATTGTTGTTGTCTTTTCTAAATGCCATAACAGGTTTGGAAAAAAGCTTTCTTTGAGAGAAAAGAAGTTGATTTGGGAGAGAGGTGGGGTGGCTATCGGCCGCCGCGTGGGTCGGCCGGTCTGTCGACGTCTCCCTGTGTCGGGCGACGTCTGAGGGCGAATGTCAGGAGGTGCCGGAGCGGGCGTCGCCCGCCCGGCCTTCCTGTTTAGTTTTCGAGGTTGATGCTCAGACCCAGACCGCGGAGCTCGTGGAGAAGCACGTTGAGCGACTCGGGGATTCCGGGCGTCGGCATGTTTTCTCCCTTGACGATGGCTTCGTAGGTCTTCGAACGGCCGTTGACGTCGTCCGACTTGACGGTGATAATCTCCTGAAGGATGTGCGAGGCGCCGAACGCTTCGAGCGCCCAGACTTCCATCTCTCCGAATCGCTGACCGCCGAACTGGGCTTTACCGCCGAGAGGCTGCTGCGTGATGAGAGAGTACGGACCGATGGAGCGTGCGTGCATCTTGTCTTCTACCATGTGGCCGAGCTTGAGCATGTAAATCACGCCCACGGTGGCCGGCTGGTCGAATCGCTCGCCGGTGCCGCCGTCATAGAGGTAGCATTTGCCGTAGCGGGGCACTCCGGCCTTGTCTGTCCATTCGTTGAGGTCGTCGAGGGTGGCGCCGTCAAAGATGGGGGTGGCGAATTTCACATCGAGTTCGCGACCGGCCCAGCCGAGCACGGTCTCGAATATCTGTCCGAGGTTCATTCGCGAAGGCACACCCAGAGGGTTAAGGCAGATGTCCACAGGGGTTCCGTCGGGGAGGAAGGGCATGTCTTCCTGACGCACGATGCGCGACACGATACCCTTGTTGCCGTGACGGCCTGCCATCTTGTCACCCACGGAAATCTTACGTTTCTTGGCGATGTAGACTTTGGCCAGCTTCATGATGCCCGAGGGGAGTTCGTCGCCTATCGAGAGGTCAAACTTCTTGCGGCGGAGTTCGGCGTCGATTTCCTTGCTCTTGCGCAGGTAGTTGACGATGGTGGCGCGGATGAGGTCGTTCTTGTGCTCGTCCGAGGTCCAGTTCGAGAGGTTCACGGTGTCGAAGTCGGTCTCCTTGAGCATGCCGGGCGAGAAGTTGGCGCCGGCGGGGATGATTTCCGAGCCGAGGAAGTCTTTCACGCCGGCCGAGGTGAGGCCTTCGGTCAGGGTGAGGAGCTTCTGCACGAGGCGCTTCTTGAGTTCGGCCTGACGCTCTTCGTATTCTTCGTCGAGCTTGGGCAGTATCACCGAATTGCTCTTCTTGGTCTTCTTCTTCTCGGCTTTCTGATAGAGGGCCGAGCCGATTACCACGCCCTTGAGCGAGGGAGAGGCCTTGAGCGATGCGTCTTTGACGTCGCCTGCCTTGTCGCCGAAGATGGCGCGGAGCAGCTTCTCTTCGGGAGTGGGGTCGCTCTCGCCCTTCGGGGTGATTTTGCCTATCATGATGTCGCCGGGCACGATGTGGGCGCCGACGCGCACGATGCCGTTTTCGTCGAGGTTGCTCGTGGCCTGTTCGCTGACGTTGGGGATGTCGTTGGTCAGCTCTTCCATGCCGCGCTTGGTCTCGCGCACTTCGAGCATGTATTCGTCCACGTGTACCGAGGTGAGGATGTCGTCACGCACTACGCGCTCGTTGAGCACGATGGCGTCCTCATAGTTGTATCCCTTCCAGGGCATGAAGGCCACCTTGAGGTTGCGGCCCAGGGCGAGCTCGCCGTTTTCGGTCGAGTAGCCTTCGGTGAGGATGTCGCCTTTCTTGACGCGCTGTCCGCGGTTGCAGATGGGGCGCAGGTCGATGGTGGTGCTCTGGTTGGTCTTGCGGAACTTCGGCAGGTGGTATTCCTTCACGCTGTCCTCAAACGACACGAATTCTTCCTCTTCGGTGCGGTCGTAGCGGATGCGGATTACGGTGGCGTCGACAAATTCGATTACGCCGTCGCCTTCGGCCATCACCTGGGTGCGCGAGTCGCGGATGAGCTGGCCTTCGATACCGGTGCCGACAATCGGGCTTTCCGAGCGGAGCAGGGGCACGGCCTGACGCATCATGTTCGAACCCATGAGGGCGCGGTTTGCGTCGTCATGCTCGAGGAACGGGATGAGCGAGGCTGCGATTGATGCAATCTGCGTGGGCGATACGTCCATGAGTTCCACCTGGTCGGGGGCTACGATAGGGAAGTCGGCGTCTTCGCGGGCCTTGATGCGCTCGTTGATGAAGCGGCCGTTCTCGTCGACGGGGGCGTTGCCCTGGGCGATGATTTTGCCTTCTTCGATTTCTGCGGTCAGGTAGGTCACCTCGTTGTTGTTGAGGTTGACCACGCCGTCCTTCACTTCGCGGTAGGGGGTCTCGATGAAGCCGAGGTTGTTTATCTTGGCATACACGCAGAGCGACGAAATCAGACCGATGTTCGGGCCTTCAGGGGTCTCGATAGGACAGAGACGGCCGTAGTGGGTGTAGTGCACGTCTCGCACCTCGAAGCCGGCGCGCTCACGCGACAGACCGCCGGGGCCGAGGGCCGACAGACGGCGCTTGTGGGTGATTTCGGCCAGAGGGTTGGTCTGGTCCATGAACTGCGACAGGGCGTTAGTGCCGAAGAACGAGTTGATGACGCTCGAAATGGCCTTGGCGTTGATGAGGTCGATGGGGGTGAACACCTCATTGTCACGCACGTTCATGCGCTCGCGGATGGTGCGCGACATGCGGGCCAGACCTACGCCAAACTGGTTGTAGAGCTGCTCGCCTACGGTGCGCACGCGGCGGTTCGAGAGGTGGTCGATATCGTCGACGTCTGCCTTCGAGTTGATGAGCTGGATGAGGTGCTTGATGATGGCGGTGATATCCTCGCGGGTGAGCACTTTCACCTCGGGCGACGTGTCGAGGTCGAGCTTTTTGTTGATGCGGTAGCGTCCTACTTCGCCCAGGTCATAGCGCTTCTCCGAGAAGAAGAGGTTTTGTATCACTTCGCGTGCCGAGGTGTCATCGGGAGCGTCGGCGTTGCGCAGCTGGCGGTAGATGTATTGGATTGCCTCGCGCTCCGAGTTCGACGGGTCTTTCTGGAGCGTGTTGAAGATGATGGCGTAGTCGGTGGCGTTGGCATCATCCTTGCGGAGCAGGATGTTCTGCACGCCGCTGTCGAGGATGTTCTGGATGTTGTCTTCGTCGAGGATAGTCTCGCGGTCGCACACGATTTCGTGACGCTCGATCGACATTACTTCGCCGGTGTCTTCGTCGGTGAAATCTTCCATCCACGAACGGAGCACACGCGCTGCGAGCTTGCGGCCGATGGCTTTCTTCAGGTTGGTCTTGTTCACCTTGATTTCTTCGGCCAGGTCGAAGGTCTCGATGATGTCCTTGTCGCTCTCCAGACCGATAGCACGAAGAAGGGTCGTTACGGGAAGTTTCTTCTTGCGGTCGATGTAGGCATACATCACGTTGTTGATGTCGGTAGCAAACTCAATCCACGAACCGCGGAAAGGAATGATACGGGCCGAATAGAGTTTCGTGCCGTTGGCGTGGGTGCTCTGTCCGAAGAACACGCCCGGCGAACGGTGGAGCTGCGATACCACTACACGCTCCGCACCGTTCATCACGAAGGTGCCCTTGTCGGTCATGTAGGGTATCTGACCCAGATAGACATCCTGGATTACGGTGTCAAAATCCTCGTGGTCGGGGTCGGTGCAATAGAGCTTGAGTTTAGCCTTGAGAGGCACCGAATAGGTCAGGCCGCGCTTCAGACACTCGTCGATAGTGTAGCGCGGGGGGTCGATGTAGTAGTCAAGAAACTCGAGCACGAAGTTGTTGCGGGTGTCGGCAATAGGGAAGTTTTCTGCAAACACCTTGAAGAGACCCTCGTTCTTACGCTTCTCGGGGGGTGTGTCGAGCTGCAGGAAGTCCTGGAACGAACGCAGCTGCACCTCAAGAAAGTCGGGGTAAGGAAGGGGGTTCTTTACCGACGCGAAATTCACGCGGGGCTTAAGGGTAGTGATGTCTGACATCTAACGCTTTATTAATGTAGTGTTAAATACTTTTCAGCTGAATGGGGTGCCCGTGCTTCTGCTTGCGGGCTATGTTGGGTTGACCTGTCGCTCGTCGTCCGACCGACGGTCTTGTCGAAAGTGAAATATGTTTTGATGACTCATCGCGTGCCCGGTCATTCAACCTGCCGCAATCTCTCATCTCGCACGGTCTCGCCGCGCTCTTCAAGGGGACGCAAATCGCGAAATGCCTCGGCCTAAATTCCGCACATAGCCACCCTGTACGGACGTGCCTTTGGCACGTTTCCATGGCCACGCGTCTTAAATCCGACGCCTGCGACAGAAATCCGCTCGCAACAACGAAAACTTTTCGGACGTTTACCGCGAGGTGCCGGGGAGCTGTTCTTACGCGTGTCTTTGGGTGGTTGCCTCTCCGCGCCGATTAAGCCGTCGCGTGCCGAGTCGCCTCAGTCGCTTACCGCCTCAATGCCCATACGTCACCATGTACGGACGTGCCTTCGGCACGTTTCCAAGGCCACTCGTCTCTCAGCCAATTCCTTGACGAAACTCGGCGGAACTCGCATCTCGGAACTCGCCGAAATGCTCAATGCGCCGCTATCGCGCTCTCACACCTAAAACTGACAATTAACACAAATTAACGCCAATTTCCTGTGCTTACGTCCCCAAACGTGGGCATTTTAGCCATTTTACCGGCTAAACCCCTCAATTTGAGACTAAAACGGCCCGAAACTTTATTAATAAATATAAAAATTTAGGAATTTTTAAGTCTCGCCGTCTATATTACGCAAAGAGGATAAGACGTTCCGAAGCTTGCACGATGGCTTTTTCGGAAAATCTTATCCTGTATTGTGTCGATGTAGATGCTTATGTAGAGCAACCTACGCGCGGAGTCCGAATGTCAAATCGGTCGGTTCGACTTGCTTTGTCAATCGCGACTCTTGAGCTTCAAGCAAGCAATGCTTATTTGAGCTCAACCTCAGCGCCGGCTTCTTCGAGCTGCTTCTTGAGGCCTTCGGCGTCAGCCTTGGCGATGCCTTCCTTGATAACAGAGGGTGCACCGTCAACCATTTCCTTAGCTTCCTTGAGGCCAAGACCGGTGAGCTCCTTAACGAGCTTAACAACGGCGAGCTTAGAAGCGCCGGCAGCCTTGAGGACTACGTCGAAAGAGGTCTTCTCTTCTTCAGCGGGTGCACCTGCAGCGGGACCGGCTGCAACTGCTACAGCAGCAGCGGCGGGCTCGATGCCGTATTCTTCCTTGAGGATCTGAGCGAGTTCGTTGACTTCCTTAACGGTGAGGTTTACGAGTTGTTCTGCAAAAGCTTTGAGATCTGCCATGATTGTATGTATTGGTAGAGTGGGTTGTTGTTGTAAAGAAATTTGTTGTTTGTGTGTGGGTCGCATGCCCTCAGGCAGCGACGCCGGCGAGGAGACGAGTGTGGGCGTGGTTTACGCTTCTTTCTTCGAAAGGGTTTCGAGGATGCCGTGGAGCTTCGTTGCACCGCTCTGAAGGCCGGAGATGACATTCTTGGCGGGCGACTGAAGGAGAGCCACAACGTCGGCGATGAGCTCGTTCTTGCTCTTGATAGCGCAAAGTGCGTCGAGCTGGTCTGCACCGATGTAAACGGTTTCCTCTACGTAAGCACCTTTCAGACGGGGCAGCACAGCGTCCTTGTTGTCCTTGAGGATGCCCTTGATGAGCTTGGCGGGTGCGTTGCCCGTGTTGCTCAGCATGAGCGAGGTAGCGCCGTGGAGCACGTCGTAGAGTTCAGTGTAGTCGCCTTCGATGCTTTCGAGAGCCTTGTGGAGAAGAGTGTTCTTCACAACCATCAGTTTGATGTCGGCCTTGTTGCAGGCACGACGGAGGGCTGTGGTCTTCTCGGCATCGAGACCGGCGGTCTCTACGAGATAGAAGCAGTTGTAGTCGCCGATGGTCTTAGCTATGTTTTGGATAGCTACGATTTTATCTTCTTTTTTCATTCTGTAGTGTCAGCTTTAGAAGGTTATTCATCGATCGACTTGGGGTCAATCTTGATGCCGGGGCTCATTGTGCTCGACAGGAAGATGCTCTTGATGTAGGTACCCTTGGCGGTGGCGGGCTTGAGTTTGATAAGGGTGTTGACAAACTCCTTGACATTCTCGCGGGCTGCCTTGGGGTCGAACGACACCTTGCCTACCGACGAGTGAACGATACCGTTCTTGTCAACCTTGAAGTCAATCTTTCCTTTCTTGACTTCTTCAACAGCCTTGGCTACGTCTACAGTCACTGTGCCGCTCTTGGGGTTAGGCATCAGGCCGCGGGGACCGAGTACACGGCCGAGGGCACCGATTTTACCCATGATAGCGGGCTGAGTGATGATGACGTCGACGTCAGTCCAGCCGCCTTTGATTTTCTCGATGTATTCGTCGAGACCTACATAGTCTGCACCGGCAGCCTTGGCGGCAGCCTCTGCTTCGGGGGCGCAGAGCACGAGCACGCGCACCTGCTTGCCTGTTCCGTGGGGGAGGGTCACAACGCCACGCACCATCTGGTTGGCCTTACGGGGGTCAACGCCGAGACGTACGTCAACGTCGAGCGAAGCGTCAAACTTGGTGAAGGTGATTTCCTTTACGAGGTCTACAGCTTCTGCGAGCGTATAGGTTTTCCCTGCTTCAACCTTCTCCTGGGCAATCTTTTGATTTTTGGTCAGTTTACTCATTGTCTGTTAAAGGTTAGAGGTTTTCGGGAAATGCGCCCTTGACGGTGATACCCATCGAACGAGCGGTACCGGCTACCATACGCATAGCCGACTCTACGGTAAAGCAGTTGAGGTCGGGCATCTTGTCTTCGGCGATTGCCTTGACCTGGTCCCAGGTCACTTCACCTACTTTCTTACGGTTGGGCTGAGCCGAACCACTCTTCAGCTTGGTAGCTTCGAGAAGCTGGATTGCCACCGGAGGAGTCTTGACTACGAAGTCGAAGCTCTTGTCAGTGTAGTAAGTGATGACAACAGGGAGCACCTTGCCGGCCTTGTCCTGAGTGCGGGCATTAAACTGCTTGCAGAACTCCATGATGTTGATACCCTTCGAACCGAGGGCGGGACCTACGGGAGGCGAAGGATTGGCAGCACCACCTTTAATCTGCAGTTTAATCTGCCCGGCAATTTCTTTAGCCATGATTTTGGTTTTGTTTTGGTTAATGTTTCGGTTAAACGATGTTTCCACTCCGCGTTGCCGATTGCGCCGCCGACTCGTAACCGCCGCCGGCCTCAGCACTGCGTGTCATAACATCTCCCGTGAACCCCTTTCCTGATTTCAGCCGAAATCGCCCGAGGCCTTAAGCCCGTCTTCTTCGCATCGTCACCTCGATTGGGTATCAAATGTCGGGATGATGTCCCGATGCCCGTCGAAGCCTTCGTGTTCCGGAGGCGGCGTAACGTCTCGTGCGTCTCGCGTCAATTGGGAGCTGAGTCCGCGCGCACTTGTCAGGGATTATGTGCGCTCTACTTGCGAATACTCCAGTTCGAGCGGCGTCTTGCGCCCGAAGATTGTGACCGTCACAGTGAGTTTCTTTCGCTCGCGGTTCACTTCCTGCACACTTCCGAAGAAGCCGCTGAAAGCACCGTCGGTCACCTTAATCTGCTCGCCCACCATGAAGTCGTTGTCAGCCACAGCCTCGTCCGTCGGGTCGTCGCCTGCGCCGAGCATGCGGCGTATCTCGACCTCTCGCAACGGTTCGGGCTTGGCATCCTTGCCTCTGCCCTTGAGAAAGTCTATGACATTGGTGGTGTTGCGCAGCTCGTAGAGCACCTCGCCGGTGAGGATACATTCCACGAAAACATAGCCGCCATAGAGGTTTTTCTCCTTGACGACCTTCTTTCCGTTTTTCACCGACACCACCTTCTCTGTGGGTATCAATACCTGAAAGACATAGTTGCCGAGGGGCGTGTTGCGGATGGCTCCGTCAAGCACCTCTTTCACCTTTGCCTCCTTGCCCGATATCGCACGAAGCACATACCAGGCCTTCTCGAGTTTTTCTGTCTTCTTTTCTTCAGCCATCGGTCTGATAATATTGACTACTGTGAGAGAGCGGCAGATTAGTTGCCGAGTGAGTAAATGAATTTCATTATGTTTTCGACCACCTGATCCATGAGGAAGATGATTATAGCTATGATGACGGAAGCGATAAGCACAATCACCGCGCTCTTAATCAGCTGGGTCTTAGTAGGCCAAGAAGTCTTATATCGAAGCTCGGTATAAGACTCCTCAATATCCGTAAGAAGTTTAAGTTTACTCATTTGTGTTTGTTTTTGCACGGGAAGAGAGGCTCGAACTCCCGACACCTGGTTTTGGAGACCAGTGCTCTACCGACTGAGCTATTCCCGTATGAGTAAAACAGACCGGCCGCCCTTTCTGCCGTGGCGTCGCGGGCCGACGCCGGTCTGTTTGTTATTTTATCCTTGAAAGGTATTATTCGAGGATTTCGGTGATCTGACCCGAACCTACGGTGCGGCCACCTTCACGGATAGCGAAGCGGAGACCTGCGTCGCATGCAACCGGGTTGATGAGCTCGACGTTGATCTCAACGTGGTCACCGGGCATTACCATTTCTACACCTTCGGGGAGAGTGATCTCGCCGGTAACGTCAAGCGTACGGATGTAGAACTGGGGACGATAGTGGTTGTGGAACGGAGTGTGACGGCCACCTTCCTCTTTCTTGAGGATGTAGACAGAAGCTTTGAACTTGCTGTGGGGCTTAACAACACCGGGGTGGCAGATTACCATACCGCGCTTGATATCCTTCTTGTCAATACCGCGGAGGAGGAGACCTACGTTGTCACCAGCTTCGCCCTGATCGAGGAGCTTGCGGAACATTTCAACACCGGTAACAACCGACTTCATGTCAGCGCCAAGACCCATGATCTGAACTTCGTCGCCAACCTTCACGATGCCGGTCTCGATACGGCCGGTAGCAACAGTACCACGACCAGTGATTGAGAACACGTCTTCAACAGGCATGAGGAAGGGTTTGTCGATATCGCGGGGAGGCAGGGGAATCCAGTTGTCTACGGCATCCATGAGCTCCATTACCTTCTCTTCCCACTGGGGTTCGCCGTTGAGGGCGCCGAGAGCTGAGCCACGGATGATGGGGGTTTCGTCGCCATCATATTCGTAGGTCGAAAGAAGGTCGCGCATTTCCATCTCTACGAGGTCGAACATTTCTTCGTCATCGACCATGTCGCACTTGTTCAGGAACACAACGAGACGGGGAACGTTCACCTGACGGGCGAGAAGGATGTGCTCGCGGGTCTGGGGCATGGGACCGTCGGTTGCAGCAACCACGATGATAGCACCGTCCATCTGAGCAGCACCGGTTACCATGTTCTTCACATAGTCAGCGTGTCCGGGGCAGTCTACGTGAGCATAGTGACGATTTGCAGTCTCATACTCTACGTGAGCGGTGTTAATTGTGATACCACGCTCTTTTTCCTCGGGAGCGTTGTCAATCTGGTCGAACGACTTCACTTCAGAGAGACCTTTCTTTGCCAGCACGGTGGTGATAGCAGCGGTCAGAGTGGTCTTGCCGTGATCGACGTGACCGATAGTACCGATGTTAACATGCGGTTTGGTTCTTTCGAATTTCTCTTTAGCCATAACTTGCTATTATATTGATAAAATGATTGCTGTTTTGATAAGACGCCTCGACAGCATGTATGTACACTATCGGGGCTATCGAAACTTGTTGCGTTTTCACCAATCAAACCCGCCCGCCGATTTGTATGTCAACCGTCAGTCGGGAACGATTTAAGATTGTTGATTGGAGCCGATGGCGGGATTTGAACCCGCGACCTCTTCCTTACCAAGGAAGTGCTCTACCCCTGAGCTACATTGGCATTGTTTTAGAGCGGAAGACGGGGCTCAAACCCGCGACCCTCAGCTTGGAAGGCTGATGCTCTATCGACTGAGCTACTTCCGCATGTGCGGTTTAGCTTTCAGTGTTTTTGTGGGCGAAGATGGATTCGAACCACCGAAGGTAAAAACCAGCAGATTTACAGTCTGCCCCATTTGGCCACTCTGGTATTCGCCCAATTTTGCGCTAACCGCTTTAGTTTAGTTGAGCCTCTTGTCGGATTCGAACCAACGACCCCGAGATTACAAATCACGTGCTCTGGCCAACTGAGCTAAAGAGGC
>JAIDCC010000051.1 GCA_029056055.1 Duncaniella sp.
CGTGCGAGGACATTTGCGACGAGCTTGTCGGCGTGTACCCCAAGACTTTCAAATTCGTGGGCTGGCATCCGTTTTGCCGTTGCATAGTCGTGCCGAAACTCGCCGACGAGGACGAGTTCATTGCGCGTCAGCAAGCACTCATAGACGGCGAGGACGTCCCCGATGGCGGCTACTCGGGCGAGATAACCGATTACCCGGAGGGATTCACGAGCTGGGTTAAGGATAACGCCGAGCGCATCGAGAACGCCACGAGCGAGCCGTATTTCATTCGGGACAACAGAGCGATTGTGGGAAATATCATGCGTGAAGGTACACAAGGCACACACATTGGAGGGCAGGAGGAAGCCGAAAGGGAGCGCATCAGGGCCAACCGAAAGGAATACGAACGGTTATTAGCAGACCCGAACTATGCCGCTGTGGAGTTCAACTCCGATAGTGGTGGACTCAAGGCGACACATGCAGGGCATATAATTCATTCTTCAAAAAAAGAACCTACTTTCTTTGGTGATGAGAAACTCACCTCGACAGACTTGGAACTGGAATGTCAGCATGAGATTTTTTTATCAGGTGGTAAATGCATTCTCCTTGAAGAAGGAAAGACTTTAGAAAAGGGATTGATTTTGCCTGCTCTTGATGCTGATATAAACGGCAACATTATGGATATAAGAAGTATAACCAAGTCAAAAGATCATTATGGTGCGGCAATAATGGCTAAAGTCAAACAGCTTAAACGCTATAATACAGCATTTAATACAAATATTTCGGATTTATGTCTCTACTTCCATGAGCCTACAATGTATTCCGATGGCTGCATTGAACGTGGATTCAAATGGATTGAAGACAAAATTGATGCTGAAGAATTAGAAAATCTCCGCAGGGTTTTTGTAGTAATACGAGGTGGAAAGAAAATTATTACCATAAAAATGCACGGCTCCTGAGAGTCTCAGGAGCCGCAAGCGAGGGTCGATGTATTTCATTCGACTGCCCTCACGGTGCAAAGATAACGAATTTAATTTAAATATCAAAATTATTCAAACTAACATATACAAAATATTCAGAAATGTCCAACAAGATCAGGTTTGGAGTACGATTTTTGATTTAGGCTACTTCTCGCTCATTAGCATCTCGCCACGCATCGGGAGCAATCGCGAAGGACGTGCGACAATTAAGCAGATGCACCTCATCTTCGAGAGCATGGAGGAGTAGGAGCCGCTACTCGGGAGTGGAATCAGCGAATTTCATTTTTCGGATTGGTTTGAGGTTTGGAGAAAAGGGGGTGCCGAGAGATTACGCACGTGCGCGTGGCTTTCGGAGAGCCGACAGCAACACCCCTATCCCAAAGGGTGCGCAGGGTGCAGCCAATCTGGGCAGGAGAGAAGCGGTTATGGATATAGCAGGAGACTAACCAATTTCAACGCCCTACTGAAGGCAAAGGGCATAAGCGCGAAAGCAACGTTCACAGAGTTAAGCACAGCCCTTCGCACGAAGTCATATGAGGACATTGAGGGAACGATGATAGCGTGGATTGAAAAGAACGGAGTGGATAAAGCAACAGCCTCAGACCTCATAAAGAAGCTGGGGCTGGATTCAGGGGATTATACAAAGTTGCTTTAGGGGTGTCCGACGGTGCGCCAAAAGTCAGTTACCATTTCGCGCGGAAGACGATTAAGATACCGCTGGACAGCAGAATCATCGCCTCGTAGATGAAACAGTAAGGCGAGTTCAAAATTATTGCTATTAGCACTTGCAATAGCGAGAAAAGAATCTTTGTCTCCAATGCCAATTGCCTCACACTCTTCAGAAGTAATGTTATGGTCAAATACTGTTTCCATAGCGCAAAGTTACGAATTTAAGTCAAGTTTGACAAGTTCGCGCAGCTCCTTTAGCAAAACTTCCAAGCCGTCGCGTTCGGCAAGGAGCGAAGTTCGAAGAAGTTCATGCGAGTCTTGCCACGCATCGGGAGCAATCGCAAAGGACGTGCGACAATTAAGCAGATGCACCGCATCTTCGAGGGCATGGAGGAGTAGGAGCCGCTCCTCGGGAGTGAAATCAGCGAATTTCATTTTTCGGATTGGTTTGAGGTTTGGAGAAAAGGTGGTGGCGAGAGATTACACACATACGCGTGGTCTTGGCGCGTCCCTACCTGATTTTCAATCCTTTACCTTGCATCGCGGCACATCCCCGGAGGGGATGTGGTCAATCCTCAATTTGAACCGCATTGCGCCTTGGCGCGTCACTACCTGGTTTCTCTCACCATTTCCTTATCAATCGGTTTTCGTCAGTGTTGGCCGGGAACGAATGTGTAGTAATTTTGCCGGAATTTTTCGGGATTGTTTGGAATATTGGGGATAAAATATTATTTTTGCACTCTCACAGACTTTCCGCTCTCTTAGCGGAAGCACAACCTTAAATCAATCACCGTAATGAAAATATCTCACGTTCTGCTTGCTGCGCTGCTGACAGCGTTTGTCGTCGCGTGCCGCAACAACGTCGACCCCGACCGAATAGAATACGAAAACCTATGCGCCACGCTCGATGAAGAATTAGCCAAAAGCAAGGAGTATGAAGATGAAAAACTCAACCGCATCGCGGCTCTGCGGCGCGAATACGACCTCTCGACCGACAAGCTGCACAGCACGGAACTGATAAACAAAATCATTTACGAATTTGAGGCCTACAATGCCGACTCGGCTCTCTATTACATCAGCTACAATCTGCAACGTCCGGCGGTGAAGGCCGTGCCGGGACAATACACACGCCTTCTGATAAAGCGGGCCGACGTGTATGCCCACGCAGGTCTGTTTGCCGACGCGCTCTCGACAATTCAGGCGATACCGCGCGACTCGCTCGGCAACGACGTGCTCGAAGACTATTACGCCACGTGCAGCGTAATGTATCAGTTTCTTAGCGAATACACCAACGAGCATGAGACTGCCAAGACCTATGAGCAGCTGCGTTCGCTCTATGCCGACTCGCTCCGAATGGTGACGAAGCCAGGGACGTTAAACTATCTGTTGTTTGTGACCACAGAAGAGGCTCGCAACGGGCAGCCCGGATTTGCCTTGCACCAACTCCACGAACGTCTCGACAGAACTCGGTCGGGCACGCGGGAATACTCGATGCTGGCCTCGACGATGGCCTACATCTACAAAACGCGAGGCATGATAAGTCCCCACAATCGGTTTTTGCTCAAAAGCGCCATTTCAGACGTGCAGGGTGCCGTGAAGGAAAACATGTCGTTTCGCGAGGTGGCCGCGGTGATGTTTAAGGCTGGCGACGTGGAGCGCGCCCACCGCTATCTGCAAAAGAGCATAGCCGACGCCAACTTCTACTCGGCGCTGATGCGCCACTCGCAGTCGAGCAAGATGCTGCCCATGATTGACGAGGCATATTCCACCCGCCAGACCGAGCTCTCGGGCCGACTGCGTGTGCTGGCGGTGGTGAGCGGAGTGCTTTCGGCCGTGCTTCTGGTGACGCTGTTTCTCACCATCAAGCAATTCAGAAACCTGCGTCGCGCCAAAGACAAAGTGAGCCGGGCCAACGAAGAACTGAGCCGCGTGTCGGAACAGCTGAAGGAAACCAATGGCGAGCTGAAGGCGAAAAACGAAGAACTCAACGAACTCTCGACCGAGCTCAAGGCCACAAACAGCGCACTCAGCGAGAAGAACGCCGAGCTGAGCCGCATGTCGGAGCAGCTGCAGGCCGCCAATAGCGAGCTCAAGGAGAGAAACGCCGAGCTGCGCGAGCTGAGCCGCACGAAAGAACAGTATGCGGGTCTGTTCATGGAATACAGTTCGTCGGCCATCTCGACACTTCAGCGCTACCAGCTGTCGCTGCGCAATCTGGCCATGCGCGGCGTAGAGCGCGAGGCGTTGCTGAAGAAGCTCGAATCGACCTCGATTTACGACCGCCTCTTCAAGGATTTCTACGTGAAGTTTGACGAAGCGGTGTTGAACATCTACCCATCGTTTGTAGAAAAATTCAACGCCCTTCTGCGCCCCGACGAACAGATTACGCTCAAAGCGGGCGAGCTGCTCAACACCGAGCTGCGTCTCTTCGCACTGATACGCATCGGCATCGACGACAACGAGACAGTGGCCCAATTTCTGCGCTGCACCATCTCGACCATCTACACTTACCGCTCGAAAATGAAACGCCGCTCCATCAATCCCGAAACGTTTGAGAATGATGTGAGAAACATCAGCTGAGCGGAAGCATGCATGCGTGAAACGGCAGTTTGATTTATTGGGATGGTCTACTAATCCAAACCGCTGATTTACACCACATAAAGTTTCATATAAGTTTTGATTTTCTTTTGACCCGTTTGGCGGGAGAGAAAAGATTGTCGAAATTTGCAACGTGCTGCCGGAGCGGCACGTCGACACGTTTCGCCAACCCTAAAAAATCAATACTTCTAATGAAACAAAAACCATGGAATTTACGGGCGTTCACCGCAGCAGTGCTTTGGGTGATAGCTCTGATGACAGCACCGTTTGTCACGGCACAGACGGTCAACGTTTCCGGCACAGTGTCCGATCAGACCGGCGAGGTGATGATTGGCGTGAGCGTCTCGGTGAAAGGCGACCAGAAACATGCGGCCGCCACAGACTTCGACGGAAATTACACTCTTAACAATGTACCTTCAAACGGCACGCTGGTGTTCAGCTACGTCGGATTCGGCGCGGTGGAAGTGGCTGTGAACGGCCGCACGAAAATCGACGTGACCATGCAGGAAGACAGCGAGCTTCTCGACGAAGTGGTCGTGGTGGGCTACGGCTCGCTCAGCCGCAAGGAGCTTTCGAGCTCAATCGTGCAGGTGAACCGCGACGACTTTCAGAAAGGCGCCATGAACAACCCGATGGAAATGCTCACGGGCAAGGTGGCCGGTCTCAACGTGTCGAGCACGGCAGCAGCCGACCCCAACGGCTCGGCCGAACTCCAGGTGCGCGGCGCCACGTCGCTCTCAGCAAGCAACGGCCCCCTCATCGTCATTGACGGCGTGGCCGGCGGCGACATCCGCACTCTCGCCCCGCAGGACATCGAGTCGATGTCGGTGCTCAAGGATGCCGCATCGGCCTCAATCTACGGCACGCGCGGCGCCAACGGCGTAATCCTCATCACCACCAAGAAAGGCACCGGCGAGGCAGGTCTGCCCGTCGTGACCTACGACTCCTACGGCGCTCTGGCGTTTGCCAGGGATATGCCCGAAGTGCTCTCGCCCTACGAATGGCGACTGGCTCGCCGCGGCCACGACTACGGCGCAAGCACCGATTGGTATGACCTCATCACCCGCAAGACAGCCTACGACACCAACCAATACCTGTCGATAGACGGTTCGCTCGCCAACGGCGGCTACTACACGGCTTCGGTCAACTGGAAGAAAGCCAACGGTCTTGACATCACGAGCCGCCGCGAGGAATTCGGCGGTCGCGCGGCGGTGTCGGCCAACACCCTCGACAACCATCTGAGATTTACGTCGTCGCTCAACGTGCGCAAGGTCAACGAGCGCTACGGCGACCAGGGCATGTTTGACACCGCCCTGGGCATGAACCCCACCCTCCCCGTCTACAACGCCGACGGCACCTACTATCAGCCCTCCTCTCCCTCGGGTGTCTACAATCCGCTCCAGCAGATGCGCGAATTCAAGATGCAGGGCAACCGCACCTACGTACTCGGGTCGGCCGAAGTGAAGTATAACATCTGGAACAACGACTATCACAACGTCAGCACCACCCTGTCGTATGCCTACAACTACAACGACTACAAGCGCGACGAATATGCACCCATCAAATCGGGCGAATCCTACTGGAACGGCTATGCAGGCCGCGCACAACAGAAGTATGAGAAATGGTGGACCAACAGCGTGGAGTGGCTCGTCAACTACGGCTTCCAGAAAGACGCCCACGACCTGAAATTTGTGGCCGGCTACTCGTTTGAACGTTCCAACTGGGAACAGATGTTCATGCAGAACAACGACTTCACCTTCGACAAGCCGGAATGGAACGGCATCGGCGCAGGCTCATGGCTCGCAGAAGGCAAGGCCCAGATGTATGGCGGCAAGAGCCAGACTACACTGATAGGTTTCTTCGGACGTGTCAACTACTCATGGAAAGGCATGATAATCGGCTCGGCGTCACTGCGCCGCGAAGGCTCAACGAAATTCGGCGCCGACCACAAATGGGGCTCGTTCCCCGCAGCGTCGATAGCATGGGAAATGGCTAAAGCGCCCTTCCTCGCCGACTATGTGCAGACCGTGCAGAGCCTCAAGCCCCGCTTCTCCTACGGCGTCACCGGCCGCACGATGGATTCGCCCTACGAATCGCTCGCCACCTATTCTACCGGCGGCTCCTACCTCGTGGACGGCTCGTGGATTACCGGCTACCAGCCCTCTAACAACGCCAACCCCGAACTGGGTTGGGAGAAACTCTCGAGTGCCAACTACGGCATCGACTTCATGCTCTTCAACCGCCTCTACGGCTCGATAGAATACTTCGACCGCCGCTCGCAGGACCTCCTCTACGACTACACCGCACCCCAGCCCCCGTATGTCTACGACACCATCCTCGTCAACGTAGGCACCACCAAGAACACCGGTATGGAACTCGCCGTGACGTTTGACGCCGTGGTCAACAAACCTGTCACCTGGACCACCGGCATCAACTACTCCTACAGCACCACCAAGCTCACCAAACTCTCCAACGCCATCTATCAGGCCTCCTACCTCGAACTCTACCGGAAGCCGGGTCTCGGCACGAGCGAATTTTTCTTCCGCGTAGAAGAAGGGGGCAGAATCGGTCAGTTCTGGGGCTACGAATATGCCGGAGTCGACGAAAGCCACAACATGCTCGTCTACAACGCCAATGGCGAGAAAGTGCCCGCCTCGGCAGCCGACCCCAACGACAAGCGTTACATCGGCGACGGCGCTCCCAAGCACTTCCTGACATGGAACAACACCTTGAAATGGAAAAACTTCGACCTCAGCTTCATGTTTAACGGCGCGTTCGGCTTTGAAATCTTCAACATGCGCAAGTATGGCATGGGTCTGCGCGGCAGCGGCTCAGACAACGTGCTGCGCAGCACCTACCTCGAAGACCGCGACGTATGGTCGGGAGGCGGCGTAATCTCGTCATACTTCCTCGAACGCGGCGACTACTTCAAACTCGAAAACGTCACCCTCGGCTACAACCTGCCCCTCAAGAACCGCCGCCTGCTCGACTCGCTTCGCATCTATCTGGCAGCGAAAAACCTCTTCACCATCACCGGCTACTCGGGCACCGACCCCTCGGCCGTGACTTCGACAGGCATCACCCCCGGCATCGACGTGACCTCTGCCTACCCCACCGCCACACAGCTGACCGTAGGCCTCACCGTGCGTTTCCGTTAAACACCTCAACAATCAGACACTCATGAAATTCAAAAACCATATAACAGGACTTCTCGCCGCGGCAGCGTTCGGCGCCGCAGCATGGTCATGCACCGACCTCGACGAAGTGACCTTCGACCGCATCGACGCGAGCATCTACTATCAGGACGAAAACAGCGTGAAGGGCGCCGTGGCTTCAATCTATGCCAGTGCGGCAGCCGGTTTCACGGAATTCTTCTGGTATCTTAACGAATTTCCGGCCGACCAGATAGCATGGCGCGTATGGTATGGCGGCGCGTGGGGCTGGGACGAAGCCGAGAAATATGTGCTCTCCACCCAGACATGGAATTCGGAGTCGAAAATCGTCCAGGACGCATGGGAGAAAGCATGGGAGACAATCGGCCTGTGTAACACCCTGCTCAACGACCTCGAAAAAATCAATCCCGAGAGCATCGGCATGAACGACGGCGTGATGAAATCATACATCGCCGAAGTGCGCACCATGCGAGCCTGGGCCTACTACAACAACTTCGAGCTGTGGGGCGGAGCGCTCCCCCTCAACATTTCGGTGAGCAGCGACGTGCCCGGCTCGGCCGACCCCGACTTCAATAAGGGTTGCGAGAAGGTGTGGACCTTCATTGTCGACGAGCTCGACGCCTGCTACGAAGACCTCGCAGTCGAGGACGGCTCGAGCGCCACGCGCACCCGCCTCAATCAGGCAGCCAACCGAATGCTCAAAATGCGTCTGCTCCTCAACTCGGAAGTGTTTACCGGCACGCCGCGCTACACGGAGTGTGCAGCCCTCTGCGAGAAAATCATGAACGGCGACTTCGGCACCTACAACATCGTGGCCGACCATCAGGACATCTACAAGCTGACCAACTACACCTGTCCCGAAGTGGTGTTTGCTTTCGCCATGGAAGAAGGACGTCTTGAAAACGACCGTCGCACCACCCCCTTCATCCCCCTTCAGTATGAGGCGCTCATGGGCTATCAGAACACCCACACGGGCTGGAACTGCTGCTGCCTCGTGCCCTCGAAAGACAACACGGGCACACTCGTGCCCAACGCAGGCAGCGAAGGCGCGAAGAGCTTCCTCTTCGACTACGGCGACAAGCTCGGCGCTCCATTCGACCGCATGAACGACAAAGACATCCGCAAACAGCCCTTCCATTGTGACGCCGCCGGCAACTGGACCGGCATGTTCCTGATGGGCGCGCAGCTCAACTACGAGACCGGCGAACCGTTCCTCGCCGACGCCGACCTCCCTGACAAACCTCTCATCTACGTCGACCAGGTGGGCACATTCCTCGGTATGGGCCGTGCTCTCGAGCCGGTGATGAGTCCGCGCTGGGGTCAGACCAACTCGGGCTACCGTCCCATCAAGTATCCTATCTATCCCAAGTCGGCCAACCTCAACTTCACCAACGCGGCCCAAGTGGAATTCCGTCTGGCCGAAGTCTACTACACCCTGGCCGAATGCGAACTCCGCGGCGGCCATCCCGACAAAGCCAAACAGCTCGTCAACGACGTGCGCCAGCGCTACTACGCACCCTCCGACGTATCGGTCATCGAAAATCCCGGCCCCGGCTTCCCGGCCTTCGACGCCGACTGGATGCTGAGCGAATGGGGTCTCGAATTCCTTGACGAAGGACGCCGCCGTCGCACCGACCTGCGCCGCTTCGACAAATTCACCCAGGGCCAGTGGTGGTTTTTCGGACGTGCCACAGAGACCGACCGCGAGCTGCCCGCCAAGCGCGACCGCCGCTACGAATGGTATCCCCTGCCCCGCACCGCCCTCATGGTCAACCCGGGTCTCGTCCAGACTCCTAACTACTAACACCTTGCCTCAACATGAAAAAGTATAACATATTCAGTCTTCTGTTCCTGCTGCTCCTGCCGCTTCTGGCCGGATGCTCGAAAGACGAAATCGTATTTGACAGCGAGCTGCCCCGCTTCCCCCTGCGTCCCGGCTACCAGCTCATCGAAGCCATCGTGCCGATGGGCACCATGACCACCGACAAAATCTACATCGTCGGCGACTTCAACGGAGGCGAGGAAGCCATCGGCGACCCGCGCTGGCTCATGGAGAAAGCCCCCGACACCGATGCCAAATGGGGCATCTATCTCAACCCCGACGACTTTGTCAAGGGCAAGACTCTTGCCGACGGCTATTCGTTCTATTCCGACGAGCAGGGGTGGGAAGTGACTCCCGAAGGGGAACGTGCGGTCCACACCGACGCCCCCGCGACAGGCGCGCGTCTCAACGTGCTGCTCTACAGCTGGGAACAGTCGCTCAATCCGTCAAACCCCGACGACATCGTGCATGACGGCTACGTCATCTACGTCGTCGACAACAACATCTATGACGACCTCTACCTCTACGCTTGGGGCGATGCCGAAATCTTCGGCGGATGGCCCGGCATCAAGCCCACGGGCAAGGTGACCAAAGACGGCGTGACCTACAAATACTTCGACACGGGCGCTGCAAACGCCGGACTGGCCGTCAACCTCATCTTCAACGACGGCGAAGGTGGCAGCAGCGACAAGCAGCTCGCCGACTACAACGTCACCCTCAACCAGGACTTCTATCTCGAGCTGACCCCGACGGGCGCCGTTCCGTTCGACCCCTCGGCTGTCATCACCCACGACGGCTACACGGTCTACGTGGTCAACAACTCCGGCTGGGATGAACTCTACCTCTACATGTGGGGCACGGTCAACGACCTCAACGGCGGCTGGCCCGGGATGACTCCGACAGGCACTCAGGTAATCAACGGAGTCAGCTACACCTACTTCGACCTTGGCGCCGACAACTGCAACAAGGGTCTTGAGGAGCACGTAATCCTCAACAACGGCAGCGACAAGCAGGTGGACGAGGTAGTGGTGTTCAGCCTCGACCGCGACGTCTACGTAGAACTGACCGCGACGAGCGCCACCGAAATCGACCCCGACAACTATGTGCCGAGCACTCCTCCCGACACCCCCGACAATCCTGTCGAACCCGCTGAATACAAGATTTACATTCAGAACCTCACCGGCTGGACCGACTTCTTCGTCTACGCCTGGGGCGACAAGGAGATTTTCGAGGGATGGCCCGGAGCGAGAAGCACCGAGACCAAGGTGATAGGCGGCGTCAGCTACACGGTCTTCACCGTCATGGGCGCGGGCGAGACTGAAAACCTCATCTTCAACAACAACGGCGACCTGCAGTATGACGCTATGACCATCACGCTCGACAGAGACTACTACATCGTGGCCAACCCCGACGGCGCGGTGCTCATCGACACCCCTGCGGAAGAATACAAAATCTACATCGAAGACAAGACGGGCTGGAAAGACTTCTACGTCTACGCCTGGGGCGACAAGGAGATTTTCGACGGATGGCCCGGCACGAAGCCTGAGGTGACAGAGACCGTTGACGGCGTCACCTACAAGGTGCTGACCGTCAATGGCGCAGGCGAGACCGAAAACCTCATCTTCAACAACAACGACGGCACGCAGTATGACGCCATGTCAATCACCCTCGACAAAGACTACTTCATCGTGGCCAATCCCGAAGGTGCGGAGTTGGTGAAGAAGTAATTCCTTTCATTTCGCGAGCCACGGAGCCGCGTCGCTCCGTGGCATCGCGGAAAGGTTTCCGACAGGATAATTTTTCTTCGACAAAACATTCTATTAGAATCAAGGACAATGCTCAAGCTAAAGACCATCATAGCAGCCACGGCAGCGCTTGCCGCCACCGCCTGCACATCCTACGAAATAGACATGCCCGACAATCCGGAGGCTCCGGAGGTGGGCAATGAAGTTTCGACCAACGTAATCTATCAGGCCAACCCGCGCTTCTTCGGCGACACGGAGTGTCTGAAGGGACTCACCGCCCAACTGCCGCGCATCGCGGGCATGGACTGCGACATCCTCTGGGTGATGCCCGTCTATGAGACCGGCGAACTCAATGCCTTCGGCTCGCCCTACTGCGTGCGCAACTTCAAGGCCCTCAACCCGCGCTACGGCACGATGGCCGACCTCAAAGGTCTCGTCAACCAGGCCCACTCGAAAGGCATGAAAGTGATTTTCGACTGGGTGGCCAACCATACGGCGTGGGACTGCGCATGGATAACGGAACACCCGACGTGGTATGTCCGCAACGAGGCGGGCAACATCGTCTCTCCCACCGGATGGACCGACGTAGCGCAGCTCGATTTCAGCGTGGCCGAAGTGAGAACAGCCATGAAAGAGGCTATGCTCTACTGGGTGGACCAACTCGGCATCGACGGCTATCGCTGCGACTATGCCGACGGTGTGCCGGGCGACTTCTGGACGAGCGTCATCGCCGACCTCCGCGCCAAGAACCCCGACATGATTATGCTCGCCGAGACTTCAAACCCCGAATACTACGGCTACGGCTTCAACATGATTTACGACTGGAACAGCGCCAAGACCATCTCTGACGCATTCGTGGCCGGAAAGACCACGGGCGTTGTGAAGGAAGCCCGCGAAGCCCTTGCCAAAGTGCCCGACGGCGATTCGATTCTGCGCTATGTGTTTAACCACGACGTGGCAGCCGAAAACAACGTGGCCACGATGTTCGGAGCTCCCGAAGGAGTGCCCGCGGCCTACGTGCTCGCCTCGATGCTCAACGGCACGCCGATGATTTACTCGTCGATGGACGTGGCCGGTCTCGCTGGCAAGCTCTCGTTTTTCGACTACATGACGCTCACCTTCTCGACCGAGCTGTCTGACACCTACAAGGCCATCAACAAAGCTTTCAAGGCTTCGGCCGAGGTGCGCCGCGGCGAGTTGACCGACTTCTCCAATTCGTCGGTGGTGTGCTTCACCCGCGCCATTCCCGGCCACAATCTGCTCGTGGCTGTCAACACGACCGCGAGCGCGAGAAAGGTGAAATCGCCCATCGTGCTGACCGCGACTGTGATGACCGACCTGATTGGCGGCGGCGAGAAGACCGTGCCGGTGGAAATCGAGCTTGAGCCTTACGCCTACACCATCCTCATGAACTAACCTCATAAGTAAGTGAGAAAAATAAATGAATAAATAAAACGAAGTAATTTTTGAGATGATTTGTGTGCGGAACGAAGGAGTGTAGCCGCGCTACACGACCGAGTGAGAAACACAAAATATCCAAAAAGAACGAGTTTTATTATTCAAGAATTTTTCTTTACACATATCGTTTTATTTTTGGAACTTACTTAAGATGAATAAAAAATCGATTCTACTACCGATGCTTGCCGCCGCTGCGAAAATGGCGGCGGTGGGCATCACGTCGCCCGATGGAAACCTGGTGCTTCAGGTGGAGCTCGACCAATTCGGCGCGCCCTACTACACGCTCGACTACAAGGGAAAACCCTTAGTTGAGAAGAGCGCGCTCGGACTGAAATCTGACGAGACCTCGTTTATCGACGGATTTCGCATCGTCTCGACCGACACGACGACTGTAGACCGCACGTGGCAGCCGGTCTGGGGCGAGTATTCAGAGGTGCGCGACCACTTCAAGGAAATGGCCGTCAATCTGGCCGACAAGGATGACAACCGCGCGCTGACCATACGCTTCCGCGTGTTTGACGACGGCCTCGGTTTCCGTTACGAACTTCCGGTGCAGAACGGGCCCAATTACCTGACGGTGAAGGACGAGCTGACCGAATTTAATTTCGACGGCGACCACAAGCTCTATTGCATCCCCGGCGACTACGACACCGACGAGTACCTGTGGTCGGAGACCACGTTCGGCGCGCTGCCCGAGGCGCTCGCAGGCTACGGCAAGCACACCGAGGCTCAGCGCGTGGAAGGCACCACCATCCAGACCCCCATGCTGCTCAAGACAGCCGACGGCGTCTACGTCAACGTGCATGAGGCCGCACTCGACGGCTACCCCGCCATGCTGCTCGACGTCGACACGAAGGACTACGTGATGAAATCGCACCTCGTGCCCGACCGCCTCGGGGTGAGCGCCTACATCGAACTCCCATTCGCCACGCCGTGGCGCACGCTCATTGTCAGCGACGACGCCCGCGACATCCTGGCCTCGCAGCTCGTGCTCAACCTCAACGAGCCGTGCAAGATTGAAGACACATCGTGGATAAAACCGATGAAATTCATGGGCGTGTGGTGGGAGATGTTCACCGGCTACGAAAAGACGTGGGCCTATTCCGACGACCACCTCGCCAAACCGGGCATCACCGACTACACCAAGCTGACACCCAACGGACGTCACCCGGCCAACACCGAAAACGTCAAACGCTACATCGACTTCGCCGCCGCCCACGGCATTGACGGCGTGCTCGTAGAAGGTTGGAACGAAGGTTGGGAAGACTGGGCGAGCTATCGCAAAAACCGCCAGTTCCTCTTCGACAAGGCCTACCCCGACTTCGACGTCGCTGCGCTGCGCGACTATGCCAAGGAGAAGGGCGTGAAGCTCATCATGCACCACGAGACGTCGGCCAACGCCGCCGACTACGAGCGTCAGCTCGACCGCGCTTTCCAGTTTATGAAAGACAACAATTACGATGCCGTCAAGACGGGCTACGTCGGCGCAATCATTCCCCGCTCCGAACACCACACGTCGCAATGGATGGTAGACCACGCGCGCCACGTCATAGAACGCGCCGCCGACTATCAGATTATGATAGACAGCCACGAGGCACCGCGCCCCACCGGTCTCTGCCGCACCTATCCCAACTGGCTCGCGCAGGAATCGGCCCGCGGCGGCGAGTTTGAGTCGATGGGCGGCAATCCCCCCTCGCACACCTGCATTCTCCCCTTCACGCGTCTGAAAGGCGGCCCGATGGACTACACTCCCGGCCTCTTCGAAACCCGCATGAGCTATTACGGCGAAGGCAAGGACTCGCAGGCGGGCACCACCCTGGCACGCCAGCTGGCGCTCTACCTCACGATGCCCTCGCCCATGCAGATGGCTTGCGACCTGCCCGAAAACTATGAGCGTTTCCCCGACGCTTTCCGTTTCATCGAGGAAGTGCCCGTTGACTGGGCCGACTCGAAGTATCTCGAAGCCGAGCCCAACCGCTACATCACCGTGGCACGCCGCGACAAGCATTCCGACGATTGGTATGTAGGCGCAATCACCGACGAAAACGCCCGCACCGCCGTGATAGACCTCAGCTTCCTGCCCGAAGGCGCCACCTACGAGGCCACCATCTATGAGGATGCCCCCGATGCCGACTGGAAGGAAAATCCTCAGGCCTACCGCATACGCACCGTCAAGGTGAAACCGGGTCAGAAGCTCAAGCAGCCCCTCGCCCCCGGCGGCGGCGCGGCCATAAAAATAGCGAGCCGCAAGTAGGTCTTAAGGCTCGCTGTATGAGACACAATGATGTCTCGATGTCTAAGGTAAGAAAGATTGTTTTTGCATGCAAGCGGGCATGGTGCCCCTTGCGCTGAAATTAGTAACACTTCACTAAGTGATATATTTCTCTCTCGGATGGCCTGCATGTGAATGTGGGTCATCCGCATTTTTCGAGGGGGCGCGAACTGAAGAGGGTCAGGCGTGGTGTTCGGTGGGGAAACTCGTGAACTTGTCGTGCTCCTGCGCGGGCACGCCGCCTTCGGCTTCCTTCTGGGCGCGGATGGCTTTGATGAGGAAAGCCATGTTGCGTCCGAGATTGCGCATGGTCTGGAGGCCTTCGAGGTCGCTCTCTACATCTTCAGCCGTGAAGCCGTGGACTTCGTTCCAATAGGTCGACGCCACGACGGGCATCGACGCGATGGTGAAATACTTGTTGATTTCGTCGAAAGCCGAAGTGCTGCCGGCGCGACGCGACGAAATCACGGCCGCTCCGACCTTCATGGTCATGTCGATGGAGCCCGAAGTGCTGTAGAACAGGCGGTCGAGCATGGCGAGCACCTGACCGTTGCCGCCGGCGTAATAGACGGGCGAGCCTACGATAAGACCGTCGGCCTCGGCAAGCTTGGGAGCCGTCTCGTTGACGATGTCGTTGAACACGCAACGGCCATGGGTGCGACAGAAATGACATGCGATGCATCCGCGGATGTCTTTCACACCGGCCTCGATGCGCTTGGTAGAGATGCCGTTGGCGTTGAGAGTGCGTTCCACTTCGTCGAGCGCGCGTGCGGTGCAGCCCTTGATTTTCGGGCTGCCGTTGATAAGAATCACCTTGTATTTCTCGTCCATAAACAGTTGAATTGAATTTCTCACTTTTAACAACAGCCTCCCCGGAAAAGTTCTCTCTCACCACCGGCCAACAAACAATTATCGCAAAAGCATCTGGTCAGGATGCTCTTGCGATAATGTCGTCAGCCGTTTCGGAAGGGTCAATCTATCTCAAAGTGCAGCGTTCCTCCTTCGGTGATATCCCGATGAGAAATGGTCAGCGGGCGGTGGCGCGAGCCGTTGAGGAGGATTTTCCTTACATTTGTGCCTCCCGCTGTCTTGCGGTCGGCGGTGATTTTAAATTCCTTGCCCGACGGAAGGTGGATGACACATTCGTCGAAGAGAGGAAGCCCGAGGTCATAGCGGCCCGAGGCAGGATTGACGGGGTAGAAACCGAGCGCCCCGAATACATACCAGGCCGACATCTCACCGCAGTCGTCGTTGCCGGCATAACCGTTGTATTTGTTGTTGTAGAGGTCAGACATGATATGGCTGACGAGACGGCGCGTTTTTTCGGGCTTGTTGACGTAGTTGTAGAGGTAGGCCACATGATGGCTCGGTTCGTTGCCGTGGGCATACTGGCCTATCAGACCTGAAATGTTGTCGTTTTTCTCGCCTGAGGAATCGGTGAGGGTGAAAAATGTATCGAGTTTGCGCTCAAACTCTTTCGGGCCTCCTGTGAGAGCTATGAGACATTCGACGTCGTGGGGCACATACCAGTAGTATTGCCAGGCATTTCCTTCGGTGAAAGGTTGGCCGCCGTTGGCACCGTATCTCAGGGGGTCGAAGGGCTCAATCCAATCGCCTTTGTCGTCTTTGGGTGCGAAGAAGTTGTTAGCGGGGTTGTGGAGGTTCTTGTAGAACAAGGCTCTACGGTCGAACCGTTCGGCCGACACAGTATCGCCGAGCATCTCGGCCACACGGGCGGCACACCAGTCGTCAAAAGCCATTTCGAGGGTGATTGACACCGATTGAGTCTGGACGTTCTCGGGCATGTAGCCGTGGCGTTCCCAGACGGAGAAGGGCGAATTGGGATGCGATTGGGTAGAACTGTTTCTGATCGCCTCCCAAGCGTGGGTCTTGTCGATGCCTGGGATATCCTTGAACAACGCATCGGCCACGACGGGGATGGCGTGGTTGCCTATCATGCAGTAGTTGTCCTGTCCCCAGAGCTGCCAGACGGGCAGGTAGCCGTAGTAGTCGTAATGGCGGAGCATACTGTTGACGAAATCGCGGGTGAGGCCCGGCTCGATGATGGTGTAGAGCGGATGTGCGGCACGGTAAGTATCCCAGAGAGAGAAGGTCGTGTACTGGTTTTCGCCGTCGGGCAGCTTGGCCACCGAATAGTCGGGAGTGACCCACTCTCCGTTAACGTCAGAGAACACGTTTGGCTGAATCATCATGTGATAGAGAGCCGTGTAGAACGTAGTGAGCTTCTCCGGCTCCCCTTTGGCCTCGATTTTGCCCAGCTGCGCATCCCACATCCGGTCGGCCTCGGCCGCATAGCTTTCGAAATCAAACGTCTTAGCCTCCGCCTCCATGTTTTGACGGGCGTTGGCTCCGCTGACCGCGCTCAAAGACACTTTGGCCACCACAGGCCGGGAAGCCTCGCCAAACGAGACAAGCGCGCGCGGCGAGCGGCCGTTGATGAGAGTGGCGTCGGCACTGCCATACTTGCGGCCGTCGCCATCGAAGAGGGTCATTGAGTCGATGGGCTCGGAAAATTCTATCACGAAATAGATTTTGCGCAGCTTGGCCCAGCCGGTTATCACACGATAACCTTCGAGACGGTCGGGTGCGGTCTGACGTATCTGCGCGTTGATGATGCGCCGGCCCCAGCTGCCCTTGTTGGCCGAATGGTCAAGGTCGAGCCAAAGGTTGCGTGGTGTGCCGGCAGGATAAGTGTAACGGTGGATACCGGTGTGCGGAGTAGCTGTCAGTTCGGCGCGGATACCTTCGTCGGCGAGTCTCACCTGATAGTAGCCGGGAACGGCTTTTTCATCGTCATGGCTGAACGATGATACGTTGCGGTCAGACACGGTGGGCATCACGAGAATGTCTATCAGGTCGCTCGCCCCGGTGCCGCTCAGTCGCGTGTGGCTGAAACCATAGATGCGGTTGTCGTTATGGTCGTAGCCCGAAGCGTTATACCAGTCGGGAGCTTCGTGGGTGTCGGGGCTGAGCTGCACCATGCCGAAAGGCACTGTGGCTCCGGGATAATTGTTGCCCGACAGGCCGCCGTCGATAGCGCCCGTACCTATGAACGGGTCGACATATTTCGTGAAATCTCCTGCCGCCGCGCACAGAGCTGAAAGCGAAAGTGAAAGGGTAAGATATAATGTTTTCATCAGATTGGTATGTGTCATGGGGTTGAGACGGTGCGGTTGTCGCCGACAGTCAGGCGCGAGGTATTGACAGCTTCGACGAATGTGTCGGGAGCGGCCGATTTCCCGGCGGGAAGTTCGAACACATTGCCCGCGACGCGCACGTTGTCGGCGGCGTCGAGGCGGATGGCGGCAGATGCCTCCTTGAGTATGAAACGATTGTCGAGGATGCTTATGCCGGAGTGGACAGGCCTGTCGAAACGGTCGATTTCAGGAGTTACGGCTATCACCGGCGAGGCGCATTCTATGAATGTGTTGCGACGAATCGTGAGCGATTTCACCTGTCCGGATTCATACCAGCCGCGGGCATCGTCGGAGACGAGTATCGCGGGCATAGGCATACGGAAGAAAATGTTGTCTTCAATCACCGAACTGCCGCGGGTGGTGATGAGAATGCCGCGGGTGGGAATACGCGCGAAGTAGTTGTTGCGGATTTCTACGTCGGGAGTCCATGTGACGTTCTCGACGGCAAGGTCGGTGATGTCGTAGCCTTCGGGGAGCCGGGGAAGCGGACGGTCGAGGGTCAGCTGAAAACAATAGTCGTCTACCTGACTGACAGCCTTCACCGTGGCGGCCGCGAGACAGTTGAGGGTATGACGGTCGACAATCTCCACCTTGTCGTCCTTGAAGAAAGGCTCGAAACCGTAGGTCTGGCCGTGCATGAAGCGCACCTTTATCACATTCTCTCCGTCAGCCTCCTCAATCCTTAGATGTGTGCCATGGATGTTGATGGGGTCGTCGTGGGCTCCCTCGAAGCAGGAATTGATAATCCTGACGAGTCCGCGGCAACCCGACATCTGCACGAAGTCGGCAAACCCGGCATCGGTGCGCCCCGAGCCGAGGCGCGGCCGGCAGCGGATGTTGTCGTAAGTGAGGTTTTCGGAGTACTGCCCCACCAGCCCGAAGTTGCCGAGGAAATTGAACTCGACATTTTCTATCGTTATGTCGCGGCTGCGGTTGAAAAATCCACAGGCCTCATTGCGTATGCCGTGACGCAGCTGATAGATTTCGCCTACGTGGACATCGGGTGTACGGTCGAACTCAAACCTCACTATGTTTTCCCCGAGACTGCGCGCGCTGTGGCGCTCTTTCAGAGGCGACTCACACCGCAGCGTGACGTTTGCGTCGGGGTAGAACACCTGCGCAAACTCCGGATATGACGTAATCCGGCCGCCGTCGGCAAATCGCCACCCCTCGCCTACGAACATGAAATTGCCGGAGGCATCAATTTCGTAGCGCGAAGGAGGGGTGATTTCTACGGTCATGGAGTGAGGGTCGACACCCACCACTTTGAACTCCGGCACTGACGGGTCGGCTGCCGTGAGGGTGAAATTCCTGAGCGTGATGCCGCTGCACCCGTCGACGACGATGGGGGTCATCTCGCCATGGGTCACAATCAGAGTGCCGTCGCCGTCGAAAGTCACATTTTTCATGTCGCGAAACCACAGGCCGACGTGTTTGGTCCGGTCAGGATTTTCCTCGGCCGAGGCAGTGTTTGAGATATGATAGAGATGGCGCGACGCATGCTCGCGGCTTATGTCATAGTTGCCGGGACGAAGTTTTATAATCACCTCTCGCCCGTCGAGACGCGCGGCTTCGTCGATGGCTGCCTGAATAGCAGCGGTCGCATCCCCCTCGACGGGAGCCACTTCAATTACGTCAGCCGCAACGGCCCGGAGAGGCACAACCATAAGGACCGATAGCCTGAATATTTTCAGCAACAGACTTTTCATCAGAGCTTGTCGACGGTGATAACGCGGCTATTGAGGCGGTTGAGGGTGAAGAGCGGCAGCCCTACGGTCATAAGATAGTCGCCGGAGTATTCGCCAATGCCGCTGTCGGTGCCGTCGGTGCGGTCAATCTCGGTGACGCGGTAGCGCGCATCGGGGTGGAGACCTGCAAGTTTTACATTGGCTTCCGACTTGAAGATGCTCTGTTTGTAGCGGGGATAGAGGTCGAAGGTGAACACCACGGCGTTGGCGCCGTTCTTGCCCACATACATCGTGGCGGCGTGCTCGCCTTCGTAGGGCGAAACGAGACGATATTGGTCGCCGTCGAGGATTACGGGTTTGAGGCTGTTGTAGTTTTTGATGGCGCGCTTGCAGTAGTCCACCTCTTCTTTCGACATGTCGTCGAGCTTGATATCGAAGCCGAGTTTGCCCATCATGGCCACGTTGGTGCGGAATTTCACAGGAGTCGAGCGGTTCCAGGTGGTGACGTGGGCGCAGAGGGTCTTGGCGGGGAACACCTGCGAGAAGCCCCACTGGATGTAGAGACGTTCCACCGGGTCGGTGTTGTCGCTGGGCCAGAATTCGGTAAAGTATTTCAGTCCTTCGTAGTCGGAGCGGCCGCCGCCTCCGGAGCACATCATCATCATCAGGTCGGGATACTTGGCCTGAATGCGTTCCAGCACGTTGTAGAGCCCCTTGACGTAATCTACGTAGAGGTGGGTCTGATTCTTCTTCTCATAGTTTGAGTAGATGTTGGTGATGGGCGAATTGCAGTCCCATTTGAAGAATGCGATGTCGGGATACTTGGTCATGAGGTCGTCGACCACGCCGAACACATAGTCCTGCACCTTGGGGTTGCTGAGGTCGAGCACGAGCTGATTTCGGAAATAGTATTCATCGCGATTGGGGAGAGTGATGACCCAGTCTTTGTGCTGCTCGTAGAGTTCGCTCTTGGGGTTGACCATTTCGGGTTCAATCCAGAGGCCGAATTTCACTCCGTTTTCTTTAGCTGCCTTCGTGAGGGCACCGATGCCGTTAGGCAGTTTGTCCTTGGTCTCGATCCAGTCGCCGAGCCCCTGGGTATCGCTGTGGCGGGGATACTTGTTGGCAAACCAGCCGTCGTCAAGCAGAAACATGTCGACGCCGAGCTCCTTGGCTTCGCCGATGAGGCGTTTGAGCTTCTCCTCATCAAAGTCGAAATAGGTGGCCTCCCAGTTGTTGAGCAGGGTCATGCGGGAGTCATTGCCCTTGTAGAGCTGATGGTCGCGCGCCCAGTCGTGGAAACGGCGGCTTGCCTTGCCACGGCCTTCGTCGGAGAGGGTGAAGATGAATTCCGGTGTCTCGAACGATTCGCCCTTTGCGAGAGTGCGTTGCGAGGCATAGGGGTTGATACCCGAGATGACGCGGAGTTCGCCCTTGTGGTCAACCTCAAACGTGAACCGGTAGTTGCCGGTCCACCCGAGAGTGCCCACGAGAAGGTCGCCGGCATTCTCTGAGGCCGGCGAGTTGAGGCCGAGTTGGAAGAAGGGCGAACAGAACATGTTGGCACGCGCTCCGAGTTTGGTGTCGAGCTCCTTCTTGCCATATTCGAGTTTTGTCTCCGACGCATTCACCTCCGAAGCCCAGTCGCCGTTAAACTGCGTCAGGTAATAGTCGCCGTCAGCGAAGTGGAGCATCGACGAAGCATATTTCTCGATTTCCACGGGCTTCCCTTCGTTGTTGGTGATGATGGTGTGGCTCTTGAAGATGTCGTGCTCGGGATAGACGGTATAGACGAGCTTCACCTCGTCGTTGTAGACCGGGTCGGCGAGAGTGATTACGGTCTGCTCGGCGCCGTCGGCAAGTTTCTCGGTGATATGACCGCGATAGTTGAGTAGGGTCGAGGGATTTCCGTCGGGATGGTTGATGTGGAGAGCGGGTTCGTAATAGTCTTCCATACCGTGGGTGATGATGGCCTCGGGACCATCGGGTATGGCGCTGTAATCAGCCTTGTTTTTAAGCTTCTTGCCGAAATAGCGCTGATAGAGCCGGTTGTTGTCGGCCACGTTGTAGACCAGCGCGTTGTTGTCGGTTTCTATGACAATGAGGTTTTCAGCCGGGGCTGCCGGTACGCCGAAAGCCAGAGCAAGCGAAAGCGTGATAATAGATTGATGACGTTTCATGATATTGAAGTTGTTTATACTTTTTTACGGTGAAATAAGAATCCAATAAGGTAGAAGTTGAAAACGACCTTTTTTATAGAATTTTTTCAGTCGATGACCTCGATGGTTTCATTTGTCAGTGGCAAACGGCGCCACGGGAAGTCCACCCTCGCTGTAGAGATTTCCGCAGGGGAAATCGGCCCAGTCGTATCTCGCTGCGACAGGATTCTTCACCCAGGGAGCCTTGAGGCGGAGCGTCCGGGAGTCGGTCTGCTCGGGGGTGGCGGTGGTGAATTGGCCGTCGGCTCCGGCTATGATGAAGCCGGTGATGGCCTTGGAGGTGGGCACGACAGGGCCTGAGAATGTCAGCACCATGGCATCGCCGTCGGGAGTGGCCGAAACACACTGCGGGGCGGCATATTCGCAGCCCGTGCCATAATCGCGGCTGAGCGCTATGAGCGCCAGACGGTGGGCCACATCCTGCTTGTCTTTGGGATGGATGTCGGCCGGATTACCGAGGTCGATGGCCACGGCCATTGCAGTGTTGTTGAGTTGGAGTGCCTTGGACTGAGCGTTGCGCAGCGCCGCCCATTCCGAATCGGGCTGCACGGCCTGAGGCTGCAAAAAGCCTGCGAGTTGCACGAAATAAAACGGCAGGTCGTCGCCCCAGAGTTTGCGCCAGTCGGTGATGAGAGCCTTGAACAGGGGCTCATACTGCTCGTCGCGTCCTACGTTGGCACATCCCTGATACCACAAGACACCCTTGACAGGCATGTTGCGGAGAGGCGAAAGCATAGCGTTGTAGAGCACCGAGGGATAGCTTGAACTACCGGGAGAAGCGGGCTTGGGGGGGAGTTTCGAGAAGTCGCTCTGCACCGCGTATTGCCACGTGCCGCCCAAAGGGATTGACAAGCCGTCGGCAATAGCCACAGCTTCGCCCGGGGCAATGCCTCCCTCGCCGCCGAAGTCGCTGACGCGGATGGTAATCACGTTGTCGCCGGCCTTGACTGCCCCGCCGGGCACAGTGTAGCTTCGCGGCGTGTCAAAACCGGAGCCTTTGCCCACGAGAAGGCCGTTGAAATAGGTTTCGTCTTCGTCGTCAATGGCGGCGAATTTCAATTCGAGGGGAAGTCGGGCCTTGTCGGCGGGGACGTTGATGAGGTGTTGCAACCACACGATGCCGTCAAACCCCGGCAATGCGCTCCGCTCGATATAACCTGGGACGTCGATTGGCGCCCACTTGCCGCCACGCTGCATGACCGCCTTGTCGAATGTCGGCAGCCCTTCGGTGTCAAGTTTGAGCCAGTCGGCCATCTGTCGCTGATAGATTGCTTCCAGCTTGTCTACATCGTCGCCTGCCTCCTTGAGCGCGGAGAGCTCGCCCTCGAAACCTGCCACGGCGCCCAACGCCTCTGCAGAGGTCCACGCTTCGGCGGGGGTGCCTCCCCACGTGGTGTCGATTACGCCCACGGGCACTTTTAGTTTTTCGTTAAGCTCGCGCGCAAAGAAGTAGGCTATGGCTGAGAAATCGGCCATGCTTGCCGACGAACAAATCTGCCAACCGCCACCGTTGACCTCCACATCTTCCCGAGGGGTGTATGCGGTGGTCGTCCTGACCTGAAGCAGACGGATGTCGGGATGGAAGGCGGTGGCAACTTCGCGGTCGTAATCCATCACCGTGGTCCATCCCTGAACGGGAAATTCCATATTAGACTGACCCGAGCAAAGCCACACTTCGCCCGACAGGACATTTTCGATGCGGAGCAGGCCGTCGGAATCCTCGAAAACTATCGAGTAGGGGCCGCCGGCCTCCGGGGTGGCGAGTCTGACCGAAAACCGCCCGTCGGCGCCCGCCTTTACCGTCTCCGGCTTCTCGCTCCATCCGGCCGTCACCTTGACCTGCGAGCCGGGGGCGGCTGTGCCGTTGACTGTCAGTATGCTCGTCTGCTGCACAATCATGTTGTCGGTGATATAGTTCGGGAGCGTCACCTTAGCCCCGGCCGTGATGGCGGTTGCGGCGCAGAGCATCGCAGGTAGATATATTTTTCTCATGGCGATGTTAATGTCTTTGATAAGTGAGAAATCGCTAAACAGATAAAAAGGATTTTATTTTTGAGATGACCGGGGCTTGAGTGAAGAAGCATAGCCTCACTATGCGCCGGTACGAAAGACTCAAAGCATCCGAAAATTACAGGATTTATTGTTCAGGAATTTTTTCACATATATTGATTATATTTTTGAACTTCTATATTTGGTTAATCGGTATCGAAGACTCGGTTGACGCCGACTTCTCCTGACATTGCTTTTCGAACGCCTTGGGCGTGATGCCGAACTGCTTGAAGAAAAGACGGGTGAAGTAAGACTGCGAATTGATACCTACCATGTAGCAGATATCACCCATCCGGTACTTCCCTTCCTGAATAAGTTCGGCAGCCTTCTTCAGACGTATGATGCGGATAAGTTCCACGGGCGAAAGATTGAAAAGCGTCTTGATTTTTCTAAGGAGACTGCTTCGGCTCATACAGAAAATGTCGGCCATGCTTTCGACATTGAAATTCTCGTTGCTGATGTTTTCCTTGATGAGCTCGGTGACTTTTGTCATAAACTCCTCGTCGGCTTTGTTCATCTTCATGTTGTCGACTGAGAAGAAGGGCTTGTTGAGGAAAGCCTTGCGCTCGTGGCGGCGATTGTCGAGCAACGATTTAATCTGCTGTCGGAAGTATTTGATTGAGAAAGGCTTCTCGATATACGATTCGCCTCCGCATTCGAGGGCGCGCACCTTGCTTTCAAGGTCGTTCTTGGCTGTCAGAAACACCACGGGAATGGGCGAAAGGTTAGGGTCGTCCTTGATGGCCTTGCAGAGAGCGTAGCCGTCCATGACGGGCATCATGATGTCGGTCACCACGATGTCGAAACGGTGTTCGCGAAGTTTGTCGAGAGCCTCCTGCCCGTTGCCGGCAGTTTCCACCACGAAATTCTTGCTCAGCTGGTCGTAGAGAAATTCGCGCATCTCGTCGTTGTCGTCAACGAAGAGTAGCGTGTAGCTAGAATTGTTCGACGATACGGGCGACTCCTCTTCGAGCACGTATTCGGTCATCACGGGACTGGCATTGATTTCGGGCTCGTCTATCGTGGCCTTGAGAGGCAATGTGAGACGGAAGGTATTGATGCCAGGCGCGGGGTCGTCGACAAGCTCGATGGTGCCTCCGTGCAGGTGGGCGAGTGTGCGGCAGAGCGGCAGCCCGATGCCCACACCGCCGTTGTCGGCCTTCGACGACAACTGATAGAACGGTTCGAATATGCGGTAACGGTTTTCGCCCGAAATCTTTTCGCCGTCGCTTCTCACCGACACGATGAAGTTTGAGTCGGTGGTTTCGAGGCTCACCTCTATGTTTCTGTCGGAATACTTGAGCGCGTTGTTGAAGAGATTGCTGAGAATTTTGGTGACCGCCTCTTTGTCGATAGTGGCGAGCACAGGATGGTCGGGCAGATTGGTGAGCAGCTCCTTGTTGCGCGTCGAGATGGTCACCTCGAAACGGTCAAGGGTCTCCTGTACGAGCGCGTTGACATCTACCGACGTGAATTTCAGAGCATGATTTTCGGAGTCCATCTTCTGGAAGTCGAGTATCTGCCCGGTGAGGTCGAGCAGACGCGATGTGTTCTGCCTTATCACTTTCAGATAGCGCTGTATGCGCCCGTCGGCTACGCCTATCTCCTCGATAGCCTCGAGAGGAGTGCCTATGAGGGTCAGAGGCGTGCGGATTTCATGGGCTATCTCGGTGAAAAACTGCATCTTCTTTTTATAGAGTTCCTTCTCCTTCTCGATGGTGAAGATTTCTTCCTTCTCGACGAGCTTCTCCTCCTGGCGTTTGCGATAATAGGCCCAGCTCCCGCCGAGCAAAGCCAGAAACATCAGCAGGTAGATGCAGTTGGCCCACCATGACTGAAACCACGGCGCAAGCACCGTGATGGCGAGTTGGCGCGTGGCCTCTGTGTCGCCGACGCGCATCACCTCGAGGGTGTACTTTCCGGGCGAGATGCCTGCAAACGACAGATTGCGGGGGTCTGACACGACACTCCACTCCTGATTGACAGGAAGAAGGCGGTAGACAAACCGGTCGTTGGCGTGAGCCGTGTAGATGGGCGAGCCGATGCTGAGCGAGAAGTCGCAGCAGTCTGATTCGAGTTCTATCTTGTCGCTGTAGAGAATGCTTCCCTTCAGAACAGCAGAGAGCTCGGAAGTACACTTGCCGTCGGATTTCAGACGGAAGTCGGTGAAAAACAGGGGAACACCTTGCGTAGTGCTGTCGGCATCGGGATTGAACACGATTAGCCCGTCGATGCCACCCATGTAGAATCGGCCGTCGGCTGCCTTGACCGCCGACTTGTAGTTGAACTGGTTGTTGCCTTTCGAATACACTTTCACGTCGCCCGTTTCGGGGTCAAACTTGGTGAGTCCGCGATTGGTGCCAAACCAGAGGAAACCGCTGTTGTCTTCGATGATGTCATAGACAGTGTCGTCGGGGAGCCCTTTTGACGAGTCGTAGGTCTCGAAGGCATCGGTCTGCGCGTTGTAGAGCGCCAGACCGCCGCGGTCGGTGGCAAACCACAGACGACCCTTCGAATCCTCCGTGACTGAGCTTATCGAATTCGAGCGCAATCCGTTCGAATGATTTTCGTCGAAGGCATAATGCTTGTAGGTGTTGGTCATGGGGTTATACTGCCATATGCCCTCGCCCATCGAAGCTATCCAGATGATGCCTTTCGAATCCTGAAGCATGTCATAGACCCAACTTTCGCCCACCTCTTCAATGCGTTTGAATTCTCCGCTCCCTTTCGAACGTCGGTAGAGACCCCACGACGCACTCACCCAAAGATTGCCGGAGCCATCCTGATAGACGTTGTAGACGTCGCTGACCGTCTCGAGCAAGTCGGTGCCGATGGTGCCTGTAGTGGTGCCGTCTTCCTGCATCACCACACACCCACCGCGCACGAAACCGGCATAAATCTTCCCGTCGATAGCTTTGAGACAGAGTGTGATACTCTCGTCTGTAGACAACGGTCGCGGGTGACTCACGCGCCCAGTAGAAGGGTCGAGCACATTCAGGCCTGCCTCTTCCGTACCTATCCACACTTTTCCCTCCGAATCAATGTCGAGACCGCGGATGTGATTGCTGGTCAGTCCGCGCTGCGACACGTCGGCTCCGTATTTCTCGAAAATCAGCCCCGAACGCTGCACGTAGTTGACTCCTCCGAACATCGTCCCGGCCCAGACATTGCGGTCGGCGTCGACGAAAAGAGCCGTAATCGTGTTGTCCGACATCGAGCGCCTTCCCATGGTGTTCTTGCTGAGCTCGCGCTCGGTGCCTTTGGCTAAATCAAGGGCGAAGATACCTTCGGTGGTGCCGAGCCAGAGTTCGTTGTCGACACTCTTGATGGAGTAGACAAATACTTTTCCGTTCTTCGAAAATGGAATCGTCGTCAGGGTCAGCGTGGTCGGGTCGATGCGGAAAAGTTCGCCCTCGCGTGTCGATACGGCAAGGCTTCCGTCGGGAAGCTCGTCGACATACTGCGCTATCACATTGTCGAGTCGTGCAAATCCGGGGGTCGCAGTGCCCATCTTTCGGAAATGATTGGTCTGGGAGTCGTAGAAATAAAGTCCCTGATTGTTGGTGCCCACGATTACGTTGCCTCTCGACGTGACAAGCAGCGAGAGAGGCAGTTTCTCTTTATTGCCGTTGTGATTGGTGACGCTGTAGTATTCAAGTTTGCCGTTGTTCACCTTGAACACGCCCTGATTGGGCACGAGAATCCATGTGTTGCCCTGTGAGTCGCCTTGAATGCTCTCCACCCAGTCTTCCACCATCACTCCGTTGGGAGCGGCGAGGTCGAGCACTGTGAATTTCTCTCGCGTGGGGTCGAATTTGTAGACCCCGCGGTCGGTGCCTATCCACAGATGGCTGTCGGCATCTTCATAGATGGCGCCGATGTTGTTATTACCGCGCGAGGCCTCATGGTCATGGCAGTCGAACGCCTTGATGGAGATGCCGTCGAAACGGTCGAGTCCGTTTTTGGTGCCAAACCAGATGAAGCCGTTCGAATCCTGAGCTATAGCCTTGACATAGCTCGACGACAGCCCCTGGTCACTCCCGATGTTGCGGAAAGCAAAGTGATCGTAGGCCCGCGCAGCGGGCGTGCCCCCAAGGAGGCACATTGCCGTGACTATGAAAACTATCTTCTTTAAAATTCCGTGCATTGGTTTGTATGCGGTTGATTTTCCGCCCTGCGGCCGCGACGGCTATGCCGGGGCCGCAGGTACTGATGAGAATGTTTTTTATCGGTTGACGATTTTGACATGTTGAGCCATGCCGGCACTTCCCTTCGCCTCGACGATGTAGATGCCGCCGGCAAAGGCGGAAAGGTCAAGTGTCGCAGCGTTTTCACCACGCGCGTCGACGCTCATCACTTTCTTTCCCGAAATGTCGTAGACTTCGATGCTCTGCATCGTCATGCCAGTCAAGATGAATTGCTTCATGCCTGTCTTTTCGGCCGCAAGAGTCTCGGGCGTGTCGGAGGCGACATTGCCGATTGCTGTCGGGGCATCGCCGAGTGTGAAACGATACACCTTGACATCCTTGGCGGGCACGCTGTAGTCAATCGTGCGCTTGTCGGCGGCAATGATTTCGCCCGACCAGAGTTCTTTGATTTCGCTCACTGTCTCGTCGTCAGCAACACCGATTCGCGCGAAATCGGTGCTGCCTGTTGAAGCAAACATCGACTTGTAGTTGAACACCGCGAGATAGACCTGATTGCCGGTGCGGCGCACAAACATACTCTCGGCACTTTGCGAACTCGAGGGCTTATGACCGTCGACAGGCATGAACGAGCCGGTGTTGTTGCGCACGTATTCGTTGATATCGGCGTTGCCCATGATGGTCAGGGCGCGGGTGCGCGACTCTTCGGGATAACCCACGATGTCGCCTTTCTTATGACCGTTGTCGTCGGTATAGACCACCTTGTCGCTGAAATTGTCGCCGAAGATGAACGCGCCGGTCGCCATGCCCGAAGTGGCGCGCGCACGGTTTTCGCCCAACGTCTCGCGTGCTCCGTGGCCTCCCTTGCACATGACAAGCTGGTCGGGGTCGTTGACGGTGTAGAGGCGGTCGGTCCACCATCCGTAGGAAATGGCGTTCATCACATACTCGGTCTCGCCGATTTCGCTGAAACGGTCGCAGCAGGTGCGACGCCCGTGGGCATACTGATAGGGAAAAATCGGCGAAATCGACTCGACGATATACATGCCGTATTTCGAAGCCTCTTCGAGGAGTATCTTCATACCGTAGTTGTAGGCCTGCACGCCGGTAGTCACTTCCGGGTCATACCAGCTGTCTCCCTCGATGATGCCGTTGTTGAGGAAGTCCACCTTGATATACTTCGCGCCGTTGGTGGCATACTGCTTGAGGAAATGCGCGATGTGGGCTTTCAGCGCGGGATGCGTGGGGTCGACGGCGCAACCGCCGTTCGACGGCACTACGTAAGGTGTGCCATTGACTTTGAGGGCGATGTCGCGATAGGTGTAGTCAGGCTCGCCGTTCAGACCGGTGCCGGGGATTTTGCTGTCGAGCGCCCACTCCCACGCCACGAACGGCCCGCAGTAGAGACCGAGTCGCTGGTTGGTACCCTCCTTGGTGTCGCGTCCGTCGCGATAGGAGCCCTCGGCAAAAACTTTCGTGCCGAGCGACCAGATTTTGTTTGACGGGATGTTGTCTGAGGCGAAGGCATCGAGACTTATGACGGTCTGCTCGCAGTTGTCGTGAAATCCGAGCTCGAAGAGATTGTCCTTGATGAAGCGGGCCGATTCTTCCACTCCATCATAATTGATGTAGTTCTGCTGCACACCCCACGAGCTCCACCCCATAGGATTGCCCGCGGTCCATTCGGCCTTCGGCACCACCTTAGTATTGGCATCACCATAGTCGTTGAGTCCTTCGCGCCAGTCGTCGTAAAGTCCTACGAAGAAGCGCGCCGAAGCCACCCGCTGACCTTTCACCTTGCCGTGGGGCAATGCGTCGCGCGAAAAATAATCGGTATAACCCGACAGACACTCGAATTTGTCGAGACGATAACCGTTGGTGCCGGCTATGGTCACTCCGCTCTTCCAGAGGTCGTGGTCGACGGAGCCGCCTATCAGGCCGCGGCGCGTCTCGCCGTCAAACACGTAGCCCACTTCGTGAGAGGTCATTTCGTCGCCATCCTTCATCACGTTTATTTCATACTTGAGGTGTCCGTCATTGTCGAACGGCACCCACACCATGCGGTTTGAAGCGCCGTTGAGCGGTGTCGACGAGGCATTGACGGCCAGAGCCGTCAGCGAGCCCGAACGGAGTGTACGCCCCTCGTCGCTGCTCACCTCCACCTGTGCTATCATGTAGGGCAGCTGCTCATAGAAACTGAGTCGCTGGCGCATGGTGACACCATCGGCCTTGTAGCTGAGCACATAGGTTCTGCCGGTGCCGAAGCAGTCGTCGGCAGTCTCCACGCTCACCTCGGGCATACCCTTCGCGTCGCGCGACGAGATGACGTGTTCGGCAGCCTCGCCATCAAAATTGTAGGTGGCCGATGCATAGATATCGTTGAAGAGGCGTATGCCCCCGCAGGTGAGCGAGGGGCGACCGGTGGTCTCCGGGATTTCGAGAGTCCACGCCCCTTCGGTGGCGGTATAGTCGGCGGCGTTGGCGCTCACGGCAGCCGCAGCCAGAAGGTAGACGAAAAAAGATTTATTCATGGTTTTTCGAACAGTTAATGGTGTGTGTGTTCAGACAGATTGTTCAGAAAGAAATTTTAAAAACCTTGACATCTTTGGCGGGGATTTCCACAATCAGGTCGCCGCGGAATGTAGCGCGGTCGGAGCTCCATAGTTCGGTGGCGGCGTAGTCGATGCCCTCCGAGAGCCCGAGGCGTCGCAGGGGGAGCCGCTTGGTCTCGGCCTTGTCGCCGAAGTTGAAGAGCGCCACATACATTCCCCCCTCGGCGGGATGACAGAAGATGTCGGCGGCGCGCTCGCCGGTGCCGAGTTCTACGGGGCGGAACGATTTACATTCGCGGGCTATGCGGTTGATTTCGGGATTGGTGAGATTGCGCACGATGCGCTTCTTCACGCCCTCGTCGCCCGAAGCGCTCATGTCGTCGCCCAGAAGGTAGACACCCGTGATGGCCGACGATGTGACGCGGGCGCGGTTTTCGCCGTCACTCACCCCCTCGAGCACCATGTGGTCGGCATCGTTGAAGTGATACACGTGGTCGAGCCACCAGCCGTAGGTCAGCCCGTTGAGCGTGTACTCGGTGTTGTTGATGTCAGCCCACGCGTCGCAGCCTATTCGTCGGCTGTGAGCGTAGTTGGCGGGGAAAAGCGGCGCAATCGAAAGGTTTATCCAGAGCTTGCCGTCGGCTATGCTGTCGATATATCTCATGCCTTCCGAATATGCCTGCACCCCGGTGGTCACTGCCGGGTCGAAATGTTTGTCGGACTCGTAGGCACCATGAGCCATGAAGTCGATTTTCACATATTCGTAGCCCCAATCCTTGATTTCCTCAAGCTGACGCTTGATGCGGGCCTTGACGGCGGGATGGGTAGGGTCAAGCGCGTAGGCTCCGTCAAATTCGAGTATCTTTCCGTCGCCATAGAGGTAGGCATCTTTGAATTTGTATTCGGGCATCTCGCTTATCGTGGCATCAGGATTTTTGCCCCAGTCGGTAAACGGGCAGTAATAGATGCCGGCTTTCTGACCACGGCGGCGGCACTCTTCTACAAACTGCTTGTGTTGCTCGGGCTTGAAACCGAAATCCCAGAAAGCGTCGAGCCCCACGCAGACCCCGCCCTCCGCATCGGCAAACGAGGCGTTCTGAAGATGTTCGCTGATGAACTGCGACACCTCCGAAGCGTTGTCATAATTGATTTTGGTCTGGAGCTTGCCCCAGCTGTTCCATCCGAACGGACGCGCCCCTCGCGAAGCAATCTTGGGTGCCACTGCGGCGCAGGCATCCGCGAAGGCCTCCATGCCGTCGCGCCAGTCGGCGTAACGCCCCACGAAAATCAGCGGCGACTTCACGCTCTTACCCTTGACGGCACCGTGGGCTATTATGTCGCGGGTGAGCGACGTGGCCACGCCGCCAAACGCCACGAGGGTGTCTACGGTGCACCCGCTGTCTGTGGCCACCTGTATGCCGGTCTTCCACGTGTCATGCTCCAGCGAGCCTATCACAAGCGCCGAGCGCGTGTCGGCGTTAACGAGGGCTCCCACTTCGTAGCTCACGGGCATCTGCCCGCCGAAAGGCGTGTTGCGGTATCTCACCCATGCATCGTTGTCATAAGGCACGAAGACCGAATAGTTGCCCGTGCGGTCGAAGAGACGGTAGCTCTCGGTGACGGCCACCGGCGCCATGTAGCGGGTGGAAATTTCCTCCGGCGATACGACGGTCAGCTCGGTGGTGACGAATGCCTTGCCGGGATAAAAATTGATGGTTTGGCTTACACTACCTCCATCCTTGCGCGCGGCTATCGTCACCGTCTTCTGCTTTCCGAAGAGTCCCTCCCGGTCGGCGAGTCTGACGCTGTGACCCGTGCAGTCGGCAAACGTCAGCGTGTCGCCGCCCACGCTCCATTGAGCCTGCGAATGCTCTATCACCGGCTCGTCGCCCAGCATAAGGTCAATCGCGCCGCTCGCGTTGTCGACGGTAAGCGTCCAGTCGTAGATATCATATGTGAGGTTCTTCGCTCCGGTCGGTGTCACGCCGGTGCCAGCAATCATCGCAAAAGCCAGAGCTTTCAGGAGTGAGTGGTTCATTTTTCAGACTGTGATGGTGGTTTAAGGTGGTAAGTTTGTTGCAAAATTAACAAAACTTCGTGGTGCAAATTTGAAAAAATACCTCAATTAATATAACTAATGCGGCTTTTGGAGCCGATTTTTGAGATTTCCGGGGTGTAAAGCACGCAGACTCCGGATGTCTTATCCGAAGCCTGCGTTATGAACTTAAAAACCTAAAAAATCTGATTTACCTTGACAGAGGGTCTACTATCAATTATCAACAATTAATACACAACCTTAGTAGCTTTGCCGCCCTGAACCTTGATTACGAGCTGGCCCTTGGCGGGATTGTCTACACGAACGCCCATGGGGTTGAAGTAGACTGCGGGAGCATCGCTGTTGTCAGCACCGATGGTCGAGATGCCGGTGGTCTCGGTGTTTGCGGTGGCAAATGCGCTGTATGTTTCGTTGGCGGTGCTGATGGCCTGCACACCCACGGTGTATTCACCCTCGGCAGCGGCGATGCTGTATTCGGTAATCTGCGGACGCAGACCTGCGGTGCGACCGTAGCCTACCTTCACGAAACCGTTTTCGGGATTGGCGGCGATGAGGCTGTAGAGGCTGCCGTCGGCCTTCTTGACATAGACGTTATAGACGAGGTCGTTTGCGATAGCTTCGTCGGTGTCATAGTCCCAGGTGATGACGAGCTTGCCCTCTTTCAGCTCAGCCTTGACATTCTCGGGAGCTGCGGGGGCTTCGGGTGTTGCCGCGGTGGTGTTGAGCTGAAGCTGTGCCATCGCGCCGTTGTCGCCGTAGCCCACCATGAAGATGTCGCTCAGACCGTTCTTGTTGATGTCGCCCACTGCTGCGTAAGCGTCGCTGTAGGAAGGCAGACCTTCGCCCTTGTTGAACGAACCGGTCAGGGTGCCGTAGTAAATCTGACAGCCGGCCGCACCCGAATAGTAGATGTCGAGATAACCGTCGCCGTCGAAGTCGCGGATTGTCTGGCGGCAGCCTTCAGTGCCGTCGAGGCCGAGAGCGTCGCAGGTAAGAGCCTCTCCGAAGAATTCGGTCTCTTCGTTGTTGTGATAGAAGAGGAACGCATTCCATGCGTAGCCGTTGTCGCCCCAGCCGGTCTGGAAGAGGTCGAGATAACCGTCTTTATCGAAGTCGGCGATACTCGAGGCCGACGAGCGGAGTGTCACGAAACCGGGAGTCATGGGAGTTGCGTCGACAAATTTCTCGCCGTTCTGATTGAGATAGATTTTGCCGGTGTTGCCTGCCTCATGCACGCCGTCCCAGTTGTTGTCGGCCCAGCCTGTCACCACGATGTCGAGCCAGCCGTCATTGTTGAGGTCAGCGAAGTGGACGTCGCCGCTGACAGGGAGGAAGTAGCCTTCAAGAAGCTGCTTCTCCACGATTACGTTGCCCTCGTCATCCTTTACTTCGCTCGTATAGACACCACCCTTGGTCTCGGCTATCTTCATATCCTTGAACACGCCGGTGCCGTCGATGTTGCGGTAGAGCGATACGGTGCGGCCGGGATAATTGTCCTCGCGTTCGAGGTCGGTGCCCGAGACAGCGAAGTCTACGTATCCGTCGCGGTCATAGTCGCCGACGGCTATTGAGAAGTTCTTGCTGCCGTTGTCGGGCTTCATCTTGGGGAAGGCCGCCTCGGTGACGAGCTCGAATTTGCCCTCGCCGAGATTTTTGTAGAGAAGCAGGTGACGGTCGAGCGCCTTTTCGTCGTCGTTGAGGAAGATGTCCCATTCGGTTGCGCCGAAGAGGAGCAGGTCGAGCAGGCCGTCGTTGTTATAGTCGATGGCGGCATACTGATTGTAAGACGAACCCATCACGCCGTGGTTGCTCCACACGCGGTCATAGGCTGTGTGCGTCTCGCCGGTCTCTTCGTCGACGTATTCTCTCTCGGTATAATCATAGCCGTCGATGGTGAAGGTGCCGTCGCCGTTGTTGATGCAGAAGTTCTGCTGAATCTGCCACCACCACCCTACCGGGTCGTTGAAACGGTTGTTGCCCTGACCGCCGTAGAAGATGTCAAGGTTGTCGTTGTTGGTGAAGTCTGCCATGACTGCGGCTGTGCGGTGTGTGGTCCAGAACTCAGAGCCGCTCTGCTCGAAGGTTGCCTGTGCGGCGGCCGGCATGACTGCTGCCGCAAGTATTCCGAGGGTGATGATGGGGGTAAAATTTTTCATATCTATAATGATTGATTTAAGATTTCATTTTTCATGCGTATCGTCGGAGCCGGGGCGCTTCCGACATTGCAAAGTTCTCAATTCTGTCAGGAAAAATAAAGACTGATTACGCCATTTTTTAACAAATTTGACGTAATCAGCCCCTTTTGGCGCATTTGAAACAAATTTTTCGCCAACCGGGTCACCTCACCCAGAGGTGTGACACATCGGCGAGTCGCGCCTCGATTTCGGCCGGATTGTCAAAGCGGCGCGCCACCTTCCGGGCCATGAATGTGGGGTGGTCGGCTCGATGACGGGAGATGCGCAGAAGGTCGAAAAATCTGTTGCCTTCGAAACAGGTCTCCGAAGCAAGCTCTTCGAGTATGCGCTCCTCCACCCATTCTATCCGCTCGGTCTGCGTAGCCTCGGCGGGCAGAACGTAGTCGGCGGCTTCGACGGCGATGCCGAGTCCGCGGCCTCGCATGGCCGTGCCGTAATTAGCGTCAAACATCGGTTCGGTGAAGTTGGTCCATTCGAGGTTGTCGGCAAGCTCGTCGGGGTCGACTTTCGTCTCGTCTTCCACGATTTCCTTGCGCAGCCCATACTTGAGGACGGCAAAGGCGAGCGAGGGCTTGCCGGCTCGGTTGGCCGCCTCGGCATAACGCAGGTAGAGATGAGGAATGCGATAGAGTGCCACCGAACGTGTCAGTATCGCGCCCTCCTCCATCAGCGGGTTCTCGGGATTGCCGACCGCTGAATAGAGTGTGCCGTTGCTGGCATATTTCGTTATCATGGTCTCGCCGTTCACTCCGTCCGCCGTCACAGGCCCGAAGGCCGAGGCTGTACTCTTCCCTTCGCGGTCTGTGAGCATCCCGCGGAGGTCGCCTTCGAGATAACCCGAAATGTTGGTGATGCCCTGACGGTCGATGTGATAGTGTTGCGCCGCGTTCATGTCGTTGACAAACCATGCGGCCGGCAAAATAGAGGCCTTGGCGTTGTAGGTCAGATTGACCAGGTCAGGATGATATTTTTTCGCGTCTGACGCATAGGGGATGTTGGCCACCACTTCCTGCGAATAGGTATTGATGTGCGACACGACGCTCTCCGTGCGCACCGACGTGGTCCATGTGTTGGCGTTTTCATACGACACCGTGTAGCCATCCTCGCGCATCACTTTGTAATACATCTCGGCGGCCTGCGCATAATTGCCGTTATAGAGATAGAGGTCGGCCAGCAGCAGCGCCGGACGGATGAAGAAGCGGTTTGAAGCCTGCCCGTCTATCGACCCGTAGTTGGGCGTCTTGACATCGGCATATGGTTCGAGGTCGGCTATGAGCTTGCCGACGAGTTGGTCAAGCCCCACGGCGGGAGCTGTCTGCTCGGCATGCTCGACGTCGAGTATCGGCTCCTCGGTAAACGAGGCGCTCCCGTAGGTCAGAGCGAGCTGCATGAGTGTCCAGTCGCGAAGAGTGCGTATGGCGGCATACTCGGGCAGCATCACCTGCACGCCGTGTTCGGTGATGGAGACATCCATGCGGTCGAGCGCCACGTTGCAGTTGTTGATGACGCTGTAATAGTCGCGGCGTGCTCCGATGACGGCACCTCCCTCGGAGAGGGGCTCGAAACGGCTGAGGCTCTGGAGGTCTACAGGAGCCGACGTCGACACTTCCACCAGGTCGCCGCGCAGTTCGCCGAATAGCACGTAACGTTCGCCCAGAGCCTGAAGCTGCGTCAGGATGCCTATGGCCGAATAGAGCGAGTCGTTGGCCGACGCAAGAGTGTGGTCTTTGTCAAACACATATCCTTCCGACGAGGTGTCGAGCATATCCTCACACGAGGTGAGGCATCCCGCTGCCGTCAGGGCTAACAGGGCCGAATATATGATTTTTTTCATCTTTCAGAGGTGATTAGAGGTTGATTTTAATGCCGAAGCAATATTCGCGCCCCGGAGCGGTCAGGCCGGCGTCCACTCCCATGTAGAGGGGCGATGTGCCGTAGGAAAATTCAGGGTCGGGGCCAAGATATTTTGTCCATGTCAGGATGTTGTGCATTGACATTGTAAAGGTCAGACCCTGGATGAACGAGGTGTGGAGGGGCAGGTTGTAACTCAGTTCAAGGCTTTTCCATTTCAGATACGACCCGTCTTCAATCCAGCGGTCGGAGAAGCGGGCATTCCCCATCGGGTCGCCGTAGGTAGCGCGGGGGATGTCGGTCGTCTGGTTGTTGGCCACCCAGCGGTTGGCCATTGCCACGCTCTGGTTGTAGACGTTGCTGCCCGATTCGAGATTGGCGCGAAGGGCGTTGTAGACGTCGTTGCCGACTACGTAGGTAAACATCGACGCGAGGGAAAGCCCTTTCCATTGAAGGCGGAAGTTGAAGTTGCCGAAGAAGTCAGGATTGGGGTCGCCGATGACAACGCGGTCATTGGCGTCAATCACGCCGTCGGCCTTGACGTCCGCGAAGTGCATGTCGCCGGCTCCGAAGCGGCTCAGACTGCCGTCGGTGTTTCTTATCGAGAGGCCGGCTGCCTCTGCTGCGTTCTGCGAGGCGAAGACACCCTCGGTGCGGTAGCCGTAGAACACTCCGACAGGGCGTCCCTGCTCGGTGAGCACCTGCCCGCCCATGACGTCGGTGGTGAATGCTTCGCTCAGCTTGGTGAGCTTGTTGTCGTAGTGGCCCACGGAAAGCCCGAGGTCAAGTTTCCAGTCGCGCAGATTGAGGGCACGCACCGAGGTCGAGACGTTGTAGCCGATGTTGCGCATGGTGCCGTCGTTGGTCCAATAGGAGGCTATGCCGGCCTCGTCGGCAAGGGTCTTGTGCATCAGCAGGTCGGTGGTCTCAGAGCGATAGACGTCTGCCCCGATGTGCCAGCGGTCGTTGAATAAGCTCATTTCGAGACCTCCGCGTAGTGTCGACGTGTTCTCCCATTTGAGTTTATCGTTGCCGAGGTTAGCCACAACCCAGCCGAATGCGTTGTCCATCAGACCCTCCGAATCGAAATAGGTCTGAGTGGCATACAGGGGCACATTGTCGTTGCCCGACACCGAGTAGGAGCCGTAGAGCTTCAGCAGCGACACGGCGCTCGCACTCTTCATCCAGTTTTCGTTTGAAATCACCCACGCCGCGCTCACCGTAGGGAAGACACCCCAGGCCACGCCGCCCATCTTGAGCGCGCCCGATGCGTTCTTGCCGAAACGCGACGAGGTCTCGATTGCCACGTCTGCGTCTATGAAGTAGCGGTTGCGCCACGAATAGCCGGCGGTCAGATACCACCCTATGCTGCGCCACTCCGAATCGAGGCCGTGCGAGAAGTGAAGTGCCGAACTGGTGTTCGAGAGGTCGTTCATGTAGTCCGAACTTGTATTGTGGCCCTCGCCGTACGAGAAGTTGTAGGTGTCGTTCATGTAGCGGTAGCCGAGCATGAAAGCGAGGGTGTTGTCGACGTCGCGCAGAGGGGTGTATTCGATGTGGGCGTCCATGTCAGACGAGGTGTAACGCCCCATCTGGCTCTTCACGTAGTTCTTCGACACGGCATAGATTTCGCCGTTGTTGTTGTAGAGGTTGGTCTCCTCCACGCCATAGTCAGGCAGGAAGGAATTTTCCTTCATCTTGTCAAACGTGTAGCTGACGCGCCCCGCCACGGCCAGTTTGCTGTTGAAGTCGTAGCGCGGCACCACGTTGAGGTTAAACCGGTAGTTGCGGTTGTTGCCTATGCCGAGGTCGAGTATCGAAAGGGGGTTACCCACGCCGAGTTCGTCGACGTCGGCATATTTGTTGGTCACTCCGCCTGCCGTCGTAAGGATGTTCGGGTGAAACAGCGGCGATTTAATCATTGCCATGTAGCCGGGCGACGACACGCCGTTGATGCCGTCGTCGCGCATGTTGCGGGTGGCCTGCGCGAAGGCTATGTCAAAGCGCGTCTGAAAGCCTTTCCAAAGATTGATGTCCGAGTTGAAGCGCACGTTCAGACGGTCAAAAGAGGTTTCCTTTATCGAACCGTCACTCTTGGCATACCCGAGCGAGAAGGCGTAGAGGGCGCGGTCGTCGCCCCCGCGCACGTTGATACCGTAGTTCATCAGCATTCCCGTGCGCGTCGTCAGGCCTTGCCAGTCGGTGTCGTTGTGGGTCATGGCATAGCCGGGCGACGAAATGTCGTCGTCAAGGAAGTTGAGCCCTCCCACTTCCGACGAATTCTCATATTTGCCCTTGAGGATGTCGCTGACGTACGTGCGGTATTGCGCGGCATTCATCACCGGCATGGTCTTGCCGGGATTTTTTATGCCCAGCATGGCATAGGCCTCTATCTGGGTGGCGGCATCCTTGGCGCGGCGCGTGTCGATGATGATTACGCCGTTGCCTCCCTTGGCTCCATAGATGGCGCCTCCGTTCTTGAGCACGGTTATTTTGGCTATGTCGCGCGGGTCGATGAGCGAGAGGGGGTTGGAGAAATAGCCTGCCATGACCGACGTCGTCTCGGGAGCTTCGCCCCAGATTACGCCGTCTACCACGTAGAGGGGCTGCGAGGAGAGGCTGATGGAATGCAGACCGTCTACGTAAATCGAATGGCCGCTCCCGGGCATTCCCGAGCGCGAGATGGCGAAGAGATTGCCCTGAAGGTCGCTCACGCTTTGGTCGGCGTTGATTTCTTCTATGGGGAAGCCGGAAGCCGAAGCCGATGCGCCCGACGTGAGGGTGCCTTTGGCCGCAAATCCGTAAGACGTCTCCGGGTTGAGGCTGATGCTGACAGGTTGGTCGCCCTTCACCGCCACGTAGCGCACCTCGTAGCCGGGAAGCTCCACGCGGAGTAGGGCCTGCCGACCCGGCACGGAGATGGCGAACGTGCCTTTGTCGCCCGACATGGCCGCGCCCTCGCCGTTGAGGATAGTGATGCGCGCGCCGGGCAGCGAGCCGCCCGTCGATGCGTCGCTGACGGCTCCCTCGATTTTCTTATCCTGTGCGAGTGACGCCGCCGGGATGGCAAGGGCGGTCAGCAGCGCGACGACACTCTTTTTATAAGTTTTCTTCATATTGATTGTTTGTTTTGTCATGGCTCGTTCAGTCGGCTTTCACGGGCACAAACACCAGGCGGTCTATGCGGAAGCGGCGCGAGAGAACATTCTGATTAAACTCGGCGTTGGTCACGTTGGTCGAGACATAGATGGTCGTCGTGTTGACGCGGTCGTTGGGGTCGTTCTTTGGGTTCATGAACCACACGCGGTCATAATAGTTGGCCACGGGAAATTTGAATCCGCTCGCCACCTTGATGGTGGTCATGCGGGTGCCCGAGGTCAGGAAGTCCTTATCGTTGAAAGCTTTGCTCTGCGTACGGCCGTCGGCGTTCATATACGAGAGGGCAAACTGCACGCGCGTGCTGTCTGACGTGTTGGAGGCATCAGCGATGCTGGCCGGGACAAACGTGGCATAGATGTCATACTCGCCCGCCAGAATGTCGGGCACTTCGAAGGTGACGCCCGGCTGACGTGACGACGAGGCGGGAAACACCTCGATGTAACGCTGTCCGCTGATGTGGTCGGCAAATTCGTTGTCGGTTGCCACGTTGCGGGTGTAGACGGTGGTTCCGGCGGCCGGAGTGCGCCCGGTCTGCTCTTCTGCCTCGATGCGTATCGGTTTGTTGAAGGTTTCGGTCATGTCATAGTTGAGTTCGGAGGCCAGGTAGAGCCGGCCGTTGCTCGCCGAAATCTGTTGCATGCCCGAGAAGTAGGCCCGCGGCGACGAGATGACGCTCCCGCCCGTGCTCACTATCGAGTCCATTTCCTCGGGAGCGCGCAGCCCCGTGCGGAATATCAGGTCGTTTACTATGGCGAGCGATGTCTGCTGGTGTTGCAGGGAGTCGGCCACGGCCGGGTCGGCGTTATAGGTGGCGAAGTAGGGTTTGATGACTTCGTAGGCTTTCTGCCATGCCGTGTTGTCGGGGATAGCCATGGCAAACACGCTGTCTTCCGAGGCGATATTGCCAAGTCCGTAGACGGGATATTCGAGAAGGCGGTTGAAGGCCACTTTGGTAGAGTCGTTGGCCGACACACCCGTCACTCCGGGCACCTGCGACAGGGGCAACACTTCGTCGAAACGAGCCAGAAATGCGGCTATGCTCGACGTGTTGGAGTGGGTGTCGATATACTCCCTGAAGTTGTAGGCGTAGGGGATGGTCGTGTCGAGCTTGTGTATCAGTCCGTTGGCCGCGATGATGTCTGATTGCAGTATGTGCACGCCGCCAAACTCGGCAGCATCGGCCGAGAAATACATCAGCTTGCCGTTGAGCATCTTGACTCCTTCGTCGGAACGGGTGGCCGACGAGATGTTGAAACGCGCGATGTGGTTGATGAGCGTGCGGGTCACAGCGGCCTTGTCGGTGAGGTCTACGTCAGCAAGTGCGGCATTGACGGGTGCCCAGATGGTGAATGTCTGAGTCGAGCCGAGCAGTTCGCTGTAGCCCGCCGCTTCAATCATCGCTGCAAATTTGCTCAGCTCCGGGTCGGCCTTGATTTCGTCGAGCACCGATGTGCGCCCCTCGGTTTCCGCTTTATCAGTGAAATGGTCGTCCCACGAGTCGCTGCACCCCGCGAGGATGCACGCGCCGCCAGCCAGCACTGATGTCAGTATTTTTCTTATCATGGATTTTTCTTGAGTAAAGTGAGAAAAGTGAATGAACAGATAAAACGAAGTCGTCTTCGGGATGTTTTTGAGCTTTGAGCGAGGAAGTATAGCCTCTCTATCCGCCTCGACGGAAGGCTCAAGGCATCCGGAAAAGCACGGGTTTGATTGTTCAGGAATTTTTCATCACATTCGGTTTTTCTTACATAGTTAGTAGATATCCTCGGTGTCTATCAGACTGGTCGGGATGATTTCGATGTAGTCGCCGTGGAATTCCTGGTCGGGGGCATAGACGTTTTTGCCGCGCAGGTAGTGGGCGCCATACTCCTGGAAGTTGAACTGTCCTATGATGATGCGGAGGCAGGTCTCTTTCTCGCGAAGGGTGGTCTGACCCTGAAGTGTCCATATCGACGCGGGGGCTTTCATGTAGCCGCGGTTGCGCATGGCCTTGTCATTTTCAGCGTCCGAGGGGGTGCCTGTGTCGGGCACCCATCCCACCTGCGGGTCGGTGCCCGCTATGCGGAGGTCGCGGGGTATGCCCTGGATTTCGCCGTCGACGAAGAGCTGCGCTATGCCGCGCCAGCTTTCCTGACGGTAGCCCAATCGGATTTCGTAGGAGCCCGGGGGCACCGGGAGCATCCGCAGCGTGAAGTCATACCAACCGTTGAGTTTGAGCTCGTCGGCCTCGAAGTTGGTCCAGCCTTCCGATGCCCACATCGTGATTTCAGTCTCGTCGCTGAAGGCCAGATGCTTCGGACAGAAGTCGTTGGGGATTACGTAGCCCGACGCGTCGGCCATGCCGGCAAGTTGCCAGCGGATGTTGTTGTTGGTCAGTTCGGGCGGCACGTTGTAGAAGTCGAATCGGATGCGTTTGTTGAGCACGTCGTTGACCATCACGTCTTCGTCGTAGACGAGCATCGACGAGAGCGAGTGGACAAATCCGTTGACTCCGCTCAGGTTGCTCTTGCTCTCGGTGAGTCCGGTATAGGTGCCGTCGCGGCGCGTGTTGATTTTGTTGCCCGCCTTGATTTCCATCAGGCGGTAGGCATACATGGTCTCGTAATACTCCTTGCGCTCGGTCATGAAGTTGGCCGACGTGCAGGCGCCGTTATAGATAAACGAGTTGGTCGACATCTGACGGTCGAGGATGTGATAGGCCACGAAGCGGTTGAGCGCATTGTCGCGCGAGGTATAGTCGGTTGCGTCCTCGTTGCCGTAATAGCGTGTGGCGTAGGCCTTGAGGTCGTCTATCGAGTTGATGCCGGCCTGACGCATCACGTCGTCGGGCTCGGCGAAGAGTGTGTAGCCGTAGCGCTTGGTCACGGGCACCTTGAACACCATCTCGCCTTTTCTCACCTCGCCCGAGGGATAGGGGCAGACATAGCTTTCGTCGATGATGCGCTCGGTGCTGTCATTGAGGTGGGTCAGTCGCAGCGCCTCGGCGAAGATGGTGAAGTCGCCGCTCCCCTCGAGGATGTTGAGCAGAAATTCCTCGCTCGACGTGAGCACGTTGTCGATGATGTGTATCACTCCGTTATGCACCTCGATGTCTTTCTCCACGATAGTGCTCGTCTTGTTGACGTTGATAGTCAGACCGCCGCCCGCCGCGTCGCTGACATACGAGATGGTGACATACTTGTCGTTCATGTTCGATTCGGGCAGCGAGCCTTCCTCGAAGTGTTCCGAAAAGTAGTCGGTGGCCGCGCTCTTTATGACGTGGTTGTAGACTATCTCTCGCTTCTCGGCATCGGTCAGGTCGGCGTAGCTCTTGCCGAGGGTCTTGAAGTAACGCTCGAAGGCGGCGTTGTCGGGCAGGAAGCAGGTGTAGTGGCCGTAGGTCGAGAGCAGCGACGAGAGCTCCGTGTCGGCAAGAAGTTGCGCAAACACCGAATAGTCGTCGGAGCTGCCGCAATAGGAGGCCACTGTGTCGCCAGTAAAGGTGTAGTAGCTGTCGTCGTTCACCTCGTCGCTGCACGCTGCCGCCCCGAGTGCCAGCACGCCCGCGCAAAGTGCCCGGCATATGTAACTGTAGAGTCTTTTCATGGTGTCAGTTCTTTTCTATCGATGATGAAACTTTGTAGAACGGATTCTGTTTCAGAAGTTTGTTGCTGCGCAGTTCGCTGTCTTTGATGGGCATGTAGAGGGCGTTGATTTCGCTCAGCTTGCTCGACACGGTCGACTGGTCGAGCGACGAATACTTCGGTATCAGATATGTATTGACTATGTTCTGAAACTGCGAGCGGTCGCGGTTGATGCGGCGCAGGATGTCAAAGTAGCGCTTGCCCTCGAAAAGCAGCTCGCGCTGACGCTCGTCAAACACGAGGTCGCGCATACGGTCTTGTGTGCCATACGAGCTGAAGCTGAGCGAGCCTGCCCCAGCCTCGGGATTGGCGCGGTCGTAGACGGCGCTCACCAGACGGAAGGCTTCTTCGAGCCTCTCGCCCTTCTCAACGAGCGCCTCGGCTTTCATCAGCATCACGTCGGGCAGGCGGTAGACTATCCAGTTGGCCGCGCCGCCGTCTACACTGATGTAGTCCGACTCGCGCACGTTGGTGGTGTGGATTTCGTTGCGGTAGGCCAGATACTTCTTGATGGGGAAGGCGGCGAGCGACGACGACGAGTAGAACGAGTCGATGCCGCGGATGTCAGTGGGCTCGAAGAGCGATGTGGTCGAGAAGTCGTAGGCCATCATCTGCTGGTGGCCCCAGCCGGAGTGGCCTCCCTCGGTGCCGTAAAACTCGCAGAGGGTGTAGTTGGGGATGTTGTTGCGCACAAACTGGAGTTCGAAAATGCTCTCCGACGAATTGCCGTCTACGAAGACACTGCGGTTGTAGGCGTTCGAGCCTACGAGCGTGAGGATGTTGTCGGGGTCGCTCATCACGGCGTCGCAGTAGTCGATGCACTCCGTGTAGCGGTTGCGCCACAGACACATGTCGGCCAGAAGGGCGCGCACTCCGGCGCGGGTAAATCGTCCCTTGGTATACTCGGTGCTCGTCCACGAGGCCACGGCATCGTTTTCTACGGCTTTGAGGTCGTCGATAAGAAAATCCAGCAGTTCGTCGGGGTCGGCCTGCTCGCATTGCAGGTCCTGGGTGTCGTCTACGGTGGGTTCGGTGATGAGGGGCACGTCGCGGAAGGTGCGCACCAGAGTGAAGTAGCAGAAAGCTCGGATGGCTTTCACCTCGGCTATGTAGGCGCGCAGCTGCGCCGGCGTGAAGTTGGGGTCTTTCTCACACACTTGCGGCGCGAAACGCTCCACGGTGTTGCAGAGGTTGATGACGTTGTAGAAGTTGCCCCAGTAGGCGTAGCCGTTGGAGGGCAGCGTGTTGAGCACTCCGACGTAGAGCAGGTCGGCTCCCATGTTGTTGCCTAAGATTACGTTGTCGCTGCGAAATTCGCCCCACACCATGAGACGCTGCATGAAGTCGGGCTGCTGCATGGCGCGATAGCATGCGCCGGTCACGCTCAGGACGTCTGACTCGGTCTGCCAGAACTCGTCGAGCACCATTTCGTTGGTGGGCTTGAGCTCAAAGAAGTCTTCGCACGAGCTCAGGCTGAGCGCCATGGCCAATGACGCGATGATGGTTTTTATCTTGAGTTTCATTGTTGCTTGCTTGGTTTGGTTGTGTCTTGTGTCTGACGTCTCAGAAGCCTACGGTCACGCCGAACGTGAAATACTGCGAGCGAGGGGTGTTGCTGCGGTCTTCGGCTATGCCGAGAGAGTTGGGCGAGATTTCGGGGTCTACGCCCGTGTATTTCGAGAAGGTCACGATGTTGTTGAGCGTCAGATATAGATTGAGCGTCTGGAGACGGATTTTCTTGATGAGCTCGCTCTCGAAGGCGTAGTTGAAGGTGATATACTTCAGGCGCAGGAACGAGCCGTCTTCAACGTAGCGGTCGCTGCCGAGCCAGTTGTAGCCATACTGATAGAGGGCGCGGGGCATATCGGTGACGTCGCCTTCCTTGCGCCAGCGCCAGTTGACGGCTATCGACTGGTTGTCGTTGCTATACATGTTTTCGGCGTTCATGCGGGCGTAGTTGATGATTTTGTTGCCCGCGCGGAAGTTGAAGAAGGTGTTCATCGAGAGGTTTTTCCAGCGCAGCGTGAAGCCGAAACCGCCATAGATTTTGGGATTGCAGTTGCCCAGGTAGACTATGTCGAGTTCGTCGATGTTGCCGTCGTGGTTGATATCCTCGTAGATGGCATCGCCGCCACGGAATTTATAGCCGACACGGCCATAGCCGAAATACATGTTGAGGGGATTGCCCTGCGCGTCGGTCACCACCTGCCCGTCGGCGTCTCTCACCACGGGGCAGGTGCCCTCGCGCCCTTCGACGTAGTCGCTGTACTGGTAGACGCCCTTGTAGCGGAAGCCGTAGATTGAGCCGAATGCGTTGCCCACCTGCACGCGGGTCAGGTAGGAGCCGTTGTTGTAGTCAAACTCGCCGTTGTACGAGTCGAGTATCGACGGCAGCAGGTCGGTCACCTTGCTCGTGTAGTTGGCGAGGTTGAAGTTCACGTCAAACGACCATCCGTTGCCGAAGCGGAGCATGTTGGTGGTGTAGAAGTTGATTTCCCAACCGTTCTTTTCCATACTGCCGCCGTTGACGTAGCTGATTGAGCCGAAACCCGACGACGACGGGATGGTCTGATCCTTGAAGAGAAGATCATTGTTCTTTTCGTGAAACACGTTGAAGTCGAGGTTGTAGCGGTAGTTGCACAGGTTGAGGTCGAAACCGGCGTTATACGATGTCGTGGTCTCCCAGCGCAGGTCGGAGAGGCGGATGGTCGTAGGCTTCATCGTCGGGATGTCGATGTAGTTGTTGCCGTCGGTCGAATCCCAGTTGGAATTGTAGCGGGCATAGTGAAGGTATTCATAGTCGGGCATGCGGCCGGTCTTGCCGTAGCCCACGCGGAGGCCGAAGAGGTCGAGCCAGCTGCGGCAGTCGTCAAACCATTTCTCGCGCGAGAGAATCCACTTGGCCGACACGGCGGGGAAGGTGCCCCAGCGGTGTCCCGGGCCGAAGCGCGTGCTTCCGTCGAGGCGCACGGTGGCGTCGATGACATATTTGTTGTCAAACGTATAGTGGGCGCGTCCCATGAAAGCCATGGAGTGCCATTCGCCGCGCTCGCTGCGCATCGCATTCTCATAGCCCTCCATCGTCGGGTTTGAGATGCCGTTCGGAAGATTGTATTTGCGAAACTCCTGATAGTGGGAATTGCCGGTAGTCAGCTCCCACGCGCCGTAGAGCATGAACGAGTTCTTCTCGCCGAGCTGCGGCACGAAGAGCAGGTCATGCTTGGTCTGGATGTTGAGACTCTCAGCCTCGCGTCCGTAGGAGCGGTTGATGTTTTCGTTGTTCCACGTCTGCGACGACACTTCGCGCGGCAGCATCTTCTCCTCGCGCTTGTTTTCTATGTCAAACTGCACGTAGCCCGAATAGCGGAGCTTGTGTTTGTTGGGGTCGAGGATGTCATACTGGAGGCGCAGCGTCGGGATGATGCGCATGTTGACTTCGTCAAACTTGGCAAGGTGAGCCAGCGCCACGGGATTGGCGAGATATTTCTGGCTGTCGTCGAGCGACGAGGTGATGGGGATGTTGTAGAATTCCGACGTGTTGTTGCCAAAGGCGTCCTGACGGTAGACCGATACGTTGGGCATCTTGCGGTAGGCTATGTCGAGCAATCCCTCCGAATACCACTCCTCTTTGTAGTTCTGCTTGTTCTTCGAATGGGTCAGCGAGAATTCGGTAGAGAATTTCAGTCGGTCAGACACCTGGTAGTCAAGGTTCATCAGCGACGAGATGCGGTCATACTTCTGTTCGATTATCGTGCCCGTCTGTGTCAGGTAGCCGAGCGAGATGCGATACTTCGCCTTGTCGCCGCCGCCGGTGATGTTGACCGTGTTGTCGTGAGCGAAGCCATACTTGGTCACTTCGTCCACCCAGTCGGTGTTGTTGTTAAACTGCTCGTATTCCGAATAGGTGGGGTCGTAGTTGAATTCGGGAATGTTGCAGGCGTTTTCGTCCTGACGAGGGTTGAAGTAGGCCTGCTTCATGAGCATGGTATAGTCGTCGCCGGTGAGCATCTTGCGCCCCTTGGGCTGACGGTGGCCCGAAAATTTGTAGAGGTATTGCACTCGCGTCGGGCCTTTGACTCCGCGCTTGGTCTTAATCATGATGACGCCGTTGGCACCCCTCGCGCCGTAGATGGCTGCCGATGCGCCATCCTTGAGCACGGTGATTTCTTCGATATCTTCGGGATTGATGCTCAGAAGGTTGGCGAATTGTTCCGAGGTTGCGTTGGCATAGTCGAACGACCCGTCGACGTGGCTCTCGTAGGGGATATCGTTGAGCACGATGAGTGGCTGAGAGTTGGAGTTGATTGACCCCGAACCGCGTATGCGCATCGACGAGCCCGACCCGAGGTCGCCCGAGGCGTTGACGATGTCCAGACCCGCCATGCGGCCCTGGAGCGCGTCGTCCACCGACGCCACGGCAAGTCCCTCGAAGGCATCGGTGCGGATGCTCTGCACGGCGCCCGAGATTTCGGCGCGGTTGATGGGCATCGTGCCGTCGTCATGGACGCGCTGACCCGTGATGACCACTTCCTGGAGCGTCGTGTTGCTCTTCATCTGGATTTGCATCTCGGGCTTGATGGGGAGCACCACGGCTTCATAGCCCACGTAGCTCACCTTAATCTTGTTGTCGGGGTTTTTCACCTTCAGCGAAAACTCTCCGTTGATGTCGGTGACCGTCGTGCTGTGAACACGGTTGTTTTTGTCAATCTCATAGATACCCGCGCCTATCAGGGGCTCGTCGATTTCGTCGACCACCACGCCGCGTATCATCGTAGCCGCCTGTGCCGCAGCCAATTGCGGCATCAGGAGCATCGCCACCGTGAGAAATAGTAGATATATTTTTTGCATTGTGACAGATTTTTTCATGGTTTGGGTCAGAAGCCGAGTGCGTTGTCTACCAGGTGGATTACCGCGCGCGACGAGGCGGTGATGTTGGCCGCCTGTGTGTAGTCGGTGGCGTCGACGATGAAGTCGCGGGCCATGACGTTGTAGGCATTACCCTCTTTTATCACATTTGCCTGCTTGCCGTTCTCGCCGGTGACCGTGAGGTTTGAGCCGTTGCTCTGCACGGTGACCTTGTGGAATTTGTCATATTCGTTGCGGGCGGCCGTCTCGTAGCTTGCCGGGCCGTATTGACGCCCGCTGACGAAGGCCGAATTGTCCATGAAGTGATATTTCAGAAACGACAGCAGGTAGAGGGTCTTGCGTTTTTTCGAGTTGTAGTCTTCGTCGGCCACGATTTGCTCCCACGTGTAGAGATTGGGGTCGTCGCGGAACGCTTTTTCGAGCGCGTCGGCCGTGGGCACGAAGATTGTGTAGCGGAAATTGTTGAACGAGTTGACCACCATGCCCAGACCCGCCGACGTGCTCCCGATTTTCGAGCTGAAGATTTCCTCCACGTCGGTGTCGGCAGAGAAGTAGGTCAGCACCTGGTCGTGCCCGCGGCAAAGGTCGAAGAATGCTTTATATTCGGGATGCGCGGCGAGCTGGTCGTAGACGCTCGTTGTCGCATCGTGGAGTATGTGGTCGATGAAGAAGGTGCGGCCGTTGTCTGAGTCATATCGGCACGGATTGCCGCTCTTGCCGGTCACCACCGCAGCCTGCGGCGCGGAGGCCTCGATGTCGCCTCCGCCGTTAAATCTGACAGAGGCATCACGCCCCTCGACCGCGATGGTCGCGCCCCCCTTGGTGAGCACGTAGTTGGCCTTTCCGTCGTCTACATAGCCGCTGAGACGGCCCTCTGCGTTCTCGCCCACTATGATATGCGTGTCGATGATGTCGCGCAGACGGTTGCGGATGATGCGTTTGTTGGTCACCGAGCGCTTCAGCGCGCCCTTGTTGCCGTCGGCATCGGCCGAATAGACGTCAGCCACGACGGTGTTGAGACTCTTGACGTAGTTGAAATCCCAGATTTCACGGCTCGACCCGCCTATGGCCCACGATATGGGTTCGCGATAGTTGTGCATCGCCTCGTCGGTGGGCACCAGAAGGTTATACATATTTTCCATCGAGCGCAGATACATATAGAATCGCATCGCCTCCGTGTCGGCCAAATTGCTCCAGTCGTCGGTGACGGCCCATTTCATGATGCTCATGCTTTCGTCGGTGAGCAGCGAGGCATAGACGCCCTGATAGTCGATGGGAGGAAACACGCTGTTGACTATGTAGACGGGGCCGTTGCCTGTCATTACGCATCGCTCCACGTCAGAGGTCTTCACGTCTATCGGATAGCTGGTCTCGTCGGTCAGCGTGGGCCAGCTGTGGGGCAGCGAGGCCGTAAACGAGCGTTTCTGATGGTTTTTGACAAACATTGCCAGAATGTCTGTCGGGATGTTGTCCCAGCTGCCGTAGGCGTCGCGCAGATAGCTGCCCTTGCCGCCGTTGATGAATTCGTTCATGGCGCGGTCGGTGGGCACGAACATCGCCCCCATGTCCTGCTCGGACGAGCTCATCGAGTAGGTGGCTTCCGAGGGGTCGTAGTAGAGCATGCCGTAGCTTGCGAGCGACTCGCCGAGAGGCCCCTCGGTGTGGGTGCGTTCGTTGAAGTAGCCTTTGACAAACACCGAGTCGATGCCTGCCACAAGCGGACGCAGCGGGGTCGACCCGTCATAGAATTCCTTTATCTCCGCGGTGTAGGCGGCGTTGTAATAGGGGGCGCAGAATTTGTCGAGCAGACGGCTGAACACCTGCGTGTCGGCCGACGTGCTGATGGCCTCGGCCATGTTGGAGAGCGGCAGAAGCACGTCTTCCACCACGTGGATGTAGCCGTTCTTGCAGATGATGTCGCGCTCCTTGATTTTCACTCCGTTCACGTAGATGTCGCCCGCGCTGAACGTCGTGCCGTTGTAGATGACGGCGAAGTCCTCGGCTGTCATGCCCTGCGTGGCCATCTGGCTGTCGGTGAAGTGCACCACCATCGGAGCCTCCTCCACCATGAATATGTCTTTGTCGGCGAAGCGGCTCCAGTAGGGGCTTTCGAGCAGACCCGACGAAAGGCCGGTCAGCACCTCGTCGAGATAGCTGCCCGAGGCTTTGCGCCGCACGGCCATGCCTTCGTTGGCGCCGTCGCTCCCCGCCACGTTCGAGAGCATCTCGCTCAGATAGGCCATGTTAATCATACTCGTGTTCATGATTTTCCGCTTCTGCGCGGCGGTGAGGTCCTCATACTTCTTCACTCCGAATCTGTTGTTTTCGAAGAAACGGGCGAAGGCTTCGTCATTAGCGGGGAAGAGGGTCTTGCTGCCGGTGCGCGAGAGCACTTCGCGATATTCAAGGTCGTCGATGAGCCTCACGAAATAGGTGAAGTCACCGCTGTCGTGGAGATAGTCGTAGATGCTGGCGCCGAGGTTTTCGGGCGCCTTGTCGTCATAGACGTAATCATCCTGACACGAAATGCACAGTGCCGGCACCAACAGCATGGCTGCCATCGTGGCCTTGACGTGTGTGACTGGTTTCAGATTCATATTGATGGTTAATTTTTGTTTCATGGTGTTGGGTCGCCGCTCGCGGGCTGACATCGGTGTGCGCCCTGTCGGGCCTCGGAGTTTTCGGGCGTAAAGTTACAACCCTTTCCTCATAAAAAGGTGTATAAGAAAACCATTTTTTTTAACAAAAGGTGCAACTGAGTGCCCTCAGAGGCCGATTGCGCCTTTTTTCACCGCTTTTGACGCATATGTGAAAAATTTTAGCAAAATTAGTCAAAATCAGAGGCGGCTTGGTGCGATGAAGTCATTTTTCAACTTTCAATAATGCAAATGTTACAAAACCCGACGGTTGACCGAATTTTTAAATATTTAGGATTATTAGTAAAAAAGCATCTCTTTATTATATGATAACTTTGCATCCAAACAAAAACCAGTCATCGAAACCATGTATTCAGAAAACTTTTTGAAATCGAGTTTGACCGCTCTGACCATTGCTGCCTCGGCACTCGGCGTCAGCGCGTCCGACTGCGACACCCGGCTCTGGTATGACACTCCGGCCAAGGAGTGGATGGAAGCCCTTCCCCTCGGCAACGGGCGCATCGGAGCGATGGTCTACGGAGGCATCAGCTCCGACCGCATTGCCCTCAACGAAATCACCATGTGGTCGGGACAGCGCGACTCGCTCCAAAACGACAACTGCGGGCCCGAGCGTCTGGCCGAAATCAGAAAAGCCTTCTTCGACGGCGACATCGCCAAGGGCAATCATCTCACCCGCGAATACCTCTCGGGGCGCTCGGCTTCGTTCGGCACTCACCTCCCCGTCGGCGACCTCGTCATCGACTTCTCCCACCCCTCGGCCGCAATAGCCGACTACCGCCGCTCGCTCGACCTCTCGACCGGCGTGGCCACCACCACCTTCAAGCGCGGCGACGTCACATTCAAGCGCGAATACATCGTCGACTACCCCGACAACATCATGGCCATTCGCCTCACAGCCGACAGACCCGCGAGCATCTCGGCCTCGGTGTCGACCCAACTGCTGCGCGAAGCCGCCGTATCGACCACCGACAATTCGCTCACCTTCGACGGCAAGGTGGCCTACCACATGTTCGGCCCCGGCGGTGTGAGCTTCATCGGCTCGGTGCGCCTCGACAATGAAGGGGGCACGCTCTCGCATACCCCCGGCAGCGTCTCCGTCAGCGACGCCGACGCTCTCACCCTGCTCATCGACATCCGCACCGACTACGACAACCCTTCCTACAAGGCAGACCTCGGCGCAAACATCGCCAAGGCCTCGGCAGCAGGCTTCGACACTCTGAAAGCGCGTCACGTAGCCGACCACTCCGCCCTCTTCAACCGCATGAGCCTCACCATCGACGGCGACGGCACCATGAGCCACCTCCCCACCGACACCCGTCTCCACCTTATTAAAAACGGTGCCGTCGACCCGTCCTTCGACGCTCTCTTCTTCAGCTATGGGCGCTACATGCAGATTGCATCATCGCGCCCCGCATCGCCCCTCTGCTCCAACCTTCAGGGCATCTGGAACGACAATCTCGCCTGCCAGATGGCCTGGACTTGCGACTACCACCTCGACATCAACATCAACCAAAACTACTGGGCGGCCAACAAAGCCAATCTCCACGAGACCAACGAACCGCTCTTCAAATATCTCCGCCACCTCGAAAAGTATGGCTCCGAGACCGCCTCTAAGCTCTACGGCTGCAACGGATGGTGTGCCCACACTGTAGCAAACGTCTGGGGCTACACCGCTCCCGGCGGCGACGTCAGCTGGGGCCTCAACGTCACAGGCGGCGCATGGCTCGCCACCGAGCTCTGGAGCCACTTCCTCTACACCCGAGACCTTGATTATCTGCGTCAGACAGGCTACCCTCTGCTCAAAAGCTGCGCTCAGTTCTTCATGGACTACATGGTCGAAGACCCCGCGACAGGCTACCTCGTCACCGGCCCCAGCATCTCGCCCGAAAACGGCTTCCGCTATCATGACGGCAATCACTACTCGGCTTCGATGATGCCAACCCTCGACCGTGCCGTAGTGCATCAGATTTACACCGCCTGCATCGAATCGTCGAAACTCCTCGGTGTCGACAAAGAGATGCGCCGCCACCTCGAAAAAGACATCAAGCGTCTTCCCCCGCTCGCCGTCGGACAGGACGGAATGGTCAAGGAATGGATGCTCGACGTGACCCGCACCGACCCCTCACACCGACATTCGTCACACCTCATGGCTCTCTACCCCTTCGGACAGATGTCTTACGACCTGACCCCCGAGCTGATGGAAGCCGCCAGACTCTCGCTCGAGAATCAGACCGCCGACCCCAACTGGGAAAACACCGAATGGAGCTGCGGAAACATGATAGGCTTCTACTCATTCCTCAAAGACCCGGAGAAAGCCCACTACTACATCCAGGACCTCTTCCATAATTTCACCCGCGAAAACCTTATGACCGTCTCGCCTGAAGGCGTGGCCGGCGCTCCCGCCGACATTTTCAGCTTTGACGCCACCGAGGCAAGCGTAGCAGGCATCTGCGACATGCTCCTGCAAAGTCAGAACGGCTACGTAGAGTTCCTCCCCGCGCTTCCCGCAGCATGGCGCTCGGGCTCGGTCAAGGGTCTCTGCGCTCGCGGCGCTGTCGAAGCCGACATCGACTGGACTGACGGCGCCCTGGCACGCGCCTCGCTCCGCGCCACAAAGGACACCACCGTCAAAGTGCGCATCCCCGAAGGCGCGAGGGTCAATCTCGACGGACGTATCATCAAGGTAAAGGGCACGCCCGACGGCCTCGCCGTCTTCCCCCTCAAACCGGGTCAAAGCCTCAATTTCGAAATCTAATCCCCCCTTCCACCGACAATGCGCAAATTCATTCTCTCGTCGATACTGCTTGGCTTCGCGCTGGCCGTCCCGACTGCTGCTGATGCGGCAGTGGCCGCGCGCAAGCTCCACGACAACTGGCGTTTCCGTCAGGGCCGCTCCGAAATCTGGTATCCCGCCACAGTGCCGGGCACCGTCCACACCGACCTCATGGCCAACGAGATTATCGAAGACCCCTTCTTCCGACTCAACGAACGCGCCGTGCAGTGGGTCGACAAAGAAGACTGGATGTATGAAACCACCTTCACCGCGTCGCCCGACGAAGTGGCCGCCGAAAATCAGCAGATTGTGTTCTACGGGCTTGACACCTACGCCGACGTCTACCTCAACCACGAGTGCATCCTGCGCGCCGACAATATGCACCGCACGTGGAAATGCGACGTCAAAGGCAAGCTCCGCGAGGGCGAGAACCTTCTCGAGGTCTACTTCAATTCGCCCATCAAGATAGACCTCCCGAAGTATGACCAATACAATTACACCTTTAACACAGGCCCCGACCAGAGCCAGAACGGAGGCATCTTCAACAAGACCCTCAGCATCTTCGCCCGCAAGGCCGGCTACCACTACGGTTGGGACTGGGGCCCGCGACTCGTCACCTCAGGCATCTGGCGCGACATTGACCTCGTGACTTGGAACGGCCTGAAAATCGACAACGTGCAATACGAGCAGAAAGATGTCACCGCCGCCCGCGCTCAGATTGCCACCACCGTCACCGTCTCATCCGACTCCGACATCGCCGACGCGCTCATCACCGTCAGCGCCGACGGAAAAGCCATCGCCTCGAAGACCACTCCCCTGCGCAAAGGCTCCAACAAGGTGACACTCGACTGCACCGTCAGAAAGCCTCGCCTGTGGTGGACCAACGGGCTGGGCGAACCTTACCTCTACGACTTCACCGCCTCGGTCAAGGCCGGCGACGACGAAGTTGCCGAAAACGACAAAATCGGCCTGCGCTCGCTGCGACTCGTCACCGAAGACGATGCCGACGGCCGCTCGCTCTACTTCGAGCTCAACGGCAAACCGGTCTTCATGAAGGGCGTCGACATGATTCCCCTCGACAACTTCCTGCCCCGCGTGACCCATGAGAAATATGACCGCCACGTGCTCGACGCAAAGGCCGTCAACATGAACATGATACGTATCTGGGGCGGGGGCGTCTACGAAGATGACTACTTCTACGACCTCTGCGACCGCAACGGCATCCTCGTCTGGCAGGACTTCATGTTTGCCTGCTCCACCTATCCCGCCGACTCGGTCTTTCTGGCAAACATCCGTCAGGAAGCCATCGACAACGTAAAGCGCATACGCAATCACTGCTCCGTGGCGCTCTGGTGTGGCAACAACGAGTGTCAGGACGTCTACTACGGCTGGGGCGGACGCCACAACTACTACAAGGAGAAAGGCGTCGACTCGCTGACCACCAAACAGTTCAAGGATATGTACTTCCGTGTGCTCCCCGAAGTTGTGACTGAGTATGGCGGCGGCATCTCCTATCGCCCCTCGTCGCCCTATGCTTTCGAAGACACTCCTTCCGACGGCATACACGGCGATGCCCACTACTGGGGCGTATGGCACGGACGCGACTCGATAGGCCACTACAACATCGAAAAGGCCCGCTTCTTCTCGGAATACGGCTTCCAGTCGTTCCCCGAGTTTGAGTCGGTCAAAATCTACGCCCCGCAGCAGCGCGACTGGGCCATCAATTCGGAAGTGATGATGGCCCACCAGCGCGCCGGTTCCTACGCCAACAACCTCATCAAGGAATACATGGACGAGGAGTTCCGCACACCCGACGATTTTCCGACTTTCCTCTACGTAGGTGCGATTCTTCAGGGCGACGCCATCAAGACCGCCGTCGAAGCCCACCGCCGCGACATGCCTCACTGCATGGGCACCCTCGTGTGGCAGCACAACGACTGCTGGCCCGTGGCCTCGTGGGCCGGTCGCGACTACTATGGCCGCTGGAAGGCTCAGCAATACTTCTCGCGCGCAGCCTACGACGACATCCTCGTCTCACCGGTGGTAATCGACGACACTCTCCGCGTCAGCATCGTCACCGACCGTCGCACTCCGGCCAAAGGCAAATTCACCCTCACTGCCATGACTCTCGACGGAAAGCCGGTGTTTGAAAGGTCGTTCGACTTCACGGCCAAACCTCTCACCTCGACCGAGGTGTTCAGCGACAAGGTGGGTCATCTCCTCGCTGACCACAAGCGCGGCGACGTGATTTTCCACACCACGTTTGCCACTGCCGACGGACGCACCTACGACAACGTAGGATTTTCGACCAAGCAGAAATATATGAACTACACCGCTCCCGCCTACGACGTGACTCTCGCCCGCGCCGCCGACGGCTACGACGTCACCATCGGCACAGACGTCTTTGCCCGCGGTGTGTTTCTCTCGCTCGACGGCATAGACAACTTTTTCTCCGACAATTACTTCAACATCATGCCCGGAGAGAAACGCACCATCCACGTCACCACTCCCCTGGCCGAAAACGACTTCCGCAACCAGCTCAAACTCGTGTCGATGGGCGACGTCCACTCGCGCACCGACCTCTCGGGCAACGGCCCGACCATGAAACGCGACGCCGAATACAAGCCCCTCGGCGGAAATTGACGCCCGGCCGCGCATGCGGCTCCGTCTCTCCCCCTCATCCTGTCAAGCTTTCCGGGCCTCGGCGCTGCCGGGGCCCTTCATCTACAATCTCACACCCTCACTGATAGAAATGCGCTCCATACTCCCCAAGGTATTCACTCTCGTCCTCGTATCATTCGCTTTCAGTTCGGCGGAAGCAGGTCAGCTCCTACCCTACCTCGACTCCGGCCTCGACATTGAAACCCGTGTGGACGACCTTCTCTCGAGAATGACACTTCACGAGAAAGTGCTCCAGCTGCAAAACCGCCAGACCGGCGACCCCTCCGACTTCGACAGCCGTTTCGAGGGATACGGCATAGGCACCGTCCATGACATGGACCATCACGCCGCACGCTGCCGCGAAATCACCGACAGCCTCGACATCTACATGAGCCGCACGCGCTTCGGTATCCCGGCTCTGACCTGCGTAGAAGGCATTCAGGGCATCCTCCAGGACAGCTGCACGATTTTTCCCCATGCTCTGGCCCAGGGCAGCACGTTCAACCCCGCACTGATAGCCACCATGACCGCCGCCTGTGCCGCCGAGGCCAAGGCGCTCGGAATGAGACAGGTGCTCTCGCCGGTGCTCGACATTGCGCGCGAGCTGCGCTGGGGCCGGGTCGAGGAAACTTTCGGCGAAGACCCTTTCCTCATCGCCGAGACGGCCACCGCGTTTGTCGACGGATATCAGTCTAACGGCGTGGCTTGCATGCCAAAGCACTTCGTGGCTCACGGCACACCTACCGGCGGCCTCAACTGCGCCAATGTGTGCGGAGGCGAGCGGGAACTACGCAACCTCTACCTCTATCCCTTCGCCAAAGTCATCAGCAACGCCGCGCCCATGGCCATCATGAGTTGCTACAGCGCCTACGACGGCGTGCCGGTCTCGGGCTCACGTCGATTCATGACCGACATTCTGCGCGGCGAGCTCGGTTTTGACGGCTACGTCTACTCTGACTGGGGCTCGGTGGACCGTCTCAAGACTTTCCATCATGCCGTGGCGACGAGCGAGGAAGCCGCGCGCCAATCGCTCATCGCCGGCATAGACGTCGATGTCGACGATGCCTACCGCACTCTCGAACAGCAGGTGACCGACGGCATTATCGAGGTCGCCGACATCGACAACGCCGTGCGCCGAGTGCTTTGCACGAAATTCCGACTCGGGCTCTTTGACGGCGACGCCGCCGCGACGAAACTGCCCCTCGACACGGTGCGCTGTCGCTCGCACGTGGCTCTGGCCAAAGCCGTGGCCGACGAGAGCGCGATACTTCTCGAAAACCACGGGCTGCTGCCGCTTGACCCGACGAAGCTCAAATCGGTAGCCGTAGTCGGGCCGAACGCCGGAATGGCCGTGATGGGCGACTACAGCTGGGCGCGCCCCGACCGCAACGAGGGTGTCTCGCTCGTCGACGGTCTGCGCGCGGTGTTGCCTGAGAACGTGACGGTCAACTACGCCGAGGGGTGCGACTGGTGGAGCCGCGACACCTCGATGATAGCCGAAGCCGTGGAGGCCGCCCGGAAGAGCGATGTGGTGATAGCCGCCGTCGGCACGCGCTCGACGTTCCTCGGACGTGGCCCGAAGAATTCCACTTCGGGCGAGGCGTTCGACCTCTCGTCGCTCGAACTGCCCGGCGTGCAGGCCCGACTTCTCGAGGCGCTGAAAGCCACCGGCAAACCGCTCGTCGTGGCACTCATAGCCGGCAAACCGCTGGCGCTACCGTGGGTAAAGGAAAACGCCGACGCTTTCATCGTGCAATGGTATGGAGGCGAACAGCAGGGACAGGCACTCGCCGAAATCATCACCGGAAAGGTCAACCCATCGGGCCGACTGAACGTCTCGTTTCCACGCTCCACCGGCAACGCTCCGTGCTACTACAACTACTACCCCACCGACCGCGAGTATGGCAACGACCGCGGCGGTACGCCCGACAGCCCCGCCATGCACTACATCTTCGAGTCGCCATACGCCCTCTGGCCTTTCGGAGCAGGAAAGGGATACACCGATTTCGAATACTCTGACTTCAAGGTGGCTGCCACCGACTCGATTGTCACGGCTACGCTGAAAGTGACCAACACCGGCGGTCGCGAAGGCAAGGAAGTGGTGCAGCTCTACGTCTCCGACCCTGTCAGCTCAATCCTCACGCCCGTCAGACAGCTCAAAGCGTTCAGCAAGGTAGGCATCGCTGCGGGCGAGCAGACTGTCGTGACGCTGCAGGTGCCCGTCGAAGAACTGATGTTTTCGGTAGACGGGGGTGCCAAAGTGCTCGAACACGGTGATTTCATTATCGCTGTGGGCCGCTCGTCAGACGACATCAGATTTTCCGAAACAATAACCCTTTGACCGCATAACAATTCGCCCACGAGCGACGTTATCACTTAAAACCCTTGCTCAAAATGTATATCCACGACAATCGCGTAGTCATCACCCTCGACGCCGGGGGCACCAATCTGGTGTTTGGCGCAATGAGAGGGTGTGAGTACATCACCACCCCAATCACCTACCCCTCGAACGCTCACGACCTCGACCTCTGTCTCGACACGATGGTCAAAGGTTTCCGCGAGGTGATTGATTCGCTCGACGAAGCCCCTGTGGCCATCAGTTTCGCCTTCCCCGGACCGGCCGACTACCCCAACGGCATCATCGGCGGCTACCTGCCCAACTTTCCATCGTTTCGCGACGGTGTGGCTCTCGGGCCGTTCCTTCAGAACGTGTTCGGCATCCCGGTGTTCATCAACAATGACGGCGACCTGTTCGCCTACGGCGAGGCGCTGTGCGGCGCGCTCCCGGAGGTGAACCGCCGTCTGGCCGAAGCCGGGAGCAAGAAGCGGTATCACAACCTGCTGGGCTACACGTTCGGCACAGGTTTCGGCGTGGGCATCGTGGTGAACGGCGGTCTCAACCGCGGCGACAATTCGTGTGTCGAGACCTTCTGCCTGCCCCACAAGACCAAAGCTGGCATCATCGTAGAGGAGGGTGTGGCCGTGCGCGCCATCAAGCGCGTCTACGCCGAAGCCTCGGGCGACTACAACCATAGTTTCGAGCCGAAAGAAATCTGCGAGATTGCCGACGGCACACGCCCCGGCAACGTCGAGGCCGCGCGGCGCGCCTTCGCGGAGTTCGGCCAAATCGCCGGCGACGCCATGGCTATGGCCGCGCAGCTCATCGACGGCCTCATCGTCATCGGCGGAGGCATCACAGCCGCGCGTCAGTGGATTCTGCCCTCGCTCCTTGCCGAACTGCGCGGCAAGCTCTCCACCCTCGGAGGCGACAAGGTGAGCCGCCTCCAGATGCAGGTGTTCAATCTCGACGACCCGGCCGAGTTCGAGACCTTCGCGCGCGGCAACACGAAGACCATTCCCGTGCGCGGCACCCACCTCACCGTCGAGTATGACGACATGAAGCGCATCGGCGTGACCTTCTCGAAGCTCGGTGCCTCGCGCGCCATCTCGGCGGGAGCCTACGCCTTCGCCCTCTCCAAAATCGACGAAGCGGAAATCTTATAGCAACGAAGAAAACCGTAATAAAGAATGAGGGTGTGACGCGATGGCGTCACACCCTCATTAACGTTTAAGGGTAATTAACTTGTAATTTCGAGGAATTGCGTCAGAGCACCACTGCTTTGGCGGTGACGGAGCCGGCGCGGACGATGTAGAGGCCGGGGGCGAGGCTTACGCTGAGGTCGCCCGAGGCGTCGGAGGCGTGGTAGAGGGTGTGGCCGGCAGTGTCGGCTACGGTGACCTCATTGCCGTCGAGGCCTTTGATGACTACGAGACCCTTACCGGCGAGGATGCGGATGGCCGGGGCGGCGTCGACACGGTCGAGAGCCGACTTGGTGAAGTCGACCTGCACGCCCTCGGAGGGAGCGGATTCGCCGTGATTGTAGACGCAAGCCACGTGGTAGGTGAGGTTGTAGGTGCCGTCGGCGAGGTCGGGCTGATGGATGTGGCCGCACTCGCCGAGGAGTTCGGCATTGACGCGCTTGCCGTCGCAGTAGACGTTGTAGCCGTGGATTTCGAGGTCTATGACGGCGTCTTTGGCTGAAATCATGCGGAAGTCGTCGAGGAGGAAGGCATACTTGTCTTCAGAGATGCAGCGCACGGCAAAGTAGGTGGTGCCTTCGGGGAGAGTGAAGGCGTAGCGTGTCCAGTCGCCGGTGCTTTCCTGCTCGGAGAGGAGGGTGAAGTCGGCGATGGCTTTGCCTGTTGTCGAGTAGAGCACCTGGAATTTGTCGACTCCATAGGTGTCGATTGACTTGGCGTAGAACGAAATCTCCTGCTCGCAGCCGGCGAGTTCGGGCGACACGAGCCAGTCGTCGTTGTAGCGGTCGCCGTCAGGCTTTGAGGCGAGCGAGAGGAACATCTGCTTGCCGCTGTGGCAACCGAAGACGTTGTCTTCCTGGAGGTGGCTGTTGTAGACCACGAAGGCCATGGGCTCGCCAACGCCGGGGTAGTCGAAGGTGCCGGTGTAGGTGGGGAGGCCGTCTTCGTCATAGACGGTCCAGTCGCCGATGTTGTCGCCTTCGATGACCGAGGTCGGAAGGCCGGTCGAGAAGGGGGTGTAGCTTTCGAGGTCGTCGGTAGAGGGCGAGGGGACGATGGTGGTGAAGTCGGGTTCGTTCCACGAGAGGGTCACCTCGGTGTCGCTGTTCTGCACGGCAGTCAGCGCGAGCGGCGCGGGCAGAGTGGGACGGAGGAAGACTACGGAAGCTTCGGGAGTGGCATTGTCAGACTCGTTTTGGTCGGCCGCATAGTTGAGCACAGCCTTGAAGACGGGAGCGTCGGGAGCGGTGACTGCGAGCGAGGTGGTGAAAGTCACGTCGGTGTGGACTTCGGGGTGGAGCGAGACACCTTCGCGGCTTTCGATGAGTTCGTCGTCGCGGTAGAGGTCGACGGTGTAGCCCGCGGCAATGTTCTTGCCGGCGTTCTCGTAGGAGACGGTGACGGGGAACTCCTCGTTTGCCTCGACGCTTTCGGGCACGGAGATGCCGAGCACGGCGAGATTGTGGTCGACGTCGTTGGTGATGCGGAGATTGTCAACGGCCATGATGTCGTAGTCGACAATCTCGGCGAGAAGGCTGATGCAGATGACCTGGTCTTTGAACGCGGAGAGGTCGACGGTCTTGCGTTTCCAGTCGAAGTGGGTCTCGCCGGTGGGGACGTCGCCGAGGATGGTCCAGCCCTTGCCGTTGTTGACCGAGACGGTCAGACGGTTTTCCGACTCCATGAAGTCGTAGAGGTAGAAAGTGAGGACGGGCTTTTCGAGACCTGTGAGGTCGAAGAGGCTCGAGATGAGCGCCGAGGTGTTGTCATCGGAATAGTAGGCGTTGTAGGCCACGACAGCCGAGCCGCCGTCGTAGGTGTCGATGCCGAGTTCGCTGCCGGGGTAGACGTCCCACGAGGTGAACGATTCGGGCGAAGCTTCGGCACCCCATTCGTAGTCGGTGACACGTCCGCCGAACGACTCGCGGGCGGGAGTTGCTTCGGGGCGGCCGAGGGGATAGATGTTGGAGAGACCGCCGTCGCTGATGCCGCCGATAGCCTCAGCCTCGACGATGTAGTTGACGAACACCTGGTCGGCCGAGGGGTCGACACACTGCTCGGTGAACTGAGTAGAGGTGAGACCGGTGGCCACGGTGAGGGGATTCGAACCGTTTGCCACGCGCTGCACGTTGTAGACAATCGGGGTGTTGCCCAGCTCATGACCCATGAGGTCGTGGGTGGGAGCTTCCCAAGTGACGACAGCCTCGCCGGTGTTGGCACCATACTCGACAGCCACCACGGGCGCCTTGGGAGCGGTCAGACCGATGTAGGCCGAGACTTCGGTCTCGACGCCGCGGCCGTCGGCCGAAGAGGGAGTGACGACGTAGCGGTGTGAGCCGTTGGCGGGCGAATCGTCGGTGAACTGCAGAGCTTGTCCCGGCTCGGAAGCCTCGACACGGCCGATTTCGTCGCCGTCGCGCTCGATGATTACTTCACCACCGGCGGTGAGATTGTCGCCGACCATGTTTTTGACGGGATAGTTGAAGGTCAGGAGAGCCGAGAGAGCGCCCGATGCGTCGGGGGTCACGACAAGGTCGGTCACGGCAGCGGGAGCAAGAGCCGAGGAGCCTTTGGAGACGGCGACATTGTCGAGGTAGATGATGTTCTGGAACGTGTCGCTGATGGCGTGGAAAGCCACGTAGTAGACACCGCTTTCCTGTGCGATGAACGAAGCTTCGTAGGTGGCGTAGTCTTCACCGCTGAATTCGAAAGGAGCGAGAATCACGGTGCCTTCGGCGAGCGAGGCAGCGTCGTTGCCGCGCGCCACGACGAATTCCATCTTTTCAGTGTAGTAGGAGCCTGTGCCCTTGATGTCGGCGCTGATGGTGTAGAGCTTGCCGCGCTCGAATTTGACGGGGTGAAGCACCGCCCAGTCGTCCTGCGGCTTCGAGTAGGAGTAGTTGAGGCGGAGACGGCCGCTTTCGGCGAAGAACTGCCATTCCCAGGTTTTGCCGTCTTCGTTAGCGTCGACAAAGGTGAAGTAGTCGCGGCTGCTTTCAAGCTCGAAGTCCTGGCTGTAGGGGAGCGTGAGATAGCCTGAGATGTAGCCGTTTGAGAGCGATTCAGATGAGCGGCTGTCGCCATTGACGGCAATGACTCCGAAGGACCATGCGGTGAGCTCGTCGGTGACGGGGATGTCGCAGGTGTAGGCGAGGTCGGTGAGGTTTTCGGCCACCACTTCGCCCGAAGGATAGGAGATGACGGTGTAGGAAATCTGAGCGCCGGGCACTTTCACTTCCTGCCATGAGAGCGAGAGCTTGTCGTCGACCACCGTGAGCGCAACCTTCGAGGGAGCTGCGGGGAGAGCGTAGCCAATCCACGCGGTGACGGAGGCAGAGGCGCCTTCGGCATCAGCCGTGCTGACTTTGACGGTGAAAGTGTATTCGCCGGAAGCGTCGAGAGTGACGGGGCACGACACCTCATCGCCCGCGGCGCCCTGACCGGAGGTCAGCTCGGTGCCGTTGACGAGGAGAGAATAGGAGACTGTGCCGGAGAGAGCGGCGCCGGAGACAGTGGCGGAGGGGAGCGTGAAGGTCACGTTGCCCGAAAGCGACTCGCCTTCAAAGAGGGCGGAGAGGCCGGCTGCGGCCGCGGGACCGTTTTCGGCCACGGGAGTCTCGGGGACAAAGAGGCTGAGAATCTGGGCGTTCTCGGGAATTTCGTAAAGATAGGTGGGCTTGGCCGTCTCGAGGTCAATCTCGTAGAGGTCAGACGAGTAGCCGGAATAGTAGATATAGAAACAGCGGCCGGTAGCGGGGTCGATGGTGCCGGCGGTCATCATGGGGCTTCCGAGGCCTGTCTGACCGATTGTGGTGATGGCTGCCGTGGTCTTGTCGAAGCTGACCAGCTCGCCGCTGCGGCGGATGCCGTAGACCGAGCCGTCGGCTGCACACATGAGAGCCGACCAGTCGTCGGTGCCGAGCTTGCCGATGTTTTTGTAGTCGTAGGTGTTCATGTCCATCACGGCGAGGTAGTAGTAATAGTCATCGTCGCGAGTGATGGCGTAGGCGCGGCGGCTCATGGGGTCGAAGGCCATGGCGCGAGCGTTGAAGTAGTAGTTGCCGGGGACAACCGCTGATTCGGTCCAGGAGCTTGTGTCGTAGATGTGATAGCTCATGTCGTAGACCCACGAGCCGTAGAGGGTAGGTTCGGTGGCGAAGTACTTGTCGCCGGCGTAGACCTGCCCGTAGGAGGTGAGCATTTTTTCCTGGAGCGAGACAATTTCGAGGGCATCAGGACCGATTTCGTAGATGCCCACCTGTCCCTCGCCGGTGATGTTCCACGAATCGGCGTAGCTGACGCAGCCCATGAGCGTGGGGAGCCCTTCGGTGGAGCCTCCGAGGGCCTGGCCGGGAGCTTTGCGTGTCTTGACGGGGCGGAGTTTGGGAGAGGAAGCGCTGACGCGGGAAACGTTGTGAATGCGTGCGGCCTGCAGGAGAGCTTCGGCTGTGCTGTGGGTCTCGGGCCATGTAAGCTCGGAGGAATTGGCACGGTTGAAGCCGGGATTTTCGGTGACTTGACCGATTTTTCCGGTGGGACGGAATGCGCCGGGCGAGTTGGCGGCCTTAGCCAACGGAGAGGCCGGCAATGCCGCCGAACAGCTCAAGCCACCTGCCAACAGGACGGATGCAAGTGAAAATAAAACTGATTTCATGAATTAGTAATAATTGAGAATAGTGAACGAATACTACCGATTGGTTTTGCAAAAGTATATATAATTTTTGAATATCCAAACCGAATGAGCAAATTTCTTTGAAAATTGTGTCATTTTTCCAATTTTGACCGATTTTAAAGCACATTTTGCACAAACAAAGAGCGTCTGCCCGGCGCACAATGGCAAAAATCGGGCATAAAAATTCCGATCCGTCATTTTCGCACTGTTTTTAATAAACTTTTCGCTATCTTTGCCGTCAAAACACTAAAAAGCATTCAGACATGAAACGATTACTGAAAACAATCATCTTCGTCGGGATGGTGGCGGGGCTGACGG
>JAIDCC010000052.1 GCA_029056055.1 Duncaniella sp.
GTGTAGCCGCGCTACACGATTGAGTGACAAGCATAAAGCATCCAAAAAGAACGAGTTTTATTATTCAAGAATTTTTCCACAAACATATATCGTTTTATTTTTAGAACTTACTTATATAATAAAAGCAGGGGTGGTCACGTTTAAGGGTCGTCGGCTGTCACATCGTGGCGGTCGTCGCCAACTCGTTTTTCTGAATTTTCATACATCAAACTTATTGCAAGATGCAAAAATCTAAAATACTGGGTCTGGGAGCAGTGGTGCTCATGGCCGCCGGACTCGCCGCCTGTGGCGGAAATGAGGGCTCTGAAAATCAAGACGTCGAAATCGACAGCTTCGCGTTCAATCAGGTGCTCAAATCGGCCTCGCGCAACTATCTGTTGAAAATCGACGGCGACGACCATTACCTCAACATTTCGGCCCGCATTGCGTGGCCCGAGAAACTCGGACACGCCGACATCGCCCAGTTGCAGGACTCGCTCGCAAGCTACACCTTCGGCGACTCAATCTATGCCACCCCCGACGAAGCTATCATCAACTTTATCGACGGCATCCACGACCTCAAGAACTACTTCGACGAAATCGACGAAATCTCTGTGGTAGACAGCATCCCCTCCGACCAGCCCGCATTCATCATGCGCTCCGAAGCCGAGATGACCGATGTCAACGAAGAATACGTCACCTACACCGTGACAAATTCGCAGTATCTCGGCGGCGCCCACGGCGAGGTGATGCAATTTCCCTTCACCTACGACCTTGAGCACGCCAACGTACTAACCGCGTCAGACTACTTCCTGCCCGGCCATGAAAAGGAAGTGCTCGACATCATCAAGCAGAGCCTTGCCGACCAGATGGGCACCATTCCCGAACACCTCGCCAAGATGGGCATTTTCGCCTACGACAACGTAGGCGTCGGAATGCCCTACATCAAGGGCGAGACCCTCTTCATCCACTACAACATCTACGAGATTGCCCCCTACGCCGCCGGCCAGTTTGACATCCCGGTGAGCAGCGTGCTCATCTCCCCCTACCTCCGTCCCGAGGTCAAAACCCTCATCGGCTACGACTACTAATCCCTCCCAAACCATACAAAACAAAAGCCGCCCCCGGGGCGGCTTTTGTTTTATATATATCCTGCAATGACAGTCCTGCGTATGGCATTTCTGATTGCGAACATTGCGGTTCAAAAAAGCTATGTTCAATCTTAATGAAAACAGCCGCAGTGACCGTATGTTGAGAAAACCATCACTCCTATACTGCGCCGCCGTGCCCATACACAACGTAATCTAAGCATGGAAGAAGCCTGAGTCATCGCACTCTAACCCTATATCTACAAAAGCAACCTCCTTGCCAATTTATAAATTTACTTACATTCCGAGTATGGCGGCCGGGGCTATGCCGAGAATGAGGCATAAAGCTTTGGCGATACGCAAAGTCGGTTCAGCTCGTCCTGATATGTAATCGCTGACTCTTGAAGGACTTACTCCAAGCTCCTTTCCAAGCTGTTTTTGAGTCATCCCTCTTTCTTCGATAGAAAGACTGATTAACTCTCCGATAGTGGGTTTCGCTATCGGGTAATGAATTTTCTCATAGGCATCAACCACATCTGAAATAATGGCAAGCTCTATGGCGTTCTTGTCGCTTGCCGGAGTTTCATCCGTCACAAGTGGCAACAGTTCCTCGATACGATTTAGTGCATACTCATATTGCTGTTTTGAAATTTCCATATCGTTGCTATTAGATGGTTGAACAATCAACCCTTTGAGTTTTTTATGTGGGATGCGGTGCATAACTTCTCTTTTGGCAAAGTTAGTGATAAATTTTGAATTACAAAGGCTATAGTCTGAGAAATTTTGTAATACTGCACAGCTCTTAATTTAAGATTGCTTTGTATTCTCAATGATTATGCTATTTTTATAGTGGGAGCTGCGCGGGCGTGCCGATATGAGGGCGGTTGGTAGGGATATTAGAAATCAGCCATTTAGCGCGGGCTAAATGGCTGATTATTATGTTGTCGGACGTATGGGTGCGGATGTCGGACTTAAGTTTTGAATGCTTGTGTGTCCGGGGGGAGGAGGGAAGGGGTTAAATCATCGAGGCGATGATTTTTTTGATTTCTTCGGCGAGGGCGTCGGCTTCGGCCATGGTGGCGGCCTCTGAATAGATGCGGATGATGGGCTCGGTGTTTGATTTGCGCAGGTGGACCCACGAGTCCTTGAAGTCGATTTTCACACCGTCGATGTCGGTGATTTGCTCGCCGGCAAATTTGTCTTTCATTGCCGCGAGTATGGCGTCGACATCAATGTCGGGGGTAAGTTCGATTTTGTTTTTGGCTATTTCGTAGGCGGGGTAGGTCTTGCGCAGTTCCGACACTTTCTTGCCGCTCTTGGCAAGCAGCGTCAGGAAGAGAGCCACACCGACGAGTGCGTCGCGGCCGTAGTGGGCTTCGGGGTAGATGACGCCGCCGTTGCCCTCGCCGCCGATGACGGCTCCGGTCTCTTTCATTTTGGTGACGACGTTGACCTCGCCTACGGCTGCGGCCGTGTAGGTGCAGCCATGTGCTGCGGTGACGTCGCGGAGCGCGCGCGACGAGCTCAGATTGCTCACCGTCGAGCCGGGGGTGTGAGAGAGCACATAGTCGGCCACCGAGACGAGGGTGTATTCCTCGACAAACATTTCGCCGTTTTCCATCACGATGGCGAGGCGGTCAACGTCGGGGTCGACCACGAAGCCCACGTCGGCGCGTCCGTCGGCCATGAGCGACGAAATCTGAGTCAGGTTCTGAGGTATCGGTTCGGGGGTGTGGGCAAACTTGCCGTTGGGTTCGCAGTTGAGTTCGATGATGTTTTCAACGCCGAGAGCGCGGAGCAGCTGAGGTATCACCACGCCGCCAACAGAGTTGACCGCGTCGACGGCCACAGTGAAATTGGCCTTGCGGATTGCGTCGACATCGACGAGGCGCAGCGCGAGCACCTGCTCGATGTGGCGCAGATTCCACGTGTTGTTGACATACTCGGTGCCGAGGTGGTTGACGTCGGCATAGACGATGTCGCCCTCTTCGGCTATGCGCAGCACTTCCTTGCCCTGTGCGTCGTTGAGAAATTCGCCCTCCTCGTTGAGAAGCTTGAGCGCATTCCACTGGCTCGGGTTGTGGCTCGCAGTGAGAATGATGCCGCCGCAGGCCTTCTCGCCGGTGACGGCCACTTCGGTGGTGGGTGTCGAGGCGGGGCCGATGTTGATTACGTCAAAACCCATGGCCGTCAGAGTGGCACACACGAGTTTCTCAACCATAGGGCCGCTCAGACGCGCGTCGCGCCCGACGACGATAGAACGAGTGGCGCGCGTGGTGGTGCGCGATATGAAGGTGGCGTAAGCCGCCGTGAATTTCACGACATCTACGGGCGAAAGGCCGTCGCCCTGCGCGCCGCCTATGGTGCCGCGGATGCCCGAAATAGATTTTATGAGTGACATGTCAAAAAGATTTTTGAAATGGAGTTTCCGGCAAATACTGAAGTTTAAACAACTTCACAGCTCAGACCATCGGCTTGAAGTAGCTGATGACGTAGAGGTAGGGCACGACGTAGCTCATTTCCGACGAGGCGCCCATCTGCGACTTCACCACGAGGTTTACCTTGGCGTTCCAACCCAGGAAGCGGCACGGCATCTGAAGCCCCTCGCCGTAGATTTGCGACTGGCTGTTGTAGAGCTCGTCAAACACGAAGTATGACGGCGAAGTGGAAAGGTCTGACGCATTGCCCGCGCCGACATTGGTGCCACCGACCACATACGAGAAGAGGCTGTAGCGCATGTAGCGGAAGTAGACACGCTCGCCGGCCTCAGGGCGCGAATCGGGGTCGCCTGCGTCGAGCACCTGCATGTAGACGTTGCCCTCATCGTCGAGACGGTAGTAAGGGGCGTTGGGACCCACCTGAAACACGGAGTCCTCGGGGATGGAAATCACCACGTGGTGTTCGGCCAGAAAGGCATTCACGGCGCGGGTCTCGTCGGTGAGGAGTTCGGCGTAGCTCTTGGTGTGGTCACAGCTCATGGTGATGAGACCCAAAAGTCCGAGCAGCGATATGGCAAATGTGAAAAAACGAAATTTCATTGCAATGGAGATGTGTATGGATAAGTTGGTGGAGAGATTAGCTTAGGTATTGGTCGTAGTTGGGTAGCACCGAAATCAGATGAGTCACGGCCTCGGCGAGCGAGCCCTTGAACTCTCCGCCGGCGGCGTTGGCGTGGCCGCCACCCGAGAAACAGTCTTCGCAGATGCGCGACACCGAGAAATCGCCCTTCGAGCGCATCGACACCTTGACCGTGTCGGGGCCATCCTCGCGCATGAACACCGAGTAGGTCACGTCGGGCATAGCCAGCGGCACGTTGACCAATCCCTCCGTGTCGCCCTTCCCGTAATCAAACTCGTCGAGTTCGGCCTGCGAGAGCATGATGAGCGCCGCACGGTGCTGCTTGAAGAGCTGCATTCGGTATTGGCCGTAGCCCATGATGCGAATGCGCGACTCCGACGACGTGTTCATCACCAACTTGAAGAGATTGTCTTTGTCGATGCCTTTGAGCATGAGGTCGTGGATGATGAGATAGAGGTCGGGGTCGTTGGAATTGTATGAGAAATTGCCCGTGTCGGTCATCATGCCGGTGTAGATGCACGCCGCCGACGAGCGGGTGAGGTTGCGGGTCCAGTAGGCCTGCCACAACACGATGTAGAGCAGCGCAGAAGTCGACGACACCTCGGGATGCGAGATGAGCACGTCGGCCTCGATTGACGGGTCGAGATGATGGTCGATGACCACACGGCGCGCCTGTGAGGCACGCACGAGCGGCTCGAGACGGTCGAGGCGCTTCAGGTCGTTGAAGTCCATGCAGAAAATCAGGTCGGCCTGTTCGATGAGCCGCGCCGCCGTCTCGGGCTGTCGCGTCGAAGCCACGATGTCTCTGACACCCGGCAGAAACTGCAACGCGCGGGGGGCGCAGTCGGCGGTCACAACGCGCGCCTCCTTGCCCAACGTGCGCAGCACGGCTGCAAGCGCACACGACGAGCCCAAGGCGTCGCCGTCGGGACTCACGTGGCAGGTGACCACAATGTTGCGGGCCGCAAGCACCAGCGTCTTGAGGCGGTCGATGAGCTCCTGCTCGATTACGGTCTGAAACCGCGAGCGAGCTCGTTCGTTGGCTGAGGTTTTCTGTGTTGGCATAACTTTATGCAAAGTTACAAAATCCGTCCTACATATCCCCCCACGTTTGGAGTTTTTAACATTTCAGGGATACCAAAAATCATGAAGTTGTTTAAAACTTTTTTACGGTGAAATAGAACTTAATTAAGGTAGAAGTTTAAACCGACCTCTTTTCGGGTCTTTCATCATCTTTTTGGCTGATTTTTCACCTCTCATCGGTCGTGTAGCTCGCTACACTCCCTCTTCGATGTGGAAAATCATCTCAAAAATCTGATAAAATCTCCGAAAAGAAAAAAGTTTAAACAACTTCTAGAAAATCTTTTCGTAACTTTGCGGGCAAAAGAATTATCAGGATGAAACTTGCAAGGATTTTTATAAGTGGGTTGCTTTTGATTGGCGCGGGGGTGTGTCAGGCGGTCGGGGCTGAGGGGGCGGATACACCCCCGCGGTGGGATGTCTCGCTGCAGGGCGGACTTTACGTCAATAACGAACAGGCATGGCTGCTCCGGCCCGCTGTGGGCTATTCGTTTAATGACTACGTCGGGGTCAGTCTGGGCGTGGAGTTTACGAGCCAGTATAACCAGCCGAGCCGCTTCACCCAAATCGACGGCTATGAGGCGGAGCTGCTGCGCTCGGAGAGAGACGTGGCATGGATGGTGTTCAAACCTGCGGTAGTGTTTCGTTCGCCCCGCATCAGTCTTAGCCGCGATGGCTTCTACCGGCTATGGTTTGAGACCGCGCCGGGTGTGAGTCTGGCTTGCCCGTTCCGCAATTCGCTCACCTACGAGCTCAAGGAGTTTCAGGGAGGAGTGTCGCAGGTGTTCGACGTGCGGCGTTTTCCGAATGAGCATCTGACGTGGGTGTATTGGAACGTGTCGCTCTCGGCAAAAGTGGCCATTGACCGTTTTACGGTCGGGCTCGGGTATGAACTTTCGAATTTCGACTATTATTCGTGTCGGCGCAACGTGACGCTCGCTTCCGGCGAGAAATTTGCGGTGCCCTCGAAGCAGATGAGTCAGTCGGTGTTCGTCACCGTAGGCTACGCATTCTTTTAGCGGCTGGGGAGCTGAAATAAAAAAATCCGTCCTCGCGAGTGGGGCGGGGACGGATTTGGAATGGGGGGAAGGTGCGTTGATTTCACGTCGTGGGTCTGCGCGATGCCGCGAATTGGTACGGCGGCAGGGGGTAATCCGACATCGTGGGTCTGCGTGGACGCGCCATGGCGCGTCCCTACCTGAAAATCAGGTTGTTATATTACGTTACATCCCTGAAGGGGATGAATATTGTTTATGTCGGACAATTGTGAGCTGCTTGAGAGTAGTCGACAAATCACCCCTACGCGCATGGAATATTCATCCCCTTCAGGGATGTGTTTGAAAATGAAATCGTTATCCCCACGAATGAATTCGTGGGGCTTTGCAATTCATCCCCTCCGGGGATGGGCGGCAACGCGAGATAACCAACTGATTTATAGGTGGGCGGAAATAAAAATCCGTCCTCGCGAGTGGGCGGGGACGGATTGGAAATGGGGGTAAAGACTCTATTTATCAGAGCATTTTGACTGAGCGCGAGATGAAGTCGGCGAGTTCCTTGCCACGGAGAAGACCGTTGGCGAGGAGAGCGAGGTCAATCATCTGTTTGATGACAGGCTTGCCGGCTGCGAAACCGCCTACGATTTCTTCCTGCTCCTTGCGGGCCTTGTCGATTTCGGCCACAATGGCATCCTCGGAGGCGCGCTGCTCGTCGGTGGGCTTGTTGTCTTTAATCTCCTTGCGCACGTCGGCCAGACGAGAGTTGGCATCGGTGATGGCGGTGCGGAGAGGCGACACCTTGTCGTCGAGCGCCTTCTCGGCATCTGCGAGGAGCGAGGCTACGACAGGCTGCTGCGTGTTGACGATGAGGTTGTAGCTGTCGGGGAGTTCGGCATAGAAAGCCATGCCGGGCTGAGTGGCGGCCATGTCTTTCATGCGTCGCATGTATTCGTTCTGCGTAATCAGAATTGGGTCGGCAGCGGGGTCGAGCGCCTCAAACGAGATGAGGAAGTCGGCCTTTTCGAGCTGCGGGAGCTGCGAATGGAAGAGTGTGGTGAGCATCGAGAGCTGGTCGGCGCTCAGATTGGTGTCTTTCTTTTCGCCCTTCGGCACGAGGTTGCCCACGGAGTCGGCATCGACGCGCACGAAACGGGTCTTGTCAATCTTCTGTTCGAGCAGCGAGATGAAGTGGCCGTCGAGCTGTCCGTCCATGACGAGGACGTTGTAGCCCTTGTCGCCGGCCGCCTTGATGTAGGAGAACTGAGCCACGGGGTCGGTGGAGTAGATGTAGACCACGTTGCCCTCGGCATCGGTCTGGGTGGGCTCGATGAGGGTGCGATATTCGTCGAGGGTGAAATACTTGCCTTCGGTGTCTTTGACGAGCACGAATTTCATGGCAGCGTCGCAGAACTTGTCGTCGGTGAGCATACCGTATTCGATGAAAATCTTGATGTCGTCCCACTTCTTTTCAAACTCGGCGCGGTCGGCCTTGAAGAGGTCGGAAAGGCGCGAGGCCACTTTCTTAGTGATATAGCCGGAAATCTTCTTGACGGCGGTGTCGCTCTGGAGGTAGGAACGCGACACGTTGAGGGGGATGTCGGGCGAGTCGATGACACCCTGGAGGAGCATCATGAATTCAGGCACGACGCCTTCGACAGAGTCGGTGACAAACACCTGATTGCAATAGAGCTGAATGCGGTCTTTGCGAATGTCGAGATTGTTCTTGATTTTGGGGAAGTAGAGGATACCTGTCAGCGTGAAGGGATAGTCGACGTTGAGGTGAATCCAGAACAGAGGGTCTTCCTGACCGGGATAGAGCTCGCGATAGAAAGCGCGATAGTCGTCGTCGGTGAGCTCGGAGGGCTTGCGGGTCCACATGGGCTCGGTGGCGTTGACCACCTTGCCGTCGGTCTCGACGGGCACTGGGAGGAAGCGGCAATACTTCTTGAGGAGGTAGTCGATACGGGTCTGTTCGAGATACTCCTTCGACTCGTCGTCGATGTAGAGGATTACGTCGGTGCCGCGCTCGGTCTTGTCGCACGGCTCCATGGTGTACTCGGGCGACCCGTCGCAGTCCCATTTGACGGCTTCGGCACCTTCCTTGTAGGAAAGCGAACGGATTTCAACCTTCTTCGACACCATGAATGCCGAGTAGAAGCCGAGGCCGAAGTGGCCGATGATGGCGTTGGCGTTGTCTTTGAACTTGTTGACGAACTCCTCGGCGCCCGAGAATGCAATCTGGTTGATGTATTTGTCGATGTCTTCGGCCGTCATGCCAATGCCGTGGTCGGAGATGGTGAGCGTGCCGGCTTCCTTGTCGATTTTCACTTCGACCTTCATGTCGCCGAGCTCGCCCTTGAACTCGCCGAACGACGAGAGGGTCTTGAGTTTCTGAGTTGCGTCGATGGCGTTAGACACCAGTTCGCGCAGGAAAATTTCGTTGTCGGAATAGAGAAATTTTTTGATTACCGGGAAGATGTTTTCCGTGGTAACACCAATTTGTCCTTTTTGCATATCGTAATTAGCTTTTTTGTATCTGATGATTAAAAAGAGAGCGCGCGGAAGCGGAGGCTGAGCCGCTCACTCTGTATAACAACCCTACAAAAACTATGCCGCCGCAGATTGCGCCAAAAAAAGTTAATTTTCCCTGCCAATTCTGTCATCAGTCTGTCATTTTCGCAGTAATGTTTAGGTTGGAGGGTTTGGAATTGACGTGGAAAATGCGTAATTTTGGGGCGTCAGACCGCGCGGCCGATGGCTGCGCCCCGACTGCTGTGTTAACATAATCCTTTTGCAACATGATAAACGAAATTCTTGCTTTCAACGAAAAATTTGTGGCCGAACAGGGCTACGAGAAATTTGCCACGAGTAAGTATCCCGACAAGAAGATTGCCATAGTCACCTGCATGGACACGCGTCTTGTCGAACTGTTGCCTGCCGCGCTCGGTTTCCGCAACGGCGACGTGAAGGTGATAAAAAACGCGGGCGCCACGATAGTCAATCCCTTCGACTCGACCATGCGCTCAATCCTCGTGGCGGTCTACGAATTGGGCGTCAACGAAATCATGGTGATAGGCCACACCGGCTGCGGCGTGCAGGGCATGGATGCCAAGGAGATGCTCCACACCATGAAGGAGCGCGGGGTGAGTGAGGAACACATCACCCTGATGAAACATTGCGGCATCAATCTCGAAGAGTGGCTCCACGGTTTCGAGGACACCGATGCGGCTATCCACGAGACAGTCGACCTCATAGCCAATCATCCGCTCATGCCCCCGGAAGGTGTCAGCGTCAAGGGTTTCATCATGGATAGCTACACAGGCGCCCTCCGCCCTCTCTCCTGACCGATTCAGTGAGCTATCGTGCTTCTTTAGAAATTAAATAATTAGCCCCACGAGTGAATTCGTGGGGCTTTAAATTTCATCCCCTTGGGGATGGGTCGAGGGGAGTCTGGTCGAATCAGCGCGAGGTGATGCGCAGGCGCAGGGTGGCATACATTATGCCGGCGAGCGCGATGAAGAGGCCGAGGCTGCCGGTGAGCAGGGCGTAGGTCTCGAGACAGAGCAGGATGTAGATGAAAGTGTAGATGACGGTGAGGAGGCCGGCTATCACGGAGGCAACCTTGAGCGACTGTAAAACACCTTTCATGTAGAAGAACAGCAGACCGATGGTCATGACGGCGGCGATGAGGTAGCTCAGTCCGAAGGAAATGTGTTCGGCGAGCGAGAGGAGCAGCGAGTAGAAGAGGATGAGCGCGAGGCCGATGAGGAGGTATTGGAAGAGCTGAATGGGCTGGCGCGTCATGATTTCGGCAAAGAGTACTGCGATGAAGGTGAGCAGTACGATGACGATGGCATACTTGAGGGCGCGGTCGGTTTTCTGATAGCGGTCTACCGGCACGAGCATGTCGACGATTGCGGCCGAGGCTGTAATCGAGGCGGCGCGGCTTCCGACAAAGGCCTGGGGGTAGTCGCGGTTGATGGAATTGAGGGTCCACGAGGCTTTGAATTGCCCGTCGGACACCTCGCGGGTGCTGGGGAGGAACATGCCTGTGAACGATGGCGATTTACATTCGCCTGAAATAGAAATTTCGTTGTGGCGACCGATGGGGGTGGCACCAATCGAACGCGAGCCGCGGAGCTTCATGGTCAGGCTGTAGGGATAGCGGAGACTGTCGGGCGAGAAAATGCCGGTCTGCACCTCCATGCACCCCGAGCCGGCGGAGCGGCTGCCCGGGTGAGAATCGCTCAGGTTTTCGATTTCGTCGATGCGACTGAAAGCGTAGACTTGCAGGTTGCGGCCACCCTCGAGGTCGAGCGAGCGGTCGCCGAGGGTGAGCGGCGAGATGTCTTCGACGCCCTTGAGGTCGCCGATGCCTACGGTGACTGTGGCTTCCTTGAAGCGATAGGCCGACATGGGGATGCCGAGCGATTCGAGAGGGGCGAGGCTGATGGCGCCCGAGAGGCTTACTTCGGAATTGTAGACCACCGACTCGTAGATGCCTCTGTGGAGCGTCTGCGAATTGACGTTGGCGCTGAAGTTGAACGATTCGGGCAGCAGGCGCACCTTGCCGCCGGAGTCTTCGGGCGAGATGCTGTCGTAGGGAATGGTGACGATGGGACCGGAGATGAGTTGCTCGCCGCTCCACGACGAGGAGATTTCGGCCACGGTGGTGTTTTGCGCTTCCTCGCGGTCGCCTACGAGCGCGATGATGAGGAAGTCGGGGATGAGGAGTACGAGCGAGATGAGGGCGATGAAAAGAATTTTCGAGCCGAGTGTCCGGTTGGGTTTCTCGCCGCCCGGGTTGTCGTTTTCGGGAAAGTCGGGGCCGTTGTAGAGAGGTGGCGGGAGTTCTGACCCGATGTCAGTGCGGGGGAGGTTGTCGTTGGTCATAGGTCTAAGGTGTTAAAGAAGAAGAGGTTGGTGATTTGAGTAAGTAAGTTCTAAAAATAAAACGATATATGTAAAGAAAAATTCTTGAACAATAAAACTCGTTCTTTTCGGATGCTTTGAGCCTTTCGTTCAGGCGCATAGCTCGCTATGCTTCTTCACTCAAATCTCAAATCATCTCAAAAATAACTTCGTCTTATTTGTTCATTTATTTTTCTCACTTACTTAAGCCGCGATGCCCGGCTTGTTTCTTCAGGGTGATGGAGAACAAACCGGGCATCGGCAGAATGGGGACGCGGCGCCGCAACATGAGTGCGGACGCGAGCGTGGGGGCTGTAATCAATGGCGGCGAGGCACGAAGCCTGCCGCGCCGAGATTACTTGTAGATTTCTTTCTTTGCGGCGAGGAGGGTGTTGCGCATGAGCGAGCAGATGGTCATGGGGCCTACGCCTCCGGGCACGGGGGTGATGAACGCGCACTTTTCGGCCACGTTGTCGAAGTCGACGTCGCCGCGCAGACGGAAACCGCTCTTGCGGGTGGCATCGGGCACGCGCGTGGTGCCTACGTCGATGATTGTGGCGCCCGGTTTCACCATGTCGGCGGTGACGAAGAGGGGCGAGCCGAGGGCGGCGATGATGATGTCGGCTTCGGCGCAGGTCTCCTTGATGTCGGTCGAGGCGCTGTGGAGCACGGTGACGGTGGCGTTGCCGGGATTGGCCTTCTGCATCATCAGGTTTGCCACGGGCTTGCCGACGATGTTGCTGCGGCCGAGCACCACACACTTCTTACCCTTGGTGGGCACGTTGTAGCGGCGGAGCAGTTCGATGATGCCGGCGGGAGTGGCCGAGACGAAGCAGGGGAGACCTATCGACATGCGGCCCACGTTGACGGGGTGGAAACCGTCGACGTCCTTGCGATAGTCGATAGCCTCGATGATTTTCTGTTCGGAGATGTGGCGGGGCAGGGGGAGCTGCACGATGAAGCCGTCGACGTCGGGGTCGGCGTTGAGGCCTTCGATGGTTTCGAGGAGCTTCTCCTCGGTGACGTCGTCTTCGAAACGAATGAGCGTGGATTTGAAGCCGCAGGCCTCGCAGGCCTTCACCTTGTTGGCCACATAGGTCTCGGAGCCGCCGTCGTGGCCCACGAGGATGGCAGCGAGGTGGGGGCGTTTTTCGCCGCGGGCCACCATCTCGGCCACTTCGGCCGCAATCTCTTTCTTTATGTCGTCGGCGGTCTGTTTGCCGTCAATGAGTGTCATCGTGAATCGGGTGTGTATGGGTTTGTGGGACAAAATCAAAAATTGTTATCGGCGCATGCCGCCCATGCCGCGCATGGCTTTCATGCCGCGCATCATGGCCATGGGATTTTTCATGCCGCTGAAGCCGGAGACGGCTTTCATCATCTTGCGGGCGTCGTCAAACTGCTTGATGAGGCGGTTGACCTCCTGAATGTCGGTGCCCGAGCCGCGAGCGATGCGCTTGCGGCGGCTGCCGTTGATGATTTCGGGGTGCTCGCGCTCCTGAGCGGTCATGGAGTGGATTATGGCTTCGATGCTCTTGAACGCGTTGTCGTCGATGTCGATGTCCTTGATGGCTTTGCCAACGCCGGGAATCATCGAGGCGAGTTCCTTGAGATTGCCCATCTTCTGGATTTGCTGAATCTGCTGAAGGAAGTCGTTGAAGTTGAACTGGTTTTTGGCGATTTTGCGCTGGAGCTCGCGGGCCTGCTTTTCGTCGTAGGCATCCTGCGCGCGCTCCACGAGCGAAACGACGTCGCCCATGCCGAGGATACGGTCGGCCATACGGGCGGGGTGGAAGAGGTCGATGGCATCGAGTTTCTCGCCCGTACCCACAAACTTGATGGGTTTGGTGACGACGGTGCGGATGGAGAGGGCGGCACCGCCGCGGGTGTCGCCGTCGAGCTTGGTGAGCACCACGCCGTCGAAGTCGAGGCGGTCGTTAAACTCCTTGGCGGTGTTGACAGCGTCCTGACCGGTCATCGAGTCGACCACGAAGAGGGTTTCCTGAGGCTTGACGGCCTTCTTGATGGCGGCGATTTCCTGCATCATCTGCTCGTCGACGGCCAGACGGCCGGCGGTGTCGATGATGACGAGGTCGTTATGGTGGGCCTTGGCGTAGGCCACGCCGTTGAGCGCGATTTCTACGGGGTTCTTGTTGCCCTCTTCTTTGTAGACGGGCACGTCAATCTGCTTGGCGAGCACTTCGAGCTGGTCGATAGCCGCGGGACGGTAGACGTCGCAGGCCACGAGAAGCGGGCGCTTGCCCTGCGAGCTCTTGAGGCGCTTGGCGAGTTTGCCCGAGAAGGTGGTTTTGCCTGAGCCTTGCAGACCCGACATGAGGATTACCGTGGGATTGCCCGAGAGGTTGACCTTGGCGGTGTCGCCACCCATGAGCGCGGCGAGTTCGTCGTGGACAATCTTCACCATGAGCTCGCCCGGTTTGACGGCCGTCAGCACGTTCTGGCCGAGCGCTTTGGCCTTTACTTCGTCGGTAAACTGCTTGGCCACCTTAAAGTTTACGTCGGCTTCGAGGAGCGCGCGACGCACGTCTTTGAGGGTCTCGGCCACATTGATTTCGGTGATTTTGCCTTCACCTTTGAGTATTTTGAAACTTCTTTCGAGGCGGTCGCTTAGATTTTCAAACATAATGGCGGTCGTGGGGATTGAGGTTGAGACGGGGTGAGATTAAACCAGTCGGTTGGTGAGGGTGTCGGGGAAGATGACTTTCGGGGTGAACGCGGCGGCTTCCTCGGGAGTCATGTGGGCGTAGGCCATGATTATGACCACGTCGCCCACCTGCACCTTTCGGGCGGCAGCGCCGTTGAGACAGACGACGCCCGAATTGCGGGGACCTTCGATGGCATAGGTGTCGAAGCGTTCGCCGTTGTTGTTGTCGACAATGTAGACCCTCTCGCCGGGGAAGATGCCGGCGGCATCCATCAGGTCGCGGTCAATGGTGATGCTCCCGATGTAGTCCAGACGCGCCTCGGTGACGGTGACGCGGTGGATTTTGCTCTTCATAATGTCAATAGTCATCGGCGCGGGGGGTATTTGATGTTGTCGATGAGGCGGACGTCGCCGCAGAACACCGTGACGCAGCCTACGGCCTGCTCGGCGTCGGCCCAGTCGGCGATGGGCTGCATGGTGAGGGCGTCGACGATTTCGTAGTATTCCACTTTCATGAAGGGGAACGAATTGATGGTGTCGATGACGAACTGCTTGGTCTGGCCGACGGAGTGGGTCGAGGCCCAGAGGAGGCTTTCGTCGAGAGTGCGGTGGATGACCGGAGCCATCTCGCGCTGTTCGGCAGTGAGGCGCACGTTGCGCGAACTCATGGCCAGACCGTCGGCCTCGCGCTTGATGGGGCAGTCGATGATTTCGAGTTCGTCGAAACCTTCAATCTGCGCCATGCGGCGAATGACGGCAATCTGCTGGAAATCTTTTTCGCCGAAGTAGGCGCGGGTGGGGCGCACGTAGCCGAAGAGCTTGCTGACAATCTGGGCCACGCCGTTGAAGTGGCCGGGGCGCATGGCGCCTTCCATCACTTCGGCCACGGGGCCGAGGTCGAACTGCCGGGTGTCAGGCTCGGGATAGATTTCTTCGACCGCAGGGATGAATGCAATGTCGACGCCAGCTGCTTCGAGCTTGGCCACGTCGGCTTCCTCGGTGCGGGGATAGGTGGCCAGGTCGGTGGGGTTGTTGAATTGCGTAGGGTTGACAAACACGCTGACCACCACGACATCGTTGTCGCGGCGCGCGCGGTCTACCAGAGATATGTGGCCGGCATGGAGAGCGCCCATCGTGGGCACCAGGCCGATACTCTTGCCTTCGCCACGCAGGGCGTCAAGGCGTTCGGTGAGTGCTTTTACTGTTCTGATTATTTCCATTTCTGAGGGAAACTTCTACTGTTTCAGACTGCAAAATTAATCATTATCCGCGTGTTTGGCAAATCTTTTTTATAAAGTTGTCGTGTTACTTTATATGCGGGGCGCAGACATTTGCATTTTTGAGGAGCCGAGAGATGATATGTTTCGGGATTTTTAACGAGGGTGGGCTTGAAAGTGGCACAAGCGGGCAGTAATTTTGCAGCGTGAGAGGCGAGGAGTCCGCGCGTCTTTTCTCTTTTCACTCACCCCATGCCGCGGCCGTCGCGCGCAATCCGTCTAAAGATTTTCTTAACACAATCAGCCATGACAATGCCCTTCATCATTTCGTCAAGAGTCATCAACACCATCAATTCGATGGCGCCTACCGACCGCGCCGTAATCTCGCAGGCGCTCAGCAAGGAATACATTCTGGGCGAGGACCCCGACTCGCTGCTGTCGCCGATGCAGAAGGTGATTTATGCCATAATCCGCTCATACGTCAGGCAGGACACCAAACGCGGCGGTCTCAGCGGACAATGACGGGACGGCTCTCGTGGCCGTGGCCCGAGAGGGTGCAGACGGCGTAGCTCCATCCGTCGCCGCGCACGCGCTGCGGGAGGGTGAAAGAGGTGTCGTAGACGGTGGCGAGCAGGTAGCGTCCGTCGAGGCCGTCGCCGTCGGAGGCCGAGGGGTCGGAGACGCCGGGGGGAATGGCATAGACGGTGTAACGCTCGCAGTCGCGGCGGTCGATGTCGGCCGAGCCCCATGAGAGACGGTCGGCTTTGCGCACAATGCCGCGTGGCTCGGCCACAGGCTCGTCGGCTTCGCCAAGCGAAGGCACGAGCGCGGGAGTAGAATAGAGGTCCTTGAGGTAGGGCGCCATGCGGGGGAGAAATTTGGCACTGTAGAGCACCGAGCCCGGCGCGCCGTCGCGACTCAGGCGGCGGTTGTGGGCCACCTGCGACACTATCTCACGGCAGTTGGCAGCGACATCGCCCTTCTCGATGCGCTCCATAGTCATAGAGCTGTAGAAATGGATGCCATACTCGGGAGCGGTCTTGCTCCACCAGTCGGCAATCTCGACGTAAGGGGCAGTCGAGTGGGTAGACGACCAGTAAATCTGTGGCGAAATGAAGTCGATGGTGCCTTGGTAGAGCCAGCCGAGAGGGTCGGAATAGATGTCGTTATACTGCCAGTCGGCGGCCTTGACACGGAGCGCTCCCGCTTCCCACTTGTCGGCCGAGGTGTCTGCCTTACCCGCCACACCCGCCGGCGAGATGCCGAAACGAATGCCGGGGCGCTCGTCTCTCACCATCGCGCTGACGTCGGCTACGGTCTTGTGGACGTTGGCACGTCGCCAGTCGCCGTGGGTCATGTGGGGTGCTTCCTTGATGTAGAGGTCGTAGTCGGCCGAGCCGGGGCCTTCGGGCATTTTGTTGGGATAGAAATAGTCGTCCCAGATGAGACCGTCGACGTCGTAGCCGGTGACGATTTCGCGGCAGACGTCGACCACGTGCTGACGGGCCGCTTCGAGTCCGGGATTGAAGACGGTGTATTTGCCGTAGTTGAGCAGCCAGCCGTTCTGTTTCCATCGGCGGTCGCGCTCGCCTGTCCAGTCGGCGCCGGCACTCCACCTGAAAGGATTGACCCAAGCGTAGATTTCCAGCCCGCGCTCGTGGCAGAGGTTCACCATCTCTTCAAGAGGGTCGAACGACGGTTCGGCTCCCCGCTTGCCGGTGAGATAGCTGCTCCAAGGCTCGGAGGAAGATTCGTAGAAAGCGTCGGCCATGGGACGCACCTGAAAGAACACCGTTGTGAGTTCGAGGTCGCGGCAACGGTCGGCGATGGCGGCGAGCTCCTTGCGCTGCTGTCGGGTGGTGGCGGCGTCGGTGCCCTGCTTCGAAGGCCAGTCGATGCCCCAGGCCGTGGCCACCCACACGCCTCTCATCTCGCGCTTCGGATTTTCGGCCAGCAAAGTAGACGGCAGGGCGCACACCACGGCTGCGAGGAGGGCTATTATCAGTCTTGTCATAGATGGAAATTCTGTTTTTTACTGCAAAATTAAGGAAAATTAAAAAATTATCCCGCATGAAATTGTGGTTTTTTGCGAGATTTATAGTAATTTTGCAAGTTGAACGGGCTATAGCGCCCGCTCGCCAAGCGAAAACACCTATTTATTACTGCACAGAAAGCAATGACCAAACGCCTCCTCGTCATAATGGCCACGGCACTCGCGCTCACCTCCTGCGGCGAATACCAGCGAGTGCTCAAGAGCAACGACCCCGACTATCGCCTCGACTTCGCGCGCCGGGCCTACGAAAAGCAGCGCTACACGCAGGCCGCCACGGCTCTCGAAGGTGTGCCCGCGGTGTTCAAAGGCTCCGAGAAGGCCGAAGAAGCTCTCTACCTGCTGGGCCTGTCGTATTTCGACAACAAGGACTACGACAACTCGGGCGAAACATTCCGCACCTACTACCAGCGCTACCCCAAGGGCAAGTATGCCGAAATGGCGCGCTTCTATACCGGCTACGGATACTACCTCGACTCGCCCGAACCGCAGCTCGACCAGACAGGCACCATACGGGCCATCGAGGAACTCCAGTCGTTTCTCGACTTCTATCCGCGCAGCGACAGGGTCTCGGTGGCACAGAACGCCATCTTCGAGCTTCAGGACAAGCTCACCCTCAAGCAGCTCGAAAACGCCCAGCTCTACTACAACCTGGGCACGTATCTCGACAACAACTACGAGAGCTGCGTCATCGTGGCACGCAACGCTATCAAGGATTATCCTTACTCGAAGTATAAGGAAGACCTCGAGCTGCTCATCCTGAAGGCACGCTATCAGGAAGCACGCGAGAGTGTACCCGAAAAGAAGGCCGACCGCTATCGCGAAGTGATAGACGAATACTACTCGTATATCAACAACTATCCCGACTCGCCCAACCGCGAGGAGGCCGACAACATCCTCAAGATAGCCCGTCGGTATGTGACCGACTGATTTCCTATCAAAACGACAAACAACACTCACACCACTATAACAGCGAACATGGACTACAAGAAGACCAACGCACCCCTGAACACCCAGACCCGCGACCTCATCGCCATGAGTGAAGACACCGGCAACGTCTACGAGACCGTCTGCATTATCGCCAAGCGCGCCAACCAGATTGCCGCAGAGATGAAGTCAGACCTCGACAAGAAAATCAAGGACTTCGCTCCCGTCACCGACAACCTTGAGGAGTATACCGAAAACCGCGAGCGCATCGAAATCTCGCGCTTCTACGAGCGTCTGCCCAAACCGGTGCTCATCGCCACTCAGGAATACGTCGACCACAAAATCCACTTCCGCAACCCCGCCAAGAAGAACGCCGCGCTCGACGATTGACCCTCGCAGGGCCGACGCGCGATTTCGCACCTTCATGGAGCGACGTGTCAATGGCGCGCAGGAGATGCCGGGGCTTAATCCCGCAGAGAGCGGGACGAGGCCGGCGGCATGGCTTGCGCGGCAGGAAGGCGCGTCGCTTAAATCCATGCGCAGGCACAGGCGCGCGTCGCCGAGAGCCATTTCCTCAGAGCGCGTTTCGCGGCGTGGCCCAAGCCGTTGCTCGGCTGCAACGATGTCCTCGCTCTCACCGAGCCTACTGTCATAGCCCGGATAGCGTGACCCCCGCGCGAGCGAACACTTTTTTATGGCATTCAATCGCAAAAATTGCAAAAAGTGAGCGAAACATTTGTGGGTCTCGCAGAAAATTTGTAATTTTGTGCGCTCATTCAGAGCAACCGTTTTTAATTTCCCTATTATTCAACCCCACTTTTAAACATCAATCTCAATGCATTTGAATTCTGATGAAAAAGTAGAGATCTTTGAGACCTACGGCAACGGCAAGACCGACACCGGCTCCCCCGAAGCTCAGATTGCCCTCTTCTCGTTCCGTATCAAGCATTTGACCGAACACCTTCGTTCAAATCACAAAGACTACACCACAGCTCGTGCTCTCAAGGCTCTGGTAGGTAAGCGTCGTCGTCTCCTCGACTATCTGATTCGCAAGGACATCAACCGCTACCGCGCCATCATCGCCCGTCCTGAGCTCGGTATCCGAAAGTAAGCACATAGGCAGAAGCACGCGTCGACCCGACGCTGTGCGAGCCGTCACCCCGCTTACTCGACGACTACACCATCCCACACACCCCGACCTTTCCGAAGGCCGGGGTGTTGCTTTTTCAATCTCATTGTTTCAGGGGGGGATGTTTGGAAATTAAGAAGAAAATGTTTATATTTCCGCTACCAACATTACGAATTTTTAAGTTAATAGCGAGAGGCTTTGAGTCGATTGTAGCTTGTAATCTGCGGATTAATCGCGGAGCATCGCCTCGTGCTTGCTTTACGCCAGCTTCTAAATCGAACCCTATTGGAGATATTAATTTATCAGCCATTTGATATATTGTTTTTTATTGTTTGCTATTCTCGGGGATTTTTCCTACCTTTGTAGGCAAAATCTTTTTATCCCATTATCCCACACCCTTATGAAAAGTCTTTTTCTTCGTAATTTCTGCTTTGTAGTCATTGGCGTGTTGGCTTTTGTTCGCAGTTTTGCGCTCCAAGCCAAAACCTATGCAATGGCTCCCGATTACTTTATTGACGAACTCCAGTTTCTTGGTCTGATACTCCTTGCTATCGGTGGAAGCGGAATGTATCAGCATTTCAAAGAGGAGAAGAAATAATATCATATTGCATTTAATAATAAAATGAACCGCACTCCCAAATGGGAATACGGCACTCAGGCTCTGACTCGGTTGTTTTGCTGCAAAGACAGCAAATATTCAAGTAATACGGAAATAAATCTTGCGTATCACAAAATAAATCAATATATTCCCCGACCTTTCAGAAGGCCGGGGTGTTGCTTTTACAATCTATTATTTCAGGGGGATGTTTGGAGATTTTGAAGAAAATGTTTATATTTGCAAATAAGTAAATTCTAAATCTCTTTTATCCCTAATGCGACGTTTCCCGGTAGTCATATTCATCATTTTTGCGCTTGCCGCGGTCTTTACGGCTTGTAAGGACCGTGAGTTTTCGGCGCGTGCCGACCTGAGGGCTATCGACACGATGGTGAGACACAATCCGGAACGAGCCGCCCGGATGCTCGATTCGATAGACGGGATGATTGCCAAGCCGTCGGAGCGCGCTGCCCACTCGCTGCTGCGTCTCGAGGCACGCTATCGCCTTGACTCGGTGCCTTCGGCTATAGACGATTCGCTCGCGGAGGCGGCCCTCGACCGGTTTCGAGCCGATGGCGGAAACGAGTTTTATCGCATGAAAGCCCTCTTTCTGAAGGGTTATAACGACGTGGTGCGCGAGGATTATGGCGAAGGAGTGGTGGCGCTCCTCGAGGCCGAGCGACTTGCCCGGAAGCTCGACGAACCATATTGGTGCGGTCACATAGCCCGCGCCATAGGAAACGCCTACATGGGTGTGCTCGACTACAACAGCGCGCTGACCTACTTCGAGAAACAAGATTCTGCATTCACGCTCTACGGAGATTCGGTCTACATCTATGACGGTTGGAGCTATCTGGCTTTTCTACAGGACGAGATGGGGCTATTCGACGAAGCGTCGGCCAATCTCGACAAGGCGCAGGCATGGGCTTACAGCAAAGGTGATTCAGCACTGATTGCCTCCAACTATACCGGGAGAATGTTTATCAGTGTCCATCAGAAAGATTTCGAAAAAGTGCTTCTTTATGCCGACAGCGTCGTAATGTTTGACCCGGGAGAACTTGTCCCGAATTCCTTTTTCGTCGTGGCCCGCGCTCTCATCCACACAGGCAGAAAGGATGAAGTGGAGACGTGGCTGCACACACGTCCCGAATGGGCTTCCTACTCCGAAGAGGATATTCCCGAGACATATTGGATTGAATTGGGCGATTATCGGCGAGCCTATGAAAAATGCAATAATTCTGCGATAGGTACCAATAACATGGTAAGAAAACTTATGCAGCAAAAACTCACCGGTGCCATCCGCGGCTATGATGAGAGTCAACGACAAGCCGACAGGAATAGACTTGAAAGAATTAAGTGGGTGATGTGTGTTGTCTCGCTGCTGCTTTTGATAGTCGGGACGGCCTATGCGGCATTGTACTATCGGACGACTAACCGACTCCATAGCTCGATGTATATGGTGTCGTCGCTTCACGCTACGATTGATGCCAGAGACCGCGAGCTCGATGCTCTCAGACAGAAGGTAGATGCTTCCGTAGCCGATGAGGGTGCAGAAAAAAGAATGCCGAAGGCCGAAAGTGTGAAAACCCCGGCGGGACAGTCGGCATCTCGTTTCGCCGAATTGAAACGCCTTCACGAATTGTTTCTCGCGGGCAATGGCAATCGCGACGACCGTGAGCTGTTCAGGAAAATGGTCTATGAAACTCTCTCCGACCTTCGCGGCCGCGACAATGTAAATAAACTCGGCCGTGAGATAGACCAGTTGCATGATGGTGCGTTCAGCAAGTTTGTCGAAACTTATCCGAATCTAAAGGATGAAGAGGTGGCATTGTTTGTCTACACCATATTTGGATTTCCGGGAAATGTGACGGCGTCGTTGCTCCGAATCTCCGAACCCAATCTCTTCAATCGCCGAACACGATTGCGCAAGAAAATTGCGGCATCCGACTCGCCCTACGCATCAACCTTTCTGGAGCTTTGCAGTGGCAACGCACGGTGACCAGGCCTGATATCCGCCGCGACATCATGGGTTTCCGCCAAATGATAGCTCTGTGAACGATGATGATAGATGTCTTAAAAATATAGATGCTGATAATCAGTGCGTTGTTCAGTAAAATGATAGGTGGATTATTGCCATGATATGATGATGAATTAGAGAAAAATCATTAACTTTGCATTAAATCAATCGCTAATCACCATGAAGAAATTCATCGCATTTCTGCTAATCGCATTTTCTGCTTTGGTCTCATTCGCAGCTATTAATGACGAAGATGACGAAAAAGACAACAGTCGAGGTGTGCTGACTCGTACTTCGAAATTTGACTCGGTCAAAGTAATCGAGGTTGTCAACATCGGCGAAGCCCTGGTGTTTCAGCCTTCGTTTGTTTGCCGCTCGATGGCCATACATATTTACGATGAGGAGGGAAATCTCCGCACCGCGTTCAAACATCTCGACTTGTTGGGCAACAATCCGACAGTGGAGATAAGAGGCTTGAAAGGCGAACTTAATATTAATGTGGTGACAGAAACCGGTGAAGAGTATGAAGGTACTCTTTACTGTCCCTGATATTAACCCGGCTATATCGTCAATATCTATAAGCCATAACGAATGATTGATGAGAGCATTTCTCATGCAAAATAGCGAGACGCTTCGCTCTCCGGGACTTCAGGCAAGTGTCGAGCTATGACAGCCGGGTGACATCGCTATCCGGACGATGGTCATCCGTAGCGCAATCAGATAATCTATAACACCACGTGTGAGGTGATTTCTCAACATAGAACATCAAGAAAAGTAGCCAACAGGACAAATAAAGATTGGCAACCTCCTGCTCGGGACGAGAGTCCGTGGGCAGGAGGTATTATTTTTGAGGGAGGAAGTAAGGAGGGTAAAGCCGAGAGAGAATGAAGCTCAGTCGTCGTCGGGCTGCACGGGGTCGGGGAGAATTATGACGTGAGAATCTTTGTCGACCATCGTGCGGACGTGCAGGATGTCGTCGTTGCGCATACGCATACATCCGTGGCTTCGGCGCCCCGGCACGGAGTAGGGAGCGTTGGTGCCGTGGATGCCTATGCCGTAGAAACGGGGAGTGATGAGCGAGACAAAGAAAGGTCCGTAGCATTTGTCGTCAGTGTCCTTGTAGGTCCAGTCGGTAGAGTCGTAGATGCCCATCAGTCGGAAATCGCCCTCGGGAGTGCGGCAATCGTCCATCTTCTTCTTTTGACCGCGCACCGACGAGGCGCACACCGGGTAGGAGCTGAGGGTGTCAGCGAACGCGTTGCGCACGTAGAGGCGCGTGTGGGGTTTGTCGACGAGCAGGTGTCGCGGCAGGCGCTGACGGCCCGGAGCGGCGGAGCAGGGCGAGTCGATGGCAGCCCACACCTCAGGCTCGATGTCGGGAAGCACCGGCACTGCGGCGCCGCGATAAGAGCTGATGAGACCCTCGAGAGCGGGGCTGAACAAAGGCTGCGCTTCGGCAGTCTCCTCGGCCGCGAGAGGGAGCGCGCACGCGCCCGCGGCGGTAAATATGTGGAGTAAAGCGAGAATAGACGGTTTCATGCCACAAAGATAAGAAATATCTTGCGAAAAATAGTGGGAGTTTCAGGAAAAATGTGTATCTTTGCACGCAATAAATCTCAACCGCCATTATGTCATTTATTGCAGATAGAGTAAAGATGGATGGTCTCACGTTTGACGACGTGCTTCTGATACCGTCCTATTCGGAGGTTCTCCCCCGCGAAGTAAACCTCACGACGCGCTTTTCGCGCAATATCACGCTGAACGTACCTCTGGTCTCGGCCGCCATGGACACCGTCACCGAGGCAGCGCTTGCCATTGCCATAGCCCGCGAGGGTGGCATCGGCGTAATCCACAAAAACATGTCGATAGCCGAGCAGGCCCGTCAGGTGCACGCCGTGAAGCGTGCCGAAAACGGTATGATTACCGACCCCGTTACTATTAAGGTAGGCGCTACGGTGGCCGACGCGCTCAAGATGATGGCCGAGTATCATATCGGCGGTATCCCCGTTGTCGACGAAGAGCGCCGTCTGGTAGGTATCGTTACCAACCGCGACCTGCGTTTCGAGCAAAACCTCGCCCGCCCCGTAGAGGAAGTGATGACCTCGGAAGGACTTATCACCACCAACCAGAGCACCAATCTCGAAGAGGCCGCCCGCATCCTTCAGGCCCACAAAATCGAGAAGCTCCCCGTGGTAGACGCCGATGGCAAGCTCGTCGGACTCGTCACCTATAAAGACATTACCAAAGCCAAAGACAAACCTTTCGCCTGCAAGGACCGTCTGGGTCGCCTGCGCGTGGCTGCCGGCATCGGTGTCACCGCCGACTCGATGGAGCGTGCCGACGCACTCGTCGAGGCCGGAGTAGACGCCCTCGTCATCGACACCGCCCACGGCCATTCGAAGGGCGTGGTGGGCGTGCTTCGCGCCGTCAAGGAAAAGTATCCCCACATTGATGTGGTGGTGGGCAACATCGCTACGGGCGACGCTGCGAAATACCTCGTAGAAAACGGTGCCGACGGCGTCAAGGTGGGCATCGGCCCCGGCTCAATCTGCACCACCCGCGTCATTGCCGGCGTGGGCGTGCCCCAGCTTTCGGCCGTCTACGACGTGGCCAAGGCCCTCAAGGGCACCGGCGTGCCTCTGATTGCCGACGGCGGTATCCGCTATTCGGGCGACATCGTCAAGGCTCTCGCGGCAGGCGCTTACTCGGTGATGCTCGGCGGTATGCTCGCCGGCGTTGAGGAAAGCCCCGGCGACACCATCATCTACAACGGCCGAAAGTATAAGAGCTATCGCGGCATGGGCTCGCTCGAAGCCATGGAGAAGGGTTCGAAAGACCGCTATTTTCAGGCCGGCGAAAGCGACACCAAGAAACTCGTGCCTGAAGGCATCGCCGCGCGCGTGCCCTACAAAGGCAATCTCTACGAAGTGGTCTATCAGATGCTTGGCGGTCTGCGCGCCGGCATGGGCTACTGCGGCGCTCCCGACATCGAGCGTCTGCACGAAGCCAAGTTCACCCGCATCACCAACGCCGGTGTGGCTGAGAGCCATCCCCACGACGTGGCCATCACGTCGGAGGCTCCCAACTATTCGGCCTCGTCGCGCTAACAAGTTACACACATCATAACCGCGGGCGGACAGAAGGCCTGACACAACAGCTCTTCTGCCCGCCCGTTTTAGGTTTTAACCTTCTTTCCAATCACATTCCTTCAATGAAATCTCTTTTCTTCGGACTTGCCGCCATGCTCGCCCTGACGGCGTGCGGCAAAGGCGCGGCCACGGCTACGACTGACGCCGTCGAGACCGCTGCGACCGACACTGCAACGGTCTATTTCATAAAAGACATCACTCCCGAAAATCTTGTCAAGGTCTACAAGGCGCTCGGTCGCGAGGCCAAGGGCAAAGTAGCCGTCAAGATTTCCACCGGCGAGAGCGAAAAGACCGGCTACATCCGCCCCGACTTCATGGCACCGCTGATAGCCGAGCTCGGCAACGCCACAATCGTGGAATGCAACACGGCCTACAACGGTAACCGTAACACCACCGAGGCCCACCTCAAGGCTATCGCCGAACGCGGATTTGAGAAGGTGGCACCTGTGGAAATCCTCGATGCAGAGGGCGACACCCTGCTCCCGCTCGAAGGAGGCCGTCACCTCAAAGGCCACATGGTGGGCAAAGCTTATCCCGACTATGATTTCACCGTGGTGTTGAGCCATTTCAAGGGCCACGCCATGGGCGGTTTCGGAGGCGCGCTCAAGAACATTTCGATAGGTCTCGCGTCGGCCGACGGCAAGAGCTACATCCATTCGGCCGGAAAGCACGACAAGGTGGAAGGTATCTGGGCCAACATTGCCGACCAGGACGATTTTCTTGAGTCGATGGCCGAGGCCTCGAAAGTGATTGTCGACCACGCCGGCGACAACATCCTCTACATCAACGTGGCCAACAAGCTGAGCGTGGATTGCGACTGCGACGGCAATCCCCACGCACCCGAAATGGGCGACCTCGGCATCTATGCCTCTCTCGACCCCGTGGCTCTCGACCAGGCTTGCGTCGACGCTGTCTACGCTTCGTCAGACCCCGGAAAGGGCGCCCTTATCGAGCGTATGGAGTCGCGCCACGGCATCCACACCATCGAGACCGCCGACAGCATCGGCGTTGGCACCCGCGTCTATCGTGTCGTGACCCTCGAATAATCCTATTCCTGAAAGAACAGACAGGCCTCTTCCGTCATATCCGACGGGAGAGGCCTGCTTGGTTTGATTGCGTGGGGCGACGGGACTTAGAGAACGCCGGCGGGTTCGAAGCCGATTTCCTCGATGAGGCGGAGGGCATCTTCGCGCGAGTGTTCGCCCTCGACGGCTGCAGTGCCTTCCGAGAGGTCGACGGTGACGCTCTCCACTCCGGGCAGACGCGAGAGATTTTTTTCAACCGAGGCCTTGCAGTGGCCGCAGCTCATACCTTTGATTTTATAGATAGTTGTCATTGCTGAAAGATTTTGTTTTGGTGAACGTTTGAAAAAGCGGGGGATGAAAGCCGCAGCGAGCAGCGCCACGAGGAGCGCCGAGCAGATGGCATCGAAGAGCGGCATGGCATGGTGGCAGGCGGCGTGGACCGAAGTGCCGGCGGCCACAAACCAACTGCGGGGCAGAAGGTAGTCGATGAGCAGTCCGAAGGCTATGGCGCCCACAACAATCGAGCCGAGGTAGGCCGCAGCCGCGCGTCGGCCCATTGCACGCGAGATTACTGCTATCGAGGCGAAATTTGCGGCGGGTCCGGCCATGAGGAGCACGAAGGCCGCGCCGGGCGACAGGCCTTTGAGAATGAGCGAAAGGGCGATGGGAATTGACCCGGTGGCGCAGACATACATCGGCACTGCAATCACTACCATCGCCAACATGGCGAGCAGCGGATGCGCGCCGAGCGAGGCGAGGAAGTTCTCGGGTACGAACATTGTGATAAGCGTGGCCCCGACGAGGCCTATGACAAGCCATTTGCCGATTGACCCGACCATGGTGTGGAAACCGTAAACGATGGCCTCACGGCATTTCTGTGCGAACGTGCGGGGTTGAACTTCGTCCGCGCAGACCATGCAGGCCTTCACTTCGGAAGCCGTCTCCGACTTCTCGGTGCGACCGACTATGAGACCGCCGGCCACCGAAGTGATGAGGGCGGCCACGGGGCGAATGAGCGCGAACGCCGGTCCGAGCATCGACCATGTGGCCGCGATGCTGTCTACTCCGGTCTGAGGTGTGGCTATAAGGAATGCCGACGACGAGGCTCGCGACGCGCCCTGGCGGTGAAGGGCCACGGCTGTGGGCAATACGCCGCACGAGCAGAGGGGTAGTGGCACTCCGATGAGCGCGCCTTTGATGACGGAGCTCGGCCCTGTGCCCGACAGATGGCGGCTCATCAGGCCGGCAGGGACAAATGCGTGGAGCAATCCGGCCACGAGGAAGCCCAGCAGGATGTAGGGCGACATTTCGCCCAGCATGAATAAGAATGTATTGAGAAATTCCATCTTTGCAGTGTTGTTGAGTTTTTCTACTGCAAAGTTACGTCAAACCGGGCGAATCGGCGTTACACGTTTCGGGGCGCGGATTGCAACATTACGTCGTGTTGTCTCGCGGCGTGTCGTTTTACACTTTGTCGAGGCTTTGGCGCAGTGTCGCGGAGGCGCCCGACGAGAGAAATTGAGATGTCGTCATGCCGGTGACCTCCTTGAACTGGCGCGACAGATGAGCGGCGCTCGAATAGCCCGCTATGTCGGCGGCTTCGGCGAGTGTCATACCCGGCTCGGTCAGCAGTTCCTTCACGCGCTCCACCTTCTGAAGGATGTGATATCGCTCGATGGTGCGCCCTTCGATGCGCGAGAAGACGCGGCTGATGTAGTCGTAGGAGAGGCCGATGTGTTCGCTCAGACAGGCCGACAGATTGAGCCGACACTCCGAGATGTTTCTGACGTGATGTATCACGGCCCGCTTGGTGGCATCGACGAGTTCGATGTCTGGGTCGGCTATCAGTTCGAAATCATTGTCGCGCAGCAGCCCGGCAATCTTCTCGATTTGGTCCGCAGAGGGCGCAGGGCTGATTTCGGCTTGGCCGAGTGTGACATCTTCTACGTTGAAGCCGGCATCGGTCAGCACCCGTCGCACGGTCTCTACGCAATGGCGGCACACCATGTTTCTAATCTTCAGAATCATCGTTTTCGGTTTTTGTCGGTGTTGATTCGGTGGCGGCGGCCGGCTCTCCGGAGTCGGCGTTGTTTTTCTCCTTCGCCGGTTTCTTCCTGCGGCGGAAGAACGTGAGCCAGTTGTCGAAATCGCGACGGAACATCACGCCTATGCCCTGAGTGGTCAGAGCCGACTTGAGGTAATAGTTCTGGTCGTTGTAGCGGTTGTAGGCTTTGAGCTGGATTGAGCCGGCGCGGTTGAGCAAATAGCGCACGTCGAAGTCGCCTATGAACGAGTTGTTGTTGAGCGCTTTGTCTCGATAGCCGAGGTTGCCGTTGAGCAGGAGGCGGTTGTTGAGCAGGTGAGACGACAGCCCGAGGTCCACCTCCACGTCGGAGAAGTCGCCCTTCGACGAGCGGAACGCGGGGGCGATGCTCCAGTTGTCGCTGAGCTGGCCGAGCATCGAGCTGAGGCGCGACGAGATGGTCGACGAGGCCACCGAGACGAGTTCGTTGCCGTGGGTGCCGTTCATGTAGTCGGGCGTATAGAAGCGGTTGAGGGCGAGCAGGTAAATCATCTGCCGCTCCATCATTTCGTCGGTCGAGATGATGGAACGCACCTTGCGGTCGAGGTCGGAGGTGACGGAGTTGGGAAATTCGAGGTCGAATTTTATGTCGGGGGCGCGCATGTCGCCTGTCACTTTCAGCAGGGCGTTGAAGTTGATGTTGGTGTTCTGCAATTCGCCGTCGTGCAGGAACGATTCGTCGAGGTCGCTGAGGTTGGCCTTGACGGGGTATGCGGCGGTGATGTCGAGGCGGGCGGCGTAGGGATTGCCGTTAAACGTCACCTTGCTGCCGTTGCGGATGTTGAATTTCTTTTCGATTACGTCCTGCATCGTGAAGATGTAGGTGCCGTGGTCTATTGAGTAGTCGCCGCGCAGCGAAAGGTCGCCTGTCGAACTGTAGGCCATTTTCATTTCGCCGCGTCCGCTTGCCGAAATCGAGTCGCGCGCCGAGGGGTCCATGATGAGGGTCAGTGCAGCCTCGGGGGTGATGTTGATGTCGAAGTTCATGCTGTAGTCGGTGGGCTGCTCGGCATACCGTCGGTCGAGTCGTTTGCGCATTTCCTTCACCGAGAGAGGTATGGTGTCGGCCAACGCTTTCAGCGAGTCCTTGCGCGCGGCGTCGCGGTCGCGCAGGGTGATGAAAGCATAGTCGGAGGCCTCCTCGCGGTCGTCGAGCACGAGGGTGAATCGCGAGCCTGCCGTGGTAGAGACGTTCACTCCGATTTCCACCATGCCGGGCCATCCCTTTATGCCGGCACGCCCCGAGCCGAACACTTTGCCATACCAGGGGTCGACACTCTGCCGGCGCGAGATGTCGTAGAGCAGCAGACGGTTGGCGTCGGTGATGTTGAAGTCAAACACCGGGTCGTGGAAGCAGTTGTGGGTGAGCGAGCCTGAAAGCAATGCGCGGTTGTTGTAGGAGTCTCGCAGCTTCACGTTGGCCAGGTCGATGCGTCCCGGTCGGATTTTCACCGAGTCGCTGACGTGATAGGCCACGTTGGTAAAACCGATTCTGAGGGTGAAATCGTCGGCATAGACGTCGCCTTCGAGGTCTACGTTTGAGAACGTTCCGAAGAGGCGGAGGATGCCGCTGGCGCTGCCCGACACCTCGGAGGCGAAGGCCGACATGAACGTCTGGAGGAAACCCACGGGCGCACGACGCGCGTCAAACCGCAGGTCGAGCGCCTGAGTGACGGGATTGATGAAACCCGCCACGAGCGCACGCCCTCCGTTGTGGTTTTCGACGTCGGCCGAGAGGTTGATGGCTTTTTCGTCGTTGTCCCACCACGAGCGTATCGCCGCGTCGCCCATGACGCAGTTGTTGTAGGAGAGGTTTTTCACCTGGAGTGTGGGTATCTGGAGGTAGGGCTGGTGTGAAAGAACTCCCTTGGCATTGATTTTGCCCGACGCGATGCCGCCGAAATTCACGTTCGGCCCGAGGTCGAGTGTCGAGAAGATGTAGTCGAGGTTGATGTTGCGGAGGTCTACGACGAGGGTCTGCAACGAGTCGGCCGAGGCTATGCCGCTGATGCCGAGGCGTTCGCCGGGGCGCGAGATGCTGAAGCCGTCGACGGCTATCTCGCGGTTGACCACGTCGATGCGCGAGGGGGCGAGGTTCCAGATGGTGTCGTTGATGATGAGGTCGGAAGGGTTGATGTTGAGCGTCGTGGTGAGCGCGCGGGTCAGCGAGTCGCGGATGAAACGAGTCCCGACGTCTACCGACCCGAGATAGCGCCCCTTGCCGCTTCCGATTTTCCAGTTGAGGACGGTGCCGACCGTGTTGTAACGTGCGTCTGATGACAGGTTGAGCGACACGGGCCCTTTTTTCGAGGGCATGGTTGTGGCCACTGAAATGCCGGTCGCACCGGGTGTCACCGATGCCTTCACCCTCGTCTGTTCGATGATTTTGTTTTTCTGCGCGAGGTATGGGGCGCCGATGGTGAGGTTTGATTTAAACGGGGTGAAACTGCCGTAGATGCCTACGGTGTCGATTATCTGGACGGGGATTTTGAAGAACGTCGTGAGCGTGGTGTCCGGTTTGAACCGTGCCTGCAGGCGTGCGCTGAGTGCCTTCGAGGTTTCAGCCGAGAGGGGAGAGGGGGTGATGACGGCGGGAAGGGTTTCGGCCAGGGCGTTGCGCAGGGCTCTGACGAGGCCGTCGTAGGTGTAATGGCCTGTCAGATGGAGGTCGAGAGGGTCGGATGTGAGGTGGAAGGAGTGATAGGTTTCGTCGGCGGTCATCTCGGCGTCGAGACGGCTGATGTAGAGGTGGCGGTCGGGCAGTGTCAGCGAGAGTTCTTTGGTGGTCAGCTCGCCGTTGATTTCATTGTAGTGCGCGCCCGAGAAGTTGGTCTCGAATTCTCCCGAAATGTTGAGGTTGGCATACGGGCCGGTGATAAACGGGGCTACGGCGATGTGGCGTATGTCGGCGTGTATCTGTGTCAGGGCGTTGGGCGAGAAGAGGTCGGTCGAGGCTTCGAGCGTAAACGACAGCGTGGGCACGTGCGAGTCGATGACTGCTTCGATGTGCTCGCCCGAGAAGTTGACTTCGGCTCCGATTTCGCGGTAGTGGAATTCGAGCCACTGCGCCTCGCGGATGGCTATGTGTATGTCGCCGTAGAGTCCCGGCATGGCTGGGTGCTCGTAGGTGGCGGGGATGGCGCGTGGTTTGATGAGGAGGTGGAAACTGCCGTCTGACGTCAGCGACGACAGCGGTTCGAGTCGTTCGGCAAGTGGTGTGGGGGTGAAGTCTACGGTTTCAAACGAGCCTTCGGTGGCCACTGAGCCGTCTTCGCGGAAGGTGGCTTTCCCTTCGAGGTCTATGTCGCCGAGGGCGGTGGTGATGCTTCCGTCAAAGTCGGCATAGTCTTTCCTGAGCAGGAGCCGCCCTGCGAGTCCTACGTCGCCGAGGGGGAGCAAGGGGGTGAGTTTCTCCGAGAGGCCCACCATTGCGGGGTTGCCGGTTGAGGCGAGCGTGGCTGCCACTTGAGGCACGTCGGCCGAGATGTCGAGGTCGTCGAATGTGAGTTCGGGGTCATGGCCGAAGAGGTCGGTGACGCGCCCCGAGGTCTTGACGGCGAGTTCGCGGCCGTCGCTGTCAACTGCGAAACGCGACAGGTCGAGACGCCCGCTGTTGATGTTTGCTTCAAGCGACAGCTCTACCTTGCGGTCTATTTCTCTGAGCACCGGGGCGAGGGGGCGGAGGTCTACTGTCGAGACATACGACCCCGCTTCGATTGAGAGCGGTGTAGAGATGCTGTCGGTGTTGAATTTGCCCCCGAGAGGCGAGGGGAGATGTATGTCGCCGAGCAGAATCCGGCTGTGGGGCATGGCGGCTTTGAAGCCCTCGATTCGCATTCCGACGGTGTCGATGGAGGTGTCAAACGAGACGTTCGAGAGTGTCAGCCCCGAGCGGTCGGTGGCCGAAAGTCTGCGCAGCGAGGCTTCGATGTTGCTCTCTGTGGCGTTGTGGCAGTTGAGGTCGGCGCACACGTCGGCCAATGCGATGTGCGATTTCGAGAATACTCCCTGCTCGGGGAGCGGCTCCGAAAGTACGTCGTAGCTCACCCGCGAGCGGCGCATCACCACTGTGTTGACCGAGAGACTGAACTTTGTCGGCGCTCCCGAGGGCTTTTTCTTGAATCGCTCTATTATCGGCTCGATGTTGAGCGGCGCGCCGGCCGAGTCGCGGTAAAGGTGCAGGTCGAGGTCGAGGATTTCGGCATAGCTGATGGCCCATTTCTTATTGACGATGCTTTCGACGAGGCTGATGCCGGCGCCGAGATGCCCTATCCGCAGGGCCGGGTGCCCCGAGGGGTCGAGCACGGTGACGCTGTCTACCACCACGCGGTTGAAGGGCGCGAGCTCCACACTTCCTATTTCCACCTCGGTGCCGAGCAGGAGTGTGAGTTGCTCGCGGGCGGTGCGCGCGGCCATCTCCTGCACCGCCGGCAGCGGCAGAAGTGCATAGAGAGCCACCGGCGCCATTATCAACAGCACCAGCAGGCTCACTATCAAAGTCCTGAAAATATGGAAAAGCAGCTTCACCGCTCTCCGCGAGATTACATGTATTTAGCTACGGTCGACGCAATCTTTGCGGGGTCGTCCACTCGTTCGGCTATCTGGCCGTTGCGGTCGATGATGAAGGTGGTCGGCACGGTGCTGACGTTGTAGCGCTGGAGCGCGGTGGCATCATGGACGGGCGAGAGCACTGTGGTCCAGGGCAGGTTTTTGGCTGCCTCACGCCAGCGGTATTCGTCGGTGTCCACCGACACCTGATAGATGTCGAGTCCGGCCGAGTGGTAGCGTTTGTAGAGGTCGGCGAGTATGAGGTTGAACGCGGGCGAGTCTGTCGCGTCGTAGGCGGTGAAGTTGAGCACCACTACATTGCCTTTCTCTATCATTGCGGCGAGCGACTGCTCCTTGCCGTTCTGGTCGTAGAGGTTGATGTCGAAAGCTCCGATTTCCTGCACTTCTACGCTCTGACCCGGCGTTTTGCCCTGACGTCCCGTAAGGAAGAGGCGTTTCAGATACGATGTGCGGGGGTCGGCGGGGCGAAGCGACGTAAATCCGTTGGCCACGGCGCCGATGAGGCGGTTGTCAAGGGCTACCGACGGGTTGAACAGCGGGCGTCCTCCTATCTGTTTGCTGACGATGTAGTAGGTCACGATGCCCGCCGGGTCGGCTATGAGGATTTCGCCCAGACTGCGCTTGAGTTCGGGGTCGCTGATGGTGGCTTCTACGCCTTTGGCTTTCACCGATGCGTCGAGAAGCGAGTCGACGTGGGCCATGTTGGCGGCCGAAACCGACCCTCCGCGGCGTGCCGACGCTGAGAATGCCGATGCGTCGGTGTCGATGGTGATGGTCTCTATCGAGTCGATGGGGAAGTAAATCGATTCGTTGCCCATGCGCAGACGGTAGATGTCGGGATATCCCTGCGGGTCATGACGGTAGGAGAATTTGCCGTTTTTGTCTGTTTTTAGGGTGTCGAGCAGATACCATGAGCCTTGGTTGATGCCTTCCACCACGACGGTCTGACCTTCTTCAAGGCCTGCTATTTTGCCGTCTACGCCCCATTGGGCTTTGCCTCCGCACGATGCCAGCGCCAGCAGCGCGCCGAGGGCGGAGATTGTAAGTGTCTTGTTCATTATCAGTAGTTTGCACGCGCAAGTGGCATTGCCACGTTTCGCGAATACATTATTTTAAGTATGTGTTCGAAATTATTTATTATATCGGCTTATGAAGTATGTGTGAAATTTTGCATTCGGCTGATGGCGTTATGGGGAGCCATAACAACTGAGGCCGGATTCGAAAGTTCGCCTCATGATTTATGAGACAATGCACTAAATAATTTTCAACACATACTTATTAAGGTAGTAAGGTACAAAATTACTAAAAATCTGCCCGTTTTGCAAAATATCTCTGTTAACACTCATCTAAAACTATGTTAAAACAATCGTTGCGGCTTTAAACTTTTCCCGTGGGGCAGCGTCTTAATAGTGTAGGCCGGAGGAAAGCAGCTTACAATAAGCCCTCCCGTCCGGTCGATATTTCAAATGCATTACTAACGAATTTTTAAAATTGTAAAGATATGAAAAAGAAAGTTCTCAGCCTCGCTGTTCTCATGGCCTCTGTATTCACCTTCGGTTCGTTCGCTCAGACTAAGTCTGACAATAAGGATGCCGCTTGCACCAAGACCGAATGCGCCGCTAAAGCCAAGGGCGACAAGGCCGCCAACCGCCCCAATCCTTTCGAGGGCATCAACCTGACCGCCGACCAGCAGACCCGTCTGCAGGCCATACGCGAAAAGGCTAAGGCCGAGCGCACCGAGCAGATGGCTCAGAAGAAGGCCGCGAAAGCCGAAAAGAAGCAGGCCGATGCCACGGCTCGCGATGCCCGTCGCGCCGAAATGACCAAGAAGCGTCAGGACTACCTCGTTCAGATTAAGGAGGTCCTCACCCCCGAGCAGTATGTGGTTTTCCTCGAAAACTGCTATGTTCAGCAGGCTCCCCAAGGCAAAGCTCCTATGGGCAAGCACGCCCGTTTTGACAAAAACGGCAAGAAGGGCGGCAAGTTTGCCGGTAAAAGCAAAATGAAGAAAGATGGCAAGCAGGGCCGTCGCAACATGGCTCAGGCTGCCTCCGCCGCTCAGAATGCCGTAGCCAATCAGGCCAACTGATTTCGGCTCCACCCTCTCCCGCTACTGAGCTGAACCATATTTAAGCATATCGGCTCCCTCTCGCCCTTGTGCGCTACTGAGCTGAATCTTATTTAAGCATACATTTCTCTCTCAAGCGCCACGTCTCCCTCCACGAGACGTGGCGCTCATTTTTTTGCGTCTGGGGAGCTGCCGCGTTAGATTCGCGCGGCGGCTCCGCCACCTGTCGGCCGTCGCGGTAGCCCTTGGCCTCGATGCGTCCGGGAGCGAAGGGTGCCTGCCCCTCGCCGCACTCGCCCCTCGCGCGCCAGCCTTTTTGGTGGTTGGGCGGGGCTTCAGCTCTGCCCGCGGTCGCCCTTCCGCGCGTCAGCGGTTTGTCTCCGGGTGGGGGCGTCCCTGCCGCGCGCTGTCAATTCCGCTCCTTGAAGTGTCCCAACGGAACGTTCATCAGCGGAATTTGGTTCTCGTTCAGTCCGAGGATTTCCTGAAGTTTCGCTGTGTCCATCGACGCTCTCGGCACTGCGGCAAATCCGAGTCCGGCTGCGGCAACGCATGCGTTTTCTGTCACGATACCCGCGTCGATGGCCGCCATAGTCATGGCGCGGCTGTCGGTGCTCCCGAATTTGTCCATGTCGGCCACGATTACTATACTCATGGGTGCGTCGTTGACAAATTTCTGCTGACCTGCCACTACGGGGCGGAAGTCCCCGTCGGCTATGTGGCGAAGCGTGTGCGACGTCGGCATGTATTCGTACGCGCCCTTGCCGTCTACCACGAAGAGTCGAATCTCTTGCAGATTGCGGCACGAGGGAGCTGTCAGTTTGTTGTCCTGACTGTTGACGCCCATCGTGGCCCAGAGCAGATTTGACATTTCCTGAATGGTCAGCGCCTTCGGGTCAAACTCTCTTGTCGAGCGCCGCTGCGCAAAGGCCTGCATCACGTTGCTCCCCGCGCCGGTTTCAGGGGTGATGAGTGCGATGTCTTGCGCCTGCACTCCAAGCGCCGCCAACATCATTAACGATAAAACTGTTTTCTTCATATTTTCGTGTTTTTAGGTTTCCGCTTGCAAAGTTACAAAAAATCCGCCTACTCCGTAGTGCGATAACGACCTTTTAAGTAGGTGAGAAAAATAACGTACTTTTATCAGCTCATTTGTTTTTTTATCACATATATCGTTTTATAGATAGAACTTCCTTATTTCTCGGTTGATGCATCATATGTGTCGATGATACGTTGCAGCTCAGATTCCGACGGCAGCATTTCTGCTGCTTTCTTTGTCATGCCAAGTTTGTATTCGGCGACACCAAGGGGGCGATTCATTCCGCGAAACGACCATTCAACCACGGTATTGTCTTTAGACTTGCAAATCAGCAGTCCGATTGTAGGGTTGTCGTCGTCCTGCTTCAACAGTTCATCTAAGGCGGAGACGTAGAAATTTAGTTTTCCGGCGTATTCGGGGATGAACGGTGTGACCTTTAGCTCTACCACGATATAGAGTTTTAGACGGGTATGATAAAATACCATGTCGGGAATGAATGTCTGACCTCCGGGCATCTTCAATTCCATCTGTCGTCCAACGTAGGCAAACCCCTGTCCCAGTTCGAGTAGGAAACGGGTAATGTTATTGGCCAACTCATCTTCAAGCTGTCTTTCATTGACAATTTTCTTGTCAATGAATCCGAAATCGTAAGGGCTTTTTAGGATTTCTTTGGCTAATCCGCTGTAAGGAGTAGGCAGCTTTTCATCGAAGTTTGTTATGGCTTTACCATGCTTGCCATAAAGATCATCATCCATCTCTGCATTAAGTTCAGGACGGCTCCAACTATTCTTAATAGTTTCTTCAATATAAAATAAAGCTTCTTCGACAGACTTGCTTTTTGTGAAAATATCAATGTGCTGTCCCCATGGAATCAAACCAAAATCAGTCGGCATTTCAAAATCGTCACCAACTTGGTGACGATTTTCCATATCATCACTTTTGAAATCTTCAACGAGTCGTTGAAGATTTCCCATTTCATCACTGTGTAAATCGTCAACGACTTGTTGACGATTTATATTCCATTGATTATAAAATGTATACCAGCGATAAGCGTAACGGATATTTGCAGCTGAAAAGCCTGTCTGTCCGGGAAACTCCCTCTTTAAGTCAAGACTCAGACAATCAAAAAAGGCGCTCCCATACTTCGCTTTTTCATATAGGCGAGCAACCTCGCGTCCCATTTCCCAATAAAACTCGAGCATGGTCGTATTGACCTTCACCGCCGCCTTTATCTGTGACTTACGGAAACGGTCTTTGAGAGCGCCAAGCAACTGAGCATACTCTTTGCCCGCCACACTACTGTCGCGCTTCACAAACGCCGGTCTGTTATCTTTTTTATGAGCCATAATCTACTGTTTTTTAAGTAAGTGAGAAAAATAAATGAACAGATAAAAGGAAGTTATTTTTGAGATGATTTGGGGCTTGAGTGAAGAAGCATAGCGAGCTATGCGCCTGAACGAAAGATCCAAAGCATCCAAAAAGAACGAGTTTTACTGTTCATTTATTTTTCTTCACATATATCGTTTTATTTTTAGAACTTACTTAATGAATTTGTTCTTACGCAGCGACGATGGATTTATGGAGGAGAGTCACAAACTCGCCAACTTTGTGGAATTTGCCGGGGAAAATGCTGTCCTCGTCTACATCGTCAAAGGGCGACTCGGTGAGAAGAACATTCACCTGAATGTCGCCGTTCTGACCGACGTAGTTGAGTATCCCCTCAAGGTATTCCTCCTGCTCGGCCGAAAGCTGATTGGCCGAGATGAACTCGGTGAAGATTTCCACGGCTTTCTTGCGGTCGACGCCTTGAAGTTTGCGTATGAAGCCGCCGATGGGCATTTTCTCGTCGAGCTGCTCCCGTTTCACAAATCGTTCGTAATCTTCCTTCGTGCCCAATTCTTCCCAGAATATCCGTTCGAGTTCGTCAACGTCCTGCGCCGTCAGCTGCTCGATGTTCTGAATCTTCTGAAGCACAGGCATGTCGCGATGTTCCGCGAGGAAATCGAGCACCTTCTGCCGATAGGTCATCGTGGAGTTAATCTCCCCTGCCTCACCCTTAAACGACGCTTCGTCTTCGATATTCACGTCAAACGTCCGCCCCGAGTTGCCGGTAAGAAATTGCAGCAGGTCTCTCAACTCGACGCGCATCTTCTCGATTTTCGACAATGACTTGTTTTCCCAGAAGTTCGGGGTCAGCACCTCATTGATTACGTCAATCTTCGCCATCACCTGCGGCACGGTGCCGAGTTTTTTCAGCCCCTGCGCTATTATCGTAATCTTTCCCTCATAGCGCGAGGCATCGAAGGCGTGGTCAAGCAGCGAAAGTTGCACGTAGAGCGCGAGCATGTCAAACTTCAAGGCCTGCTCATTGCCGCCAATCGTCGGCAGCAACGGGGCAATCTCGCGTTTCATGTCGTCCACGCCCACCGCGGTCAGCACCTGCCAGTTGGCCTTGTTGCGGTAATGTGCCACACTCTCCCAATGCTCTCTCACGGAGATGTGATTATCGTTGAGTTGCATCACCTGACTGCGCAGCATCTCTTTCAGCTCGTCGTGCCAATCCTTTTCCCAACGGCCTTCCTCCTGATACTGCGCGGCCTGGAGCAGCAGCGCTATGTCGGCGCGCAGTCCGAAGAGCCGTTCGGTGAGCGACTGCGTGCGCACCGCCTCAATCCCCTTCGGATTTTCCCCGAAGAAATCAAAGTTGCCACACCAGTCGAAAATGTAGAACTCCTCCTTATGCTTTCCTGCCCCGAAGATGTCTTCCGAAAGTCGGGTGCCACGCCCAATCATCTGCCAGAATTTGATGCGCGAACGCACTCGCTTGAAGAATACGAGGTTGAGCACGTCGGGCACGTCGATGCCGGTGTCGAGCATATCCACCGACACCACCACCTGCGGCATACCCCCGCGCACCTCGAATTTCTCAATCAGGTCTTGCGCATACCTGACGGAGTAGTCGATCTGTTTGCAGTAATCGGGCCCGAGATGAGGAAACAGCTTGTTGAAGCGCGTCACAATCTTCTCGGCATGCTCGCGGTTCATGGCGAAAATGATGGTCTTGCCTATCTTTTCGCCGCTCTCCACACGCAGTCCCTTCGTCATAAGCTCATTGAGCATATGGTCGATTGTGTCGGTGTTGTAGACATATTTGAAAATCTCGGAGTTGCCTATGTCTCGCGGTTCAGGGATTCGGTCGGGGTCAACTGTGTCCTGCATCGCCTCCCATTCCCAAATCTGTTCCATCTGCTCCCGCTCATCGGCCGAAAGCTGGCTATACTTTATGCCGTTTTTCAATACCTCCGATTCATATCGCAGTCCGCGGTAGGGCGTAAGGTATCCGTCGTCTACGGCCGTCTGATATTCGTAGGCATAGTTGGGCGCTCCCTGCTCAAGCTCGAAGATGTCGTAGGTCGAGCGGTTCACCTGGTCGCGCGGCGTGGCCGTGAGTCCCACGAGCATCGCATCGAAGTAACGGAAGATTGCCTTGAACTTGTCGAATATCGAGCGATGTGCCTCATCTACTATGACGAGGTCGAAACGTCCCGCCGAAAACGGCTTCACGTCGGCATCCACGTAGTTAATCATCGTCTGGTATGTCGAGAAAAGTATGCGGGCGTTTTTGTTGTGCTCGGCGGCGGTCAGGTCGCTGCACTCCACGCTGGGCAGATGCTTGGCAAATTCCCTGCGGGCTTGCTTCACGAGCGATGTGCGGTCGGCAAGGAAAAGCGTGTTCTTCACCCAGCCTGACCGCATCAGCAGCTCGACGAGCGAAATGGCCGTGCGTGTCTTTCCCGTGCCTGTGGCCATCACGAGAAGTCCTCTCCGGTGTTTCCTGTTGAAATGGTCGCAGAGGGCATGAATACCGGCTATCTGATAGTAGCGTCCCGAGATTTCCTGCTTGACGGCCATGTCGGTGATGTCGGCGCGTCCCTGTCGGTGGTGAAGCACTTGCAGGTCTTCTTTCGAGTGGAAGGCCGAAATCTCACGTTTTGGAAATCCGAGGCGGTCTACCACATAGTGTCTGAAGCCGTTGGTGAAGTAAATCACCGGACGCACTCCGTATTTCCTTTCCAGGCAGTCGGCATAGAGTTCGGCCTGATGCTCTCCTGCGGTCGGGTCGACACTCGTGCGTTTCGCCTCGACGACGGCCAACGGTCGCCTGTCGGGGCCAAACAACACGTAGTCGGCATAGCCCGTGCCCCCGCTGTTGGGCATCCCCTCCACCTCGACTTCGATGCAGGCTTTGCTCGGTTGCACATCGCCCTCCTCGTCGAGCACCTCCCATCCGGCTTCTCGCAGCATCAGGTCGATAAACATTTTGCGGGTCTCTGCCTCGGTGATGTTTGCCCACGAGACGGCCGGCTCGACGGCCGATGCTTCGACTACGGCCTCAGGCTCTACTTGCGCTGCAAATTCTTGCGGCTGCGCAGGCTCCACCTCTTGCGTGGGTATGGACAATGACGGTGCCTTGGGGAGCAAGTCTTGCTCGAATGGCGCGAGATTGTCTATCACCCGCAATTTCAGCAAAACCGCTCCTACAAGGTTGTAGATGTTCAGCAGTGCGAAAAACGCCTCTTTCCGTTTCACTGCTCCGGAATGCGCGGCTGCATTTCCTACCTTGCGGATGTAGTGGGCCGCCATCATCAGGCGGTCGTCATTGATAAATTCCGTAAACTCCGGCGCGGTCACCATGTCAAAAAGCGAGCTCCGTTCCGAAATCTCCGCATTTTTCATCGTGAGTATGGCGCGTGCCGTCCATTCGAGGGCGCGTCGGGCATTCAAGGCCGACACGTCAGGGTCGGCATACTGGTTTCTCTCGGCGGCATCGCAGTAACGATAGAGCGTCGAAAGCTCAGGTATTTCTCTAAGGTAGTCAAAATTCATCATAGGTCAGAAAAACTTAAATAATTTCTAACACATACTTATTTCCCAAAATTCTCCGGTTCATATCCTTCGTAATAGTAAGATTGCTCGATGCCATGGAATATCACATCGCGGTCGTCGGTTTCTTCGCTGAGGGCATCTCGTAACAACACCCGGAGCTCGAGGTCGTTGACGGGGCTTCGTTCCATTGCCATCATGTAATCCTGTCGACTGATTTTGCGCCAGTCTACCACCTTGCCTATCGACCGCTTGAGCATCATGTCGAGCCATATGCGCGTGGCTCTGCCATTTCCTTCCATAAACGGATGTGCAATGTTCATTTCCACGTATTTGGCAATGATTTGTTCATAAGTGTCTTCTGGCATTTTTTCAATGGCCTGAAGCGCGGGCACGAGATAAAGGGAATTTGCGAAGCGAAAACCGCCCTTCGAAATATTGAGGGTGCGTATTTGGCCGGCAAATGGATACAGGCCCCCGAAGAGATTGAAGTGGATGTCCTGCAATCCCTTTGTCGTGCCTGTCTCTATGTGGTCAATCCTGCCCGTAGAGAACAGCGATTTTGCCTTTTCAAGGCTTTGACGGTCTATTTCGTTCTGTGTCATCTTCGTTGCTCGTTGTTTTTTGTTTAGTTCGAATTTGGTTTACAGTGCTTGCCAAATTCGTCAATCATTAAACCAGTAGTCCATGCGGCTTGCAAGCAGTGTCTCCAAGTCTGTAATCGACGTTTCAATCAACCGCTTCTGCTCCTCAATCGCTTCTACCTTCGCCGCAAATTCGTTTTGAAGAGTAACAGGAGGAATGGGCAACCTAATATCTTTTAACATCCCTATGGTAATTTGATTTACCGTGGATGTTTTTGTTTTTGTTAGTTGTTCTCTAAATGCCGGCAGACGAAAATATTGAAAAAGATAATGGTAACATGTAGAGCGGATAATCGTCATAAATGCACCCCATGACATTTTCTCAACAAGTTCAGGAATTATACAGACTTTCCCAACAAGGCGTGCGCTGCCGTTTCGGCTACACATGAGTATATCATTTTTCTGAACATATTGTGATTCCTTTAGTGTCATTTGAATACGGACAACATCATCAAGAACAAATTTACTTTCTTGAATATTACTTGACCGAAGTACAACTGTTCCATGTTCAGACACCATCTCGGGCTTATACGTTATACCAGTTGATATAACGTCACATACTTCAGCCAAACCCCGCAATTGAAAATTATTGGGATTTTCGATAGGGTCGCCGAAAGTTTCGTAGAATAGCGATTGGGCGAGAGCGTCAAGATCTTTAAGCTGATTTCGCTTTAGCTCAATCATCTCATTCAACTTGTCAAGCTCCGATACGATTTGATTCTGAATAGCAATCGAAGGAACAGGCATCAGAATCTCCAAAAGATCACTTTTAACAAGGCTTGGCAGTGTGGTTGCTTTATTATGTCGCAAGAAATCGTATTTGACACAAAAATAATATAGAAACTTCGGAACTAATAAATCTTGATTTGGGACAATACCAAAGGCAGTATCTACATTCCAAAATTTTGATTTTACAAACATAGGTTTGTTAATACTTCCTTTTCTGCCGATTATTGTGCAATTTTCCGGACATAAATATTGGTTTGCAGTACCTATTACGCCCCCACTTCCGTAAATTGGATAAACACCGTCAGACGCTTCAACATCTTTTTGATTCTTACCATTAATAATTGTAAGAACTTGTTTCCATCGTTTCTTTTCCCAGCCGTGGTTCATTGTGCGAGCATTTTTTTGAGTTCGACCATGCCACGGAGGAAGGTTTCTTCGGTGGTGTGCAGACGGTTCAGGATTGAGTCCGTAGGCTCAAACTCCACCTTTTCACGGACGGTCTCCTTGTAGGTGTTGAAAGCAAGGTCGTAGCCGTTTTCGATTATCTCACTTTGAGGCACAAGGAAAGAGCGGTCGGTGCGCTTGCGGTCGAGTTCTCCCTCTTTGCGGTCGTGAAAGCGGGCTATTACATCAGGAATATCGTTTTCCGACACTTCGTTGCGCTTCTGGTCGAGTGAAAACCCGTCGGCCTTCATGTCGTAAAACCACACCTTGTCCGTACCGCCGGCGTTGGTCTTGGTGAAAATGAGGATTGCAGTCGACACGCCCGAGTAGGGTTGAAACACCCCTGAAGGCATAGAGATGACAGCCTCGAGACATTGATTTTCTACCAACTCCTTGCGCAGGTCTTTGTGGGCTTTCGAAGAACCTGTCAACACGCCATCGGGCACAATCGACGCGCAGCGACCGCCCACGCGCAGCGAGCGGATGAAGAGGGCGAGAAACAGCAATTCGGTCTTCTTGGTTTTGGCTATGGCCAACAAGCTCTTTGCCACCGCATCGTTGTCGAGACTTCCGGCAAACGGCGGGTTGGCGAGGATGAGCGAGTAGCGCTCGGTGTCTTTATTGTCGGCCGAGAGAGAATCCTGCCATGCCACCTGTGGATTGTCTACATCGTGGAGCATGAGGTTCATCGCCCCGATGCGCAGCATAGTGGCGTCGGTGTCGAAACCGTGCAACATCGAGTTGCGGAAATGCTCCTTGACAGACTTCTTGGCGAGTTCTTTCCTATAGTGTTCCTGCACATACTTCGCGCTCTCCACGATGAAGCCGGCGCTGCCCATGGCAGGGTCGCAGATAGTGTCGTCGAGCCCGGGGCGCATCAGTTCCACCATCATGCGGATTATGTGGCGCGGGGTGCGGAATTGGCCGTTGGTGCCGCTCGCTGCCATCTTGCCGAGCACGTATTCGTAGACGTCGCCCATCGCGTCGCGATTGTTCATGTCGAGTGCGCTGATGCCGTCGACCACTTTGACGAGGGTTCTCGGATTCTGAATCATAAAGACAGCATCCTTCATGAAGCGTGAGTAGGCCGACTGCTTGCCTCGGTTGAGGTGCTTGATGTAAGAAAACACGTCGCGGCTCACCACGCGAAACATCTTCTCGGGTTCGAAATGACGGAAATTGCTCCATCGCAAATCAGCCATCAGCACGTCCTGGTCGGTCTCGGGATTATGCCAGAAGCCGTAATCTGGAAACAACGGGTCGTTCACTTCCATGCCTAACGCCGCGGCCTTGCTCTCCTGACGAATCTGCGCATCATCGAGCATCTTCATAAATAGAAGGTAGGTCATCTGTTCAAGAAGCGTGATGGAATTGGTAATACCTCCCGTCCAGAATGTTTCCCAAATCTGGTCAATCTGATTTTTTATCTGTCCTGTTATCATAATGAAGCAATTCTAAAAATAAAACGAAATATGTGATGAAAAATTATTCAACAAAATATCTTATCGACTGAGTCTACTGCTGCGGTCTCACATGCCTCCGGCTCAATTTGTCACTCAGTGAGGGATAAATTGGACATAAAAGTAAAACATCCCCATATATCGAATGTATGATTGAGCTGATTCATAGGCTGTTTTGTGATTTGTGGCACATGTGCCACATTTTCAGTCATTAAAACCATACCCCCCCGGGGGAGCGTCATTTTCCGGTGAGGATGGTGCGGATGTCGTGGAGCTTGTTGAGGGCTGCCATGGGGGTGAGGTTGTTGATGTCGAGGTCGAGGATTTCGTCGCGCAGCTGAGTGAGCACCGGGTCGTCGAGCTGGAAGAATGAGAGCTGCATTCCGTCGACTTTCTCGATGTTGCCGAGGGCGGAGGCTGTCTGCTCGTCGGCGCTGCGGTTGGCTTTCTCAAGACGGTGGAGCACCTCGTCGGCGCGTTTGACGATTTCTTTGGGCATACCGGCGAGTTTGGCCACATGGATGCCGAAGCTGTGTTCGCTGCCGCCGCGGGCGAGTTTGCGCATGAACACCACTTTGCCGTCGATTTCGCGGACGGAGACGTTGAAGTTGACCACGCGGGGGTAGACGGCCTCCATTTCGTTGAGTTCGTGGTAGTGGGTGGCGAAGAGTGTCTTGGGGTGGGCTTTGCCGTGTTCGTGGAGGTATTCCACGATGGCCCAGGCTATCGAGATGCCGTCGTAGGTGGATGTGCCGCGCCCGAGTTCGTCGAAGAGTATGAGCGAGCGTTCGGAAATGTTGTTGAGGATTGAAGCCGCTTCGTTCATCTCGACCATGAAAGTCGACTCGCCGAGCGAGATGTTATCGCTGGCACCGACGCGGGTGAAAATCTTGTCGACCACGCCGATTTGGGCCGATTCGGCGGCGACAAAAGAGCCAATCTGAGCCATAAGCACGTTGAGCGCCACCTGACGGAGCAGGGCCGACTTACCCGACATGTTGGGGCCGGTAATCATCATCACCTGCGTCTCGGCATTGTCGAGCGTGACGGTGTTTGAGATGTAAGGCTCGCCCGGGGGGAGCTGACGCTCTATCACCGGATGGCGTGCTTCGGTCAGGGTGATGCGCAGCGAGTCGTCAACGACGGGTCGGTTGTAGCGGTTTTCGAGGGCGACGCGCGTCAGCGAGACGTAGACGTCGAGTTCGGCCACCATGCGGGCGTCTACGAGAATGGCGGGGATGTAGCCGCTGAGTTTGTTGACCAGGGCGGCGAAGATGGCGTTTTCCATGACAAGGATTCTCTCTTCGGCGCCGAGGATTTTCTCTTCGTAGCTCTTGAGTTCGGCCGTGATGTAGCGCTCGGCGTTGACGAGGGTCTGCTTTCTTATCCAGTCGGCGGGCACTTTGTCGCGGTGGGTGTTGGTCACTTCGATGTAGTAGCCGAACACATTGTTGTAGCCCACCTTGAGCGAGTTGATGCCGGTGCGCTCCACTTCGCGCTTCTGCAGCGAGGCGAGGAAGTCTTTGCCGGAGCGCGAGATGAGGCGCAGTTCGTCGAGCTCGGGGTCGACCCCTTCGTTAATCACCATGCCTTTTCCCACCTGGGTCGGGGCATCGGCGCGCAGGGTGCGTTCGATTTCGTCGGCGATGGTGGCACACGGATTGAGTTGTTCGCCAATGGCCACGAGCGCCTCCTCGCCCGCCTCGAGACAGAGGCTGCTCATGGGCGCGATGAGACGGAGAGCGTTTTTCACCTGCACCACCTCGCGTGGTGTCACACGCCGGGCGGCCACTTTGCCGATGAGGCGTTCGAGGTCGCCCACCTGCTCGAGAAGCTCGCGCAGCGCATCGCGGCGGTCGGGGCTTTTGAAGAGATGTTCCACGATGTCGAGACGGCGATTGATTTCCCTGACATCCTTGAGGGGGAAGAGCAGACGGCGGTGGAGCAGACGCGCGCCCATGGGCGAGACGGTGCGGTCTAACACCCCGAGCAGACTCTTTCCGTCGGGGTTCATGGGGGTGGTCAGTTCGAGGTTGCGTATGGTGAAGCTGTCGAGGCGCACGGCCTTCTCCTCTTCGATGCGCGAGAGGCGCGTGATGTGCGATGTGTGGCAGTGCTGGGTGATGTCGAGGTAATGGAGCACGGCGCCGGCGGCCACGATGGCGGCATTGAGCCCTTCGACGCCGAAGCCTTTGAGTGAGGAGGTCTCGAATTGTTTGAGAAGCCGCTCACGCCCCGACTGCTCGGTAAACACCCAGTCGTCGAGTTCAAACGTATAGTATTTCTCGGAAAACAGTTCCTCTACATCCTTCTTGCGGCCGCGCTCTACGAGCACCTCCTTGGGCGCGAAGTTGGCCATGAGCTTGGTGATGTAGTCCATCGAGCCTTCGGCGGTGAGAAATTCGCCCGTCGAGATGTCGAGAAACGCCACACCATGCACCACCTTGCCGAAGTATATGGCGCAGAGGAAATTGTTTTCCTTATGATTGAGCACATTGTCGGCCATGGCCACGCCGGGGGTGACGAGTTCGGTGATGCCGCGCTTGACGAGCTTCTTGGTGGTCTTGGGGTCTTCGAGTTGCTCGCAGATGGCCACGCGCTTGCCCGCGCGCACGAGCTTCGGCAGGTAGGTGTCGAGCGCGTGGTGGGGGAAGCCGGCGAGCTCCACCGACTGCGCCGAGCCGTTGGCACGCCGTGTCAGCGTGATGCCCAGGATTTCGGAAGTGGTGATGGCATCCTCGCTGAAGGTCTCATAAAAATCGCCCACCCTGAAGAGCAGCACTGCATCGGGATGTTTGCGCTTCATCTCGAGGTATTGTTTCATCAGGGGCGTTTCTACAATTTTCTTGGCCATATGTCGAAGTTGTTTTGAAAATTCTGATTATCTATGATGCCGACGCTGTGGGGGCGCCCGCTCTACAAAATTACAAAAAATATCCCGAAGAGAAGCCCTCGGAGCGCCCCATTTCACACCTTTCGACCAAAAATTAGCAAATTTTTCGCAATTTAATAAAAAAGTCGCCTGGAGATTTGGTCAGTCCGGAAAATGTGCCTAACTTTGCAGCGTCAAAACGAGAGAGCCGCTAAAAAGCTTAATCAAACTGACAACGACACCTTGCCTTGTGGTGTAATGGTAGCACGTCGGATTCTGGTTCCGCCTGTGAGGGTTCGAATCCTTCCAAGGCAACTCAAAATCGCAACTGATTAAACTAAAATCAGTTGCGATTTTTTTATTTACCCCCCCGCAAAGTGGGGGATGCCTCGCGAGCGGAGGCTAACAGATTGATAGGTAGGGATACGCCATGGCGCAATGCGGTTCAAATAGAGGATTGACCACATCCTCAGAGGGGATGTATTGCGCTGTAATCGCTTGATTATCAGGTAGGGACGCGCCATGGCGCGTCCGCGGCGAATTGGCACCGCGGCACACAAAAACGCAAAAATCGGCGGAAAGTTTCATGAGAAAATGTTAAATGGGAAATTGGCATCGCGTCGGGGAGTAAATTCGACGTCGGGGTCTACGCGGACGCGCCATGGCGCGTCCCTACCTGTAAATCAGATAATTATCTCGCGTCGCATCCCCGGAGGGGATGTGTTGCGATGCGGGCTAACCGTTTGATTGTAGGGACGCGATTTTTCGCGTCCGCGGTGGAATTGGCAGGCGCGCGAGGAGATTCGCCCTCGTGGGCCCACGCGGATGTGCCATTCAATACGTCGGGAGATGAAAACGGGCGAAAAATACGCGACCATGTACGGACGTGCCTTTGGCACGTTTCTCATGCACAGCATGTTAGGTGATATTTCTGGTTGCGATTTGTTGTCGCCCGGTCAGGGCTACGTGCCGAAGGCGCGTCCGTACATAGAGGCGTAAACGATTGATGACCAGGTGGTATTTAATCTATATCTTGGGTATGCGAGGACGATTGGTTGTAATTCGCCATGGCGCGTTCCTACCTGAGTACGCAATTGTTTGATAGACAGATTAGATGGAAATTGTCACAACAGGGGGCTGAGCATGTGACGCTGCGGACGCGAAGAATCGCGTCCCTACCGGGATGCGTGGCGGCGTCGGGTCGGCTGTCGTGCCCCTGTTTGTCCGGAGATGTTTTTTTCGCAGTGCGAAGTTACAGAAAATATACGAAGGAAAGTTTCAATCTCGGAGATTTTTGCTAAATTTGCAAGACTTATTTAATTTCAATTTTTGATTATGAAAGCTTTTAAGCCGCTTGTTCCTGTGATTGTCGTTTTGGGTGGGATTACTGCGGGGTGTGATAAGGAAAGCGACGACCTCATACCTGAGCCTACGGCGAGCAGCACTATCCTGTCGGGGTATATCAAGACCACCGACGGGACGCCGTTGGTCGGCATTCCCGTGGCCTTTGATTACGTGGTGAATGGCTATCTCTCCTCACATGTCACCCACAAGGCCAAGAGCAAGACGGACAAAACGGGCTATTACCGGATTTTCTTCGAGGCCGATGAAGATCCCGGCTCGGGTGTGAGCCGAAACTATACTTTTTCGGCCGATTTCTCAAAGCTCTCACCTGCGAAATACATGATTTCCGAGAAGATGGATTTCTCATTTTCGGTGGAGCGTCTGAACAAGTTGCAGGGCTGTTCGTATGACATAGATTTCAGAGTTCCCTTCAAGAAGCTTGTCGAGGTCACGGTGTCAAACGACGGCGCCGCGGTCAGGGAGGGGCGGTATGCTGTGAAAAACACTTTTCCCGTCTATGACGCCGGGGAGTTCGTAGCAGACGCGGGCATGTCGTGGGGTTACAGCGGGGGCGTGTGGGACTTCACGGATGTCATCATTCCGCAGAACGGCTCCACTTCCGTCTCGCTGCCTTGTGCGGTGGGCGTCGAAAATGAAATCAGCCTGGTTTGCCTCGGCTACGAGAATATCGGATTTCCCACCGGCTCGCCCGTAAGCGACAATGTGACGATCTTCGTCACGTCGGGGTTTGATGGGGCCATCGAATTGACCTACCGCGCTCCGGCGGAATGACCGTAGCGCCGCCGCAGCACATAAGAAAATCCGGCTTCAACCGCGGGGAGTTGAAGCCGGATTTTTGTTTATCGTGATGTGCGAGCCGGATTAGCGGGGGCCGGGGCCGCCGGGACGTCCGCCGGGACCGCCGGGGCCTCCGAAGCCTGTGTCGGCGCCGGAGGGGGTGTTGCCCTTGCCGAAGGTGTTAAACTTGTAGGTGAGGGTCACCATGAAGTAGCGGGTGAGCGAGTTGTATTCGATATCGTCGATGTAGTTGGCGGTGACCTGACGCTGGATGTTCTTGGTCTGATTGAGGAGGTCGTAGACCTTTACGGCGAGGGTGAGCGCCTTGCTGCGGAGGAACTGCTGCGAGAGCGAGGCGTTCCACATGAGCGTCTTCGAGTCGTAGCCGGCCGACATACCTGTTGAGGCGGTGTAGTTGAGGTCGGTCTGGAAGGTGAGACCCCACGAGGTGTAGTAGGAACCGTCGAAGCGACCGCCGTAGCGATGGATGGTGCGGTTGGGCTGTTGGGGGAGCGAGTTGGTGGTGAGCTGGAGGTTGTACTGCGGACGGAGTTCGAGCTCGAAGTGGTCGGGGCGGAATGTGATGCCGGGGCTTTCGAAGATGTTAAGCGTGAACGAATTATTTCTCACTCCATTGTTGAAGCCGACGTTGCGCGCCACGTTGCCGAAGATGTGGTTTGACACCGACCAGAGTTTGTTGCGGAAGGGCATGGAAATCATGTTCATCAGACGCGCGTTCCAGACACCGTTGACGTTGGTGTAGGTGGTGGTGCGCACGGCGGTAGCGGGGTCGACGGTGGTGAGCGACACGATGGCGTTCTGTGTGTACTGGGCGTTGAGCATCAACATGATTGAACGCTGGCTTTCGGGCGAGTAGTCCTGGAAGCGGAACTGAACGTTGTGGGTGAACGAGGGGTCGAGGTTGGGATTACCCTGCTTGATGTTCATGGGGTCGGAGATGTCGGCCACGGGCTGTAACTGCGTCATCGAGGGCTGTCCCGAGCGACCGCGGTAGAAAGCCTGGAGCGAGCGCTGCTTAGAGAATTTGTAGCGGGCGCGCAGGTAGGGAGCGAAGTTCCAGACCCAGCGTGTGGGGATGGTCTTGTCGGAATTGATGAGGTTGATGGATTTCGACATCTGCGGCACGAGCTGCAGACCTGCCTCGAAGTTGAGCTCCTTGCCGGTCTTCTGATAGCCGAACTGAATGTTCTGGTTGAACGATTCGTTGCGGAAGGAGTTCGAGTAGTCAGGGTCGGGGTCGACACCGGGAGGGGGCAGGATGCCCGCATACTCTTCGGGGAGATTGTAGGTGAGCTTGTCGGCGTTGTTCCAGCGGTAGTTCATGTTGTAGGCGAACACGAGGGCGTTGCCGCGGTCGGGATTTCCGATAGGTTCGGTCCAGGTGGCGCGGGCACGGACGCGGTTGCTCCACGTGTGGTTGGTGGAATACTGGTCGAGCATGATGTCATCTTCCGAAGGCATGTCGTCAATCATGTCGTAGATGGTGTAGGAGCGCGAGGTGATGTTTTCGTGAACGTTAGTCATGTTGTATTCGGCGCTCAGCGAGAAGGCGCGTCCTTTCTTCGAGGCGAAGCGGTGGGAGTAGATGAGTCGTCCGGCAGCTTCCCATGAGTCGCCGCGCGAGGCGTCGGTGTTGTCGGCGTTATAGCCGGTGTTGTAGAAGGGGTTGCTGAACTGCGACAATTCCGAGTTGTAGGAATTGTTGTGGTTGTAGCTGAACGAGGGGCGGAACTCGAGGGTGTTGTAGTCGTTGGGTTTCCAGAGCAGTCGGAAATCGCCGCGCACGTTGTTGCCGCGGTTGCGCGAATACTTCTGCGAATTGGTATACGACGAATAGTCTTCGAAGAGTTCCTGACGGTTCTGACGGGTTGACGAGATGTTGTCGGTGTTGGAGAAGAGCAGGTTACCGCCGACGCGGAAAATCTCTTCATTGCCAATGTTGAAGTTGAGACCGAAGGCGCGCGAGGTGGTGATGCCGTTGTCGCCGCCGAATCTGCGGAAGCGCGAGCCGTTTGAGTCGGTGAAACCGAGCTGGTTGATGTTGTTGAGGTTGCCGAGGAATGTGAGCTGATTGCCGTTCCAGAAGCGGTTGACGTTAAACGAACCCATGTAGCGGTCGTCTGTGCCATAGCCGCCCTCGGCGGTGCCAAACCATCCCTGGTTCATGCCTTTCTTGACCGAGAGGTTGATGACGGTCTCGTCTTCGCCGTCGTCTACGCCGGTGAGGCGAGCTTCGTCGCTCTTGCGGTCGACCACCTGGAGCTTCTCAATCATCGAAGCGGGGAGGTTCTTGGAGGCCACTTTGGGGTCGTCGGCGAAGAACTCCTTGCCGTCGACGAGGATTTTGGTGATGGTCTTTCCGTTGGCGGTGATTGAGCCGTCGGAGCCAACCTCGACACCGGGGAGGCGCTTCAGAAGGTCTTCCACCACGGCGTTGGGCTGAGTGTGATAGGCCGACGCGCTGTATTCCACCGTGTCTTCCATCACCTTGATGGGAGTCTGCACGCCCACCACCTGCACCTCGCCGAGCATCTCGGAAGATTCGCGCAGCGTGATGATGCCGAGGCGGAGGTTTGACGAGGCCATCGTGACGGGGCGCTCGGCGTCGGCATAGCCGATGTAGGAGGCCTGAAGGATGTACTTGCCTGGGTTGACGGACTCAATCTTGAATTTACCGTCGAGGTCGGTAGTGACGCCTTTGACAAAGGCACTGTCTTTGACTGCGAGGAGTTTTACGGCGGCTTCGACGAGAGGTTCCTGCGTCGCGGCATCCTTGATGATGCCGGTGATGTCGGCCGCATGAGCCGCCGCTGCAAAGCACGCAACCAAGAATAGGGGGAGAAGACGTGTGAAGCGTTGCATCTTTATTGTGAAACTGTGTTGGGGTTAGCTGATGTGAGGGGAGCGCTTTCGTGCGGCTCCTTTAGTAAGACTCGGCAGGGAGAAAAAGGTTTAACGCACATAAAGAAAAAAGTCATTGTCAATCGCTTGACAATGACTTGATTAGTAGCGGGAGCAGGACTCGAACCTGCGACCTTTGGGTTATGAGCCCAACGAGCTACCACTGCTCCATCCCGCGGTTTGTTTTCGATGGTGCAAAGTTACGCACTTTTTCCGACCGCGCAAAATTTTAAGCGTTAAAAGGTGTTAAATCGTCGGAAATTCCTGATTTTTCTCGCTCCGGGCGGCAAAACGGGGTGCTTTCAGGCCCGAAGCAGGGCAAACGCTATGCCTCTGCGGTGGTCGGCGGGAGAGAAGTCGTCTCGTCTTTTTCGTTCTCCGTGCGTGCCATCGCCGGCTGAAGACCTACGGCCGCTACGTAGAAAAACATGAAACACACCTGCGACAGACGGAACTGGTCGTTATAGAAAAACACCAGCAGGGTGACCATCCACAGAAACCAGGAGATGTTGCGGAGACGCCCGAACGTAGAGCGCCTGTAATAATAGGTAGTGGCGAAATTGAGAATCATCCACACCGTGCCGATGATGCCGAGCTGGATTACCATGAAGAACAGCAACGGCACAGTGCCCTGAAGCATGTAGTTGAACTTTCGGGCGAAGGGAGTCTTGGCCACCATCTGTCCGCCTTTGAACTGACCGATGCCGGCGCCCCAGGCCATGCCCCCCTTGGTGGTGTGGAGTGCGTCGGGCACGAGGAGCAGCTTACCCACGCGGGGAATGTCCATCGACCAGAGATTGTCGGTCTCGACCTGTTCTTCCTGCACGGCGATGGCCACGGTGACGAGTTCGTCAAGGTCTTGACCGACGATGTACTCTATGAGAAACTCGTTGTCTTTGTAGATGGCCTGTCCGCCGGGCGTCAGGAAGACGTAGAGGGCAATCACGCCGGCCACTCCGGCCAGGAAGAGGGGAGAGGCGAGGATGAGGCGGATGACAAACTTGCGGTCGATGTGCATGAGCAGCACGAAGAAGAAGAGGAAGAACACAAACGACGCTTTGGTCTCGTTGGTGAACGTCGGGAGCAGCAGCAACAGGTATTCCTTGTTGGCCATGAGGTTTTGGAAGTATCCGAGTGAGTCGTCCCACTTCTTGTTGATGAAATAGAAGCAGAGGATGTAGATGAACGACGACGTGATGCCCGACGCACCGAAGCCCATCGAGCCGCCGCCGTGGTCGCCCGGGCCGTAGCGTAGGAATTGCCAGATGAGACAGACGGCCTGAATGTAGAGGAAAATGCGCAGCTGCCTGTCGGTGCCCTCGACGAAACGCTCGGCGTAATGCGAGCGCAGCACGCGCCTGATGATGGGGAGCGCGAAGAGCAGGCCGATGAACTCGCGGAAGCCGTTGAGAAATTCACCCGTCGGCTGCGAGTTGAGATAGGCCGAGACAAAGGCGATAATCATGAACGAGCCAAACACGAGGATGTCTCTGAGCGAGCGGAGCGCCCAGAGGCCCAGAATGAGGAAAACGATGTCGGTGAGGAGCACTATCGGAGAGTTGAGCACCGAGAGAAACGGCAGAAACTCCTCGAAGATAAATCCTCGCAGCAGCAGTATCCAGAGCGGCCCGTAGAATATGACACAGAATACCTTGTAACGATCTAACATAGCAGGCGGAAAATCCGGGTGGGGAAAAATGAGAAATACGCCGGAGCGCGTCAGCCCCGGGAGGGAGACGCACGCCGGCGTGTGGTTTAGCTTCAGCGCTTCTTGGCGTTGGCCTGACGGGCGTTGTAGCCGTAGCCGTAGCCCTTGGAAGTGTGAGTGCCGTTGATGACCACCGACATCTTCTTGAGACGCTTTTCGTCGTAGATTTCTTCGACGAAGCGCAGGTCGGTGAGGGTGGTGTGATTGATGCGGGTCACGAAAATCGTGGCGTCAGAGATGCGGCTGATGGCAAACGTATCGCTGACCATTCCGACGGGAGCCGAGTCGACGATGATGTAGTCGTAGCGTTCGCGCAGGATGGCAAACATCTCGTCGAGCTTCTTCGAGGTGAGGAGTTCGGCGGGGTTGGGCGGAATCGGGCCGGCGAGCATGACGTCGAGCGTTTTGTAGCCGGGCATCTTGACGATGATGCTGTCGAGCGACACCTGCGCCGACGACAGGTAGTTGGTCACGCCGAGCGGCGAATCTATGCCCAGGTAGTTGCCCACCTGCGGATTGCGGATGTCCATGCCGACGAGAAGCACGCGCTTGTTTTCGAGCAGCGAGAGCGAGGCGGCAAGATTACACGAGATGAACGACTTGCCTTCGCCCGACTTGGTGGAGGTGAGAAGCACCACCTTGTCCGAGGGGTCGGAGAGAAGGAAGAGCAGGTTACTGCGCATCAGGCGGAAGAGCTCCGTGGCCGACGACGTGTCATGCTCGGCCACGACGAGGTTGCGACCCGAACGGTCGACACACATTTCGCCGAGGATGGGAGCCGAGAGATGCTGCTCGGCCTCCTTGCGGGTCTCGACGCGGTCGCGGATGAGTTTGCGCAGGTAGAGGTAGATGGGGGTGGCGATAAAACCGAAGAAGAGGAAAATTATCATCACCATCATGGGCGACATGCCGAGCGGGGTGCTGAGCGTGAAGGCTTCGTCGATTACCTTGCCCTTGGCGATGGAATTGGCCAGAAGAATCGCGTTTTCTTCCTGGCGCTGGAGCAGGAAGAGGTAGAGCTCCTGCTTGAGCACCTGCTGGCGCTTCATGTCGATGTACTCGCGTTCCTGCGAGGGAATCTGATTGAGGCGCGAGTCGGTCTGCGCGATTTTGCCTCTGACGTCGGCCACACGGGCGGCAGCCTGACGCATGGCGTTGTTGACAGCCGAGAGGATGTTGGCGCGCGAGATGGAAATCTGCGAGTCGAGCTGCTTCACCATGAAGTTGTCGGGCTTAGCCGTCGACAGGAGTTCCTGACGGCGCAGCACGAGGTCGTTGTAGGCTGCGATGCCGTCGGCAATCGATTTGTTTTCCACCACGACGGGCACCATCTGGAAAGCCTTGACCGAGTCGACTAGGAAATCATGGGTGAGGCGAATCACCTCGTAGGCGGTTTCCTCTTCGAGGAGCGCCTGCTCGAGACCACCCTTCTTGGTGGCCTGATAGGTGGCCTCGGCTTCGATGTCTACGATGCCGTGGCTCTGCTTGTAGTTCTGGATGTCGGTCTCGGCGGTGTTGAGGTCGGAGGCGAGGATGCGCAGGCGGTCGTCGAGAAACTGCGCCGTCTTTTCGCTCTGGAGATTTTTGTCGGCAATGCCGCGGGCGTTGTAGAGCGCGAGGATTTCGTTGAGCACAGCCGAACCGTAGGCGGCGTTGGGGGTGTCATACTCGAGCATGATGACGTTGCTTCGCTTCGAGGCGATGTCGGCCTCGACGTCATCGGTGAGCATTTCGGCCGCACTCTCGTAGCCCGAGAATGTGATGGCGGTGTTGACCGCCTTGCCTTTCGGGAAAGTCGCGGTAGGAGCCACGGTATACTCTCCGAAAGGAGTGTCAAACACATATGGAAGAGTCACGCCTTCGGCCTCGGCCAGCTTCTTGCCGCGGCAGAGCACCTTGACGTCGGCCGAACCCTTGGCATCTACCTTGACCTTGAACACGAGCGACGTCGTGAGGGTGTCGGCCACGCCGGGCGCAACAACGTCGACGGGGAAGTCGGGAAAGGCCATGCGGGTCTTCATAAAGCCTTCCTTCACATAGTGGATTTTGTTGAGGTTGAGGTTCTTGGCCACGTCGCGGTAGAGCGAGTGGGAGGAAATGATGAACACCTCGTCCTCGACGTAGGCATCCGAGCCGAACAGACTGCTCATGGCACCCATCGCGCCCGATGCGCCGCTCCCGCCGAAGGGATTGTCGTTGTCTTGCGAGATGAGGATGTTGGCGCGCACGGCCATGTTGCGCGGAGTGCGCTGGATGTAGACGTAGCCGAGGAAACCAAACGCCAGGATGGCCACGACGAAAAGATACCAATGCTTGATGTAGCTCTCCACGAGCGAGCGCACATCAATGAATTCCTGTGATTTTTTTTTAGCCATGGCTGATTATTTGATAGTGAGGGCTATGACGAGCGACGCAATGACCGACGCGGCGCTGACGATGGTCGACGTCACCTGAAGGTTGTAAGACTTCTGCTGGTCGTAGCGGGCGTTGGCCTGACGCACAGAGTTGGGTTCGACGTAGATGTAGTCGTTGGGCTGGAGATAGTAGTAGGGCGACGAGAGGATGTCTGACGACTCGAGATTGAGGTGGGCAAACTCGCGTCCGTTGACGCCCTCGCGCACGATTAGTACGTTGTCGCGGCGTCCGTAGGCGTTGAGGTCGCCGGCCATGAGGAGCGCGTCGATGATGCTGAGGCGGTTGCGCGTCACCTCGAAGCGTCCGGGGTGTGCCACTTCGCCACCCACGTTGACCACGAAGTTGACCAGACGCACTTCTACGCGCGGGTCGGCCACTTCGGCCGAAATCTTTTCGGTGAGATAGTTCTTGAGTTGGTCGAGGGTCATGCCCTTCACCTCGATGGTGCCGAGCGAGGGGAAATCTATCGTGCCCTGCTTGCTGACCACGTAGGTCTGCTCCTTGATGGGGGAGTTGACACCAAACGTGGTGCGCATATTGGGGTTGGTCGACGGAGCGTTATACTCGGTGGTGGCCAGAGGGTTGGCCGACGTCACGACGATTGAGAGCTCATCGTCGGGCATGATGACGGGGTCGGGAAACGCGAGGTCGGGGAGTTTGCCCCCTTCGACGGCCGAAATGTCCTGAAAATAGGGCAGGGTGCTCTTCTGAGAGCAAGAAGCTAAAGACGCAACGGTCAGTAGGCTGAATATTAGTGCTTTGGCTTTCATAAGTCTGTTTGAGTGTAGACGATGCGGTGTGCAACCGCTAAGAATAGAACGCACCGGCGGGTGATATATTATAAATAATGTGAAAAAAATCAGCTTTTGCAGAACAATCGCCGCGCGCATCGCCTTATAACAGAAAGGGGTGTCAGCCCCATGACAAACGAAATTCTCACATTCCCGCGGTGGTCTGCGACTTCGGTCACGACCCCGGCTTTTTCGAAAAAAGAATCCGGACAATGCATTCTCACGTTTCACACCCTACGCCCGCCTCGGTGCCTGCCATACGCAAATGCACCCTCCACGGCTACGAACCGCTTGCCGAAGTGTGCAGGTTTTTCACGGAGTATGCCGCCGTGATGCTCGGCTGCGGAGCCACGTGCCAGCGCATAGAAAAAAATCTGCGCCGCATGGCCAAGGCGGAAAACCTCGTGGTAGACATGCTCATCCTCCCCGCCCACGTCAGGGTCACAGTAGGCCCCGCCGCCGAGAAGGAGTGCGCCGAACTGACCCTTCCCGTAAGGAAAATGGCCATCAACTACAACTATAACACCCTGCTTAGCAAACTTTCGTGGAAAGTGGCCGAGGGGCGAGTCAAGCTGCGCCACGCCCCCGCGGTGATGGAGCGCATACTTGCCGAACCCCCTTTCAACAAATGGAAAGTCATGGCCGGGGTGGTAGTGGCCAACGCGTCGTTCTGCCGTCTGTTCGGGGGCGACTGGATTGCCACCTGTTTCGTGGTGCTCGCCACTCTCGCGGGCTACTCGCTCAAGAATGTCATGGTGGGGCGGAAAGCCGACCCCAAAGTGATGTTCATCTGCTGCGCTTTTGTGGCTGCTATAATAGGCGCCTCGGCCTACTACATCGCCCCGGCGCACACCCCCGACGTGGCTCTCGGCACGAGCGTGCTGTTTCTGATTCCGGGCATTCCGTATATCAATTCGGTCAGCGACATGATGGCCGGGCATTACCTCTGCGCGTTCTCACGCTTTATGAACGCGCTCATTCTCACGGCGTGCATCGCACTCGGCCTGACCGCCGCGTTCCTGATTATGAACATTCAAATCTTCTGAACGATGGAAATCCTCGACCTCATACTCGGCATCGTGCAGGACGGACTCTTCGCCGCCCTCGCCGCTATCGGATTTGCCGCCATCAGCAACCCTCCGCGCATAGCTCTGAAATGGTGTGGCGTGATAGCTGCCGCCGGCCACATCACACGCTACTGCCTGGTTAATTACACCCCCGTCGGGATTGTGCCCGCGAGCATGGTGGGCGCGCTCGCCGTAGGGCTGCTCGCCATCATCATAGCCAAGAGGGTGAAGTGTCCGCCCGAAACCTTCTCGTTTCCGGCGCTGCTTCCCATGATTCCCGGCATCTATGCCTATCGCACCGTGCAGGCTTTCGTGCTGGCGCTGACGGCCCACACCGAGCAGGAATTTCAACACTTCTTCTATCTGAGCGAGTCAAATTGCCTCACCTGCGTTTTCGTGATTCTCTGCATGGTCATAGGCCAGATGCTTCCCATCATAGCCTTCAAGCGCGTGGCCTACACTGTGACGCGCCCCGACGAGAAGGAGAGGTGACACTCCGCTCAGTCGGCGGGATAGATTTTGCGCACGATGCGGGCAGGATTGCCGACGGCGAGATGTCCGGCCGGAATGGAGCGGTTGACCACCGCGCCGGCACCTATGACACAATTGTCGCCGATGGTGACGCCGGGAAGCACCCTGACGCCCGCGCCAAACCACACGTTGTTGCCCACGGTGATGGGGCGCGCATACTCAAGCCCTGCGTTGCGCCGCTCGGGGTCGAGGGGATGACCGGCGGTGTAGAAGCCGCAATCGGGGGCAATGAAGACGTTGTCGCCAAACGAGATTTTCGCGCCGTCGAGGATGACCATGCCGTGATTGGCATAGAAATTGTCGCCGACGCTGATGTTATAGCCGTAATCGCAGTAGAAAGGGGGCTCGATGAGGATGGCTCCCTTGACCGCGCCGAACAGACGGCGCAGAAGTGCCTCGCGCTCGGCGGTCTGACGCGGACGCAGGTGGTTGTAGTCGTAGCAGAGTTCCTTGCAAGCAAGGCGCTCCTCAATCAATTCGGGATTGAAGTTGGCGTCGTATAGCTCGCCCGCGAGCATTTTGTCTTTTTCAGTCATTGCTGTCATTGCTGTTTTTCAGAGCGAAGTATTTCCAGAGAGGTGCGCACATGAGAGCCTGCTTGAGCGAATCGGTGGCGAGCAGACGGTAGACGTCCTCCTCCGAGAGGAGTTCCACTTTGATGTCTTCTGTTGCATCGAGGTGCTGTCCGGCCACCTTCTCTACGCCGCGGGCTATGAACGAATACGAGAGGTTGTTCTGGCTGCCGGGATTGGCCGAAATCACCATCCATTCCTCCCATGTGCCTCCGGCGTAGCCGGTCTCTTCGAGCAGTTCGCGGCGCGCGCCGTCGATAGGGGCTTCACCCTCCTCGACCACTCCGGCACACAGTTCGGTGGCCACGATGCCGAGGCCGTGACGGTATTGTTTCACCATGACAAATTCGCCCTCCTTGGTGATGGCGATGACGTTGACCCATTTGGGGTATTCGAGCACATAGTATTCGGGATGCACCACGCCTGTGGGGAGGCGCACTTCGTCGCGGCGCACCGTGAGCCACGGGCGGCGGAAGAGATACTCGCTTTTGAGGGTTTCCCATTTCATCTTGTCATCGTCGGGAGTTGTCATTGTCTTATCAGGTTTGAGGGGGTTGAATTATTTGTTGGCTTTGCGGCGCAGCAGGAAGTCGGTGATGGCGAGGGCCACACGCACCAGTCCCGAGTGCATTTCGGGCGCGAGAATTTCGAAAAGGGTGTCGGGGTGTTCGCGCGCCACCTGCGCCACGCGGGCATATTGCTCGCGGGTGATGATGGTCGAGAAGTCGGTGAGTTTGTCGTCGCGTATCAGTTGGACGAGGTGGTTGTAGACCGTTGTGTCTTTTATCTCTTTCGCGGCGGCGATGGCGGCCACGTCGTAGCCGGCGTTGAGCAGCAGGAGGGTTTCGTCGCAACTGAGTCCGGCACCGAGTTTTTCGGTGATGCCTTTGTGGCGGCGTATGGCGGTGACAAACGGTTTCCAGTACTTGACGGTCTTGCGCTCGCCTACGCCTTCGATGCGCGAGAAATCTTCCATCGAAGTCGGTTCGAGGCGCACCATTTCGAGAAGTGCCTTGTCGGTGAACACCACGTAGGGGGGCACACCCTCCTTGCGCGCCAGACGCAGACGCACCTCCTTGAGGTCGGCGAGCAGGCGTTCGGCCGGCTTGAGCGGTTCTTCCTCGGCAGGTGCAGCGCCTTTGCGGCTGCGCGTCGGGCGACGGTCGAGGGGCACGTAGCGCGCCAGTGTCACGCCCGTGCGCTCCTTGAGGATGCGCATTCCGTAGGGCGTCACCTTGAGGTGATTGTTTTCGTTGTAGGCAATGTCGAAGATGCCGAGCTGAATCATCTGCGAGATGTAGGCGGTCCATTCGGCAAACGAGGTGTCGCGCCCGACGCCAAACGTGGGCAGGCGGTCGAAACCACGCTGCCGGAGTTCCATCATGGCGGAGCCGCGCAGAAGGTTGACGAGCGTGGTGATGCCGATGGTCTGTCCGGTGCGGATGGCGCCGCTCATGGCCATGAGGGCGAAGGTGGTGCCGTCGAAACGTTCGGGCGGGTTGAGGCAGATGTCGCAGTTGCCGCAATCGTGGTCTACTGTCTCGTTGAAATAGCTGAGCAGGATGCGGCGGCGGCAGAGTCGCGACTCGGCAAACTCTTTCATGCGGGCCAGCTTCTCGGTGTTGAGGGCTTGCTGACCGCTGTCGTCGACGAAACTCTGGCGCGTCGCCACGTCGGCATACGAATAGAACAGCAGCGCCTCGGCGGGAGCGCCGTCGCGCCCCGCGCGTCCTATCTCCTGATAGTAGCTTTCGAGATTGCCGGGCAGGTTGTTGTGGACCACCCAACGGATGTTGCTCTTGTCGATGCCCATGCCGAAGGCCACTGTGGCACACACCACCTGCACGTCGCCGTTGATGAATTTCTCCTGCGCCGCGTTGCGCTCGTCGGCCGAAAGCCCGGCGTGGTAGACGGCCGAGCGGTAGCCGAGTTCGCGCAGGGCTTTGTCCATGTTCTCGGCCACTTTGCGCGAGATGCAGTAGACGATGCCCGAGTCGCGGTGGTAGCGGTCGATGAGTTGGGAGATGCGGCGCAGGCGGTCGCGGCGTCCGGTGTCGGTGGCCACGCGCAGGGAGATGTTGGGGCGGTCGAACGACGAGATGAACACGGCGGGGTTGACCAGACAGAGCTGGCGGGCGATGTCCTCGCGGGTGAGGCGGTCGGCTGTGGCGGTGAGGGCCATGACCGGGACGGAGGGAAACACCTGCTTGATGCGCGAGAGCTGGGTGTAGTGCGGACGGAAGTCGTGGCCCCACTGCGAGATGCAATGAGCCTCGTCGACGGCGATGAGGGCGATTTTCATGTCGCGCGACCAGCGGTCGATTTCCATCAGCAGACGTTCGGGCGAGATGTAGAGCAGGCGGATGCGTCCCGAGAAAAGTTCGCGCATGATGCTCTGGTTTTCCTCTTCGGTCTGCATCGAGTTGACCGAGGCGGCGGGGATGCCGTTGGCACGCAGGGCGGTCACCTGGTCGCGCATCAGGGCTATGAGGGGCGACACCACAATGACCACGCCCTCCGAGAGCATGGCCGGCAGCTGATAGCAGATGCTTTTGCCGCCTCCGGTGGGCATGAGCACCACAGTGTCGCGTCCCTCCATGGCAGCCGTGATGATTTCGAGCTGATGGGGACGGAATTTGTTATAGCCGTAGAAACGGCTCAGCAGGGCGGTGGCGCGTTGTTGCAGCGTGAGTTCGGCCATGGGCTTGATGTCGGGGAAATGTCAGGGTTCGGAGTGATGAAGCGGGTGCGGTGCGATGGTCAGAACGCCTGTTCGTCGTTCTTGAGGGCGTTGAGTATGGTGCGGAAGATGATTTTGATGTCGAGCAGGAAACTCCAGTGTTCCATATACCAGATGTCGTGCTCCACACGTCCTTCCATCTGCCAGAGCTCCTCGGTCTGCCCGCGGAAGCCCATCACCTGTGCCCAGCCGGTGATGCCGGGGCGTATCAGGTGGCGCACCATGTAGGCCTTGATGAGGCGGCGGTAGTCTTCGGTGTGTTTGAGCATGTGGGGGCGCGGACCCACCACCGACATGTCGCCTTTGAGCACGTTTATAAACTGTGGTAGCTCGTCGAGCGAGGTGCGGCGCAGGAAGTCGCCGAGGCGCGTTTTGCGGGGGTCGTCGCGTGTGGCCTGCACGGTGTCGGCCGAGGCGTTGACTTTCATCGTGCGGAATTTGTAGCAATAGAATTCGCGCCCTTTGTAGCCGGTGCGGAGCTGTTTGAAGAACACCGGGCCGGGCGAAGAGAGCTTGATGGCAATGGCTATCGGGATGAAAATGACGGGCGACACGAGCAGGAACGCGCTCGAGAAGAGAATGTCGAAGCCTCGCTTCAGGGCCGCGTTGAAAGGTTGTTCGAGCGGATTGTTGTGGATGGTCATCACCGGCACTTGCCCGACCGCACCCGGCGTGAAGGCGCGGGGCATGTAGGGAGAGATGCGCGGCACGTAGTAGAATTTCATCATCAGTGCGTCACACAGGCCGATGGAGAGCTGGAGGGCTTCGGTGTTTTCGGCCGAGATGGCATAGAAGATTTCTTCGGTGCGGTTGGCTTTGACGAAGGCTTCGAGGTCGGAGAGATTGCCGAGGTAGAGGTCTTTGCGCGGGAATCCGGGCGGACAGTAGATGTCGAAGAACCCCTGGACGTCGACACCGAAACCGTCGTCGGCCGTGAGGCATCCGTAGAGGCGTTCGGCCGTCGAGCCGCAGCCTATTATCACCACGCGACGCATGTTGCCGCCGCAGCGACGATAGTGTTTGAGAAGCGAGCGGGCTGCGATGCGCCATGCCACGAGCACCGTGGTAAACAATCCGTAGAATTCGGCGAACACCCACAGACCGATTGAATCGACATCCATGAGGTAGAGCAGGGTGACGAACACAAGGAGATGGCTCAAGGCGGCGAGGAGCGCCGAACGCACCACGGCATCCATCTGCACGAAGCGGTCGTTGTGGACACCGTTAAGATACTTTGCGGCAGGGAGGTAGGCCACGTTGAGAAGAAGCCACACGAGCTTCGACCGCAGCTCGGGCACCGACGCGTTGAGCTGCTCGACGGCAAACATCGCACCGTTGAGCAACACAAAATCTACCGCCGACATCAGTCGGGGCAGATAGCGTCCGTATTTACCCTTTGAAAACATGGCTCTGACTAAGATTGACGTTTCCCGCGCTCGCGGGGATTGGGAAACCGCTAATCTGATAACGTCGGGCGAGGGGTGATTATTGCCTCGGCGGCGAAAGAAATGAGGGCTCGCCGCGGTTCTTTCATTTAAAAATCGTTGGATTTTCCAACCTCCCCGGGTTAGTCATTGTCTTCTTCAGACAGTTGTTCCAGTGTTGATTCAATCTCTTCGATAGAAGGCAGGGAGCTTTTTATTTCAGTGGGAATTAGATTCGTAAGTTCGTATTGAGAAATACCGAGAGGGAGATTGTATCCCTCCAAGGAGTACTGAGCCTCTATGTTATCTTTGTCCTTGCATATTAACAAGCCAATAGTCGGGTTGTCGTACTCCGTTTTCAGTTGATGGTTGACCGCTGAAACATAGAGTCCTAATTGGCCGAGGTGTGAAGCTTCAAATGACCCGGTCTTCAGTTCAATGCAGCAATATGCGTGGATGCGGGTATTGTAAAACAGTAGGTCTATGAAAATTTCCTTTTCGCCGACTTGCATACGGTACTGTCTGCCCATGTAAGCGAAACCGGTGCCTAACTCCACAAGGAATTTTGTCACGTTGGCGACAAGAGCATCTTCCAGTTCCTTCTCATTATAGTCCTCCGTCATGGTCAGGAAATTGAACACGTATGGGTCTTTTGTTACCTGCTGGGCGAGGTCACTTTGTAATACCGGGAGCGTATTGCTGAAATTGGTAATGGCTTTCGCTTGACGCTCATAAAGGTCAGTGCCAAGAAAGTTCAGAAGCATATCGCGCCCCCAGTTATTTTCAATGACCTTGCGGACAAAGAAGAGAGCCTTATGAGGATTCTTCTTACATTTGGATACTATTCGGCATTGGTGATCCCACGGGATAGAACAGATTTCCCTCAATAAATCTTCAGCACACTGCCGACGATTAGGTTCGGAAGAATTTGCAGCAGCCTGCTGCAAATTCTCAATGAGTTGATTATATGTGCGATAAAAATCATACATATTTCTGAGATTTCTTTCGGAAAAGCCTTTTTCTTCAGGCATTTCCGACCTCAAATCATGGCTCAGCGTCTTGTAGAATCCGGAGCCATAAGTGTTGGCGTATTGCTTGTCTGCTATATCGCGGCCTAAGCTCCAGTAATATTCAAGTAATGTCCGATTGGCTTCAACTGCGGCTTTCAGACGGGCGGAGAGGTATCGCTGTTTGAGTTCCTTAACCCAACTGCGATAGTCGTTGTTTTTCGTGAGGTCTAATATCGGTTTCATTATGTATGATTTCTTCTAAATTATTGGCATCAACTTTGCGCGTGAACTATAACTGAACTACAACTATGAAAATTTACCCGATTCGTGCAGAATCGGGTAAGGGACTTGTTGTCGTTATTTTGCGTTTGAATGAAAGAGCCGTAGGGCTCGCCGCGGTGAAGATGCGTCGGCGAGCCCCTCGGAAGGTTTGTTCTTCGGAGTCCGGCTGCGGGATTACATTATGCCGCGCTCACGAAGTTTCTGCTGCCATGCCCAGGCCGAACGCATGGTGTCGGCAAGCGAGGCCTCGGCTTTCCAGCCGAGTACGTTGTTGGCGTGATCGGGGTTGGCCCATACTTTTTCGATGTCGCCGGCGCGACGGCCTACGATTTTGTGGGGCACTTTGACGCCGGTGGCTTCCTCGAAGGTGTGGATGAGTTCGAGCACCGACACGCCGTTGCCTGTGCCGAGGTTGAAGATTTCAATCGGAGCCTCGGCTTTGTCGTTGAGCATACGCTCTATGGCTATGACGTGTGCCTTGGCGAGGTCGACCACATTGATGTAGTCGCGGATGCACGAGCCGTCGGGGGTGTTGTAGTCGTCGCCAAACACCGAAAGCTCCTTGCGGATGCCGATGGCTGTCTGAGTCAGGTAGGGGATGAGGTTCTGGGGCACGCCGTTGGGGAGCTCGCCGATTTCGGCCGAGGGATGTGCGCCGACTGGATTGAAGTAGCGCAGGAGCACGGCCTTGAAGGGAGCGCCGGCGTTGATGACGTCGGTGATGATTTCCTCTGAAATCTGTTTGGTGTTGCCGTAGGGCGACGTGGCTTTCTTGATGGGCGACTGTTCGGTGACGGGATTGACGTCGGGTTCGCCGTAGACGGTGCAAGACGACGAGAATACGATGCCTTTCACACCCTCCGGCCCCATGAGGTCGAGGAGGTTGAGCAGGGTGTTGAGGTTGTTGCGGTAGTAAAGGATAGGTTTCTGCATACTCTCGCCTACAGCTTTCGAGGCGGCGAAATTGATGATGCCCTTGATGCCGGGATAGTCGGCGAAGAGTTTGCGGAGGGTTTCGATGTCGGTGCAGTCGCCTTCGACGAAGTCGGGGCGAATGCCGGTGATGCGCTCGATGCCGTCGAGCACGGCGGCGTTAGAGTTGCTCAGATTGTCGATGATTACAACCGGGTAGCCGGCCTGCTGGAGTTCGACCACGGTGTGCGAGCCGATGTAGCCCGTACCGCCGGTGACAAGTATTCTGTCCTTAGCCATATGAAAGAAGGTGTTAGAGATGCGTGAGGTTAGGGGAGGGTTATAGAGATGTGGCGTCGAGCGGCTTGTAGGTGCCGATGTGGCGCTCTTTCTTTTCGTCGAAAATGTCTTCGAGGGTGAGCAGGATGCCGCTTTCCTCGACAAAGCCGAATTCATCGTTGATGGCCGTGCCAAACATTTTCATGGTGGGCGAGAGGTTCATGTAGGAATTGACCAGAGGAGGGATGTTGAATCCGGCGGCGCGGATGGCTTTGTTGAGAATGCGGTAGTCGTCCTTGAACGTGCCCCCCTCGGCATACATTTCGGCCAGTTTGTCATTGTCGGAGGTGCGTTCGATAGGCTTCTTCGGCCAAGCCAGACGGTCGGGGTCGGGGAAATGTTTTTCGAGGAAGTAGAGCAGCATGTCGCGGCAGGTGCGGTCATACTCGGGATACATGGTCATCTTTCCGAAGAGATAACGTATCTCGGGATAGACCACGGTCAGCGCGCCCAGGCCGTCCCAAAGGTTGTCGAGGGCGAAGATGGCTTTTGCGCCGCGACGGCTCGACTGGTAGTCGAGGCGCACGAACGACCGGCCGAGCTCGATGGTGTAGGGCAGGTAGTCGCGCTCAAACTCTTCCGAGAAATGAAAGAGGTGAGACATGGCTATGCGGGGTTGTCCGTCGGTGTCTTTGCGCATTTCGCTTCCGAGCAGAAAGCGGTAGCCGCCCAGGATGAGGCGCGCGTCGGGGTCCCATACAATCAGCTGACGGCAGGGAGGGTCCATGAGGTCGAAACGGTCGATGTCGATGCTTTCGCCCGTGCCTCCGCCGGCCGCTCTGAACGCTTCTTCGCGCAGACGCCCGATTTCACGCATGACGGCGGGACATTCGCGGCCGTCGACGACGTAGATGACGTTGCCCCCCTTGTTGGTGGCGCGCAACTGCCGGGCGGGGGTGAGTTCGGCTTCTATTTCGGCTGTGTTTATCGGACTTATTATAGGTTTCATGGGACGTTATAGGAATGGAGCTAAGGTGAAGAGACGGGCGCCGGAGAGGGCCAAAGGTTACGGCCGGAGGGCGTAGACGGCAGCCCGCAGCCGGGCGGCTTCGGTCAAAGCGTCGCGGCCGCCGCGGAGGGTGGTCCAGGCGATAGGCTCGCCTATGGTGATTCCGACGCTTTTGCCCTTCGACCCGACGAGTTCGCGGGGCAGACGCAGCTGCTCGAAATTAAACTTCAGCCCGAGCTTGGTTCTTAGACGTGCAAAGTTATAAAAAAATTGTGAATTTTCACCATCAAAGTAAACGGGAATGATGTCTCGATGGTAAAAAATCGCTTTGTTGACGGCCATTTTGTTCCATTTGAGGTCGGCGATGCTGCCGTCGGGTTGCTTCCGGCTGACGAGTCCGGCGGGAAACATGAGCACCGGGGCATCGCCGGCGAAAGCTGCATCAAGCTTTTCGGCCGACTCTTTCGACTGCGCGCCATGCTTGTTGACTCCGATGAAAATGTCGCGCAGGGGGTCGACGTAGGTCAGGAGGTCGTTGACCACGAATTTGATGTCGCGACGTCGGTAGTGGCGTCCGACGAGAGCCGAAAGCACCAGCCCGTCAAGGCCGCCGAGCGGATGGTTTGACACGAAAATTACCCTCGGGTTTTCAGGCCACTCGCCTCTGACGGGGCGCACGTCAATGCCCAGCTCGTTGACCACCCCTTCGGCGAAATCCACGCCGGTCAGCCCTTCGTTGTGTTCGAGCAGAGCGTTGAGTTGGTCCTGACAGATGAACTTCTCGACAGCGCGGATTACGAACCGGGGCAACTTGGCGGCGAGGCCGGGAGCCTTGGAGCGCAACACTTCTCCTACGTCAACTCTCCTCATGATAGTGCGATTCGATTAGGGGTTTGAAAGCTCTCCACACGGCGTCGGTCTCGGGCGCGGGAGCTATGACATCGATTTTCTTGCCCGACACGGGGTGGACAAACTCGATGCGGTGGGCGCGGAGCGAAATCGAACCGTCGGGGTTGGAACGTTTGTCGCCATACTTGAGGTCGCCGCGGATGGGGAGTCCGACGGCCGAGAGCTGCACGCGAATCTGGTGCTTGCGGCCTGTCTCGAGATTGACTTCGAGCAGGTGGTAGCGGTCGGAACTGCCGAGCAGGCGGTAGGTCAGCGCCGAAAGTTTGCCGTCTTTGACAGGTTTGACCGAGGCGTAGCTTTTGTTGTTGCGCTCGACCGAGGTGATGTAATGCTCGAGGCGCTCGGACTCACAGGCCGGCTTGTTTCGCGTCACGGCCAGATAGGTCTTTTTCACCTCGCCGTTGCGAAACATGTCGTTGAGCCGCGTCAAGGCTTTTGAGGTCTTGGCAAACACCACGAGACCGCCGACAGGACGGTCGAGTCTGTGGACCACGCCGCAGAACACGTTGCCCGGCTTGGCATACTTTTCTTTCAGCCATTGGCGCACCGTCTCGACGAGCGGAGTGTCGCCGGTCTTGTCGCCTTGCACGATTTCGCCCGGCTCTTTGTTGACGATTACTATATGATTGTCTTCGTAGACTACTTGCATTGGAGTGGGGAAGAGATGAGCGTCGGTGTGTGGGGTCAGGAGTGGCCGAGGGTATTCTCGGACGATTCTTCATTCTCGCATTCGAGCACGTGTTGCAGCTCCTGGTCGCGTTTGGCCTTGATGGTGTCGAAGCCTTCGCCGTAGACACCGTTGACCTGGCCCTGCGTGATGAATGCGTGGGGGTCGATGCTCTGCACGATGCGGAAGATGGTGACCGACTCGATTTTCTTGCAGACGATGAGGAGAATCTTGATGGACTGTTTGGTGTACCAACCCTGGCCGTCGATGACGGTGACACCGCGGTGGGCGTGGGTGTTGACGGCGTTGGCAATGCGGTCCCACTTGCGCGAGACGATGAAGAATTGCACCGACTGGCGGTTGATGTTAATCATGGTGTCGACCATGTAGCTGACCACGAAGAGCACGATGTAGCCGTAGACCACGGTGGCAATCTGGTGGAAAATGAGATAGCTCGAGCCGATGATGAAAAAGTCGACGTAGAGCATTGTGCGGCCGATGCTCGTGGTGGATTTCTTGGCCACGATGGCCGCCACGATGTCGGTGCCGCCCGTCGAACCGTTATGAATGAAGACAATGCCGAGGGCGATGCCGGCCATTAGCGAACCGATGATGATGTTCATGAACGGTTCGCCCGGCACGAGCGGCTCGGGGAAGTATTGCGGCAAAATCGTGGTGACCACCGTGATGCAGGCCACACCCCATAGCGTCTTGAACACGAATTGCCGTCCGACGATAAACCACGCCGCGGTAAGAAGGAGGAAGTTGACCACGAATTGCGTCGCACCGATGGCGTAGGGGTTGCCCGTGAGAAAGTAGACGATGGTGCCGAGACCCGTGACGCCTCCGATTACGACACCCTCGGGAAGGATGAAGGCCGAGAAGCCAAAACCGTAGAAAGTCACCGCAAGGGCAATCATGATGTAGTCGCGCGCCGACAACCAGATTTTTTTGGAAATGTTGAATGATGGTTTCATTTTGAATAGCTGATGCCGTTGCAGGCGGCAGCGCCCGCAATCTTGCTGCAAAATTAGTGATTTATTTCGCGCGCTGCAAATTTTTTCGCAATCAGTAGCTGCGGGGCGGCGGGAGGGTCAGTCGAGCTGCGGCACGAAAGCGTCAGGGTCGGGCGACAGGCCCAATTGAGCCAGAAGGCGTTTGGGCAGACCGAGCGCGGTGCGATGGTAGGCGTGGCGCAGGAGGAGACGCTGGGTGGCGTCGTCGACATCGCCCTCGTAGGCCACCGACACCCAATGGCGTTTGTTCATGTGCCAGCCCGGGGTGACACCCTCGAAGCGGTGGCGCAGAGCTTCGCCTAGCGCGGGGTCGACCTTGAGATTGTAGAAATCATGCTCTCCCGAAAGCGAGACCAAACAAAACTGTTTGCCACCAACCTCAAACACCACGCAGTCAGGGCCGTAAGGCATCCTTTCGGCTACATGGCCGAGGCGCAAGGCCTCCTCTCTCAGTGTTTCGATATCCATAGGATTGAACTTTTCAGCCGCTGAAACTTGTGAATTAAGTAGGTTCGAAAAATATTTGAACAGTAAAACTCGTTATTTCTTTGGAGATGCTTTGTGCCTTGCGTCCAGGCGCATGGAGAGACCATGCTTCTTCGCTCAAGCCCCAAGCTTCAAATCATCTCAAAAATTACTTACTTTTATCTGTTCATTTATCTTTCTCACATACTTCTCACATAACTTTTCAACGATACAGATTACATTATGATAAGAGAAATGCTTATAGCCGGAGCCGGTGGCTTTTTCGGCACCTGCGGACGCTACCTGGTAGTCAAATGGGCGGGCGGCGTGTGGCACGGCAATTTCCCCATGGGGACATTCCTGGTCAACGTCATCGGCTGTTTCATTATCGGTCTCATCTTCGGGGTGCTTGAAAAGCTACCCGTAATGACCCCGGGAGAAAGAGCGCTTCTCATCACCGGCTTATGCGGCGGCTTCACAACCTTCTCGTCGTTTGCCAACGAAATGTGGACGCTCGGCGACAAGGGTGACTGGAGCACGTTTGCGCTCTACCTCGCGCTGAGCGTCATCATCGGCATAGCATGTGTCTGGGCAGGGCGCGCCGTCATTCGCTAACCGGCTGAATCTAAATTATTTTTCTCATTTACTTACAAGCAATTCCTCTATCTTTCGGACATCCTCGGGATTGTCGACGGAAGGGTAGGGGGATTGTTGCGTTTCGACCACACGAATGTCGATGCCCGCGTCAAGCCATGAAAGTTGTTCGAGGCTTTCGAGACGAGCGAGGGGCGACATCTCGACGGGGAGACTCATGAACGTGTCGAAGCGGAAAGCGTAGAGACCCTGATGGATGAGGTAGCGGTGGCGCGAGGGCCATTCCTCGGGGGCGGCGTCGCGCTGAAAAGGAATGACCGCGCGGCTGAAGAGCAGAGCCATCCCCGCTTCGTCGGTGACCACCTTCACCCTCGACGGGTTGGCGAGTTCGGCATAGGAGCCTGCGAAGGGGTGGGCTGTCGTAGCGATGGCCGGGCGCGACGGCGAGAGCATGGCGTCCACCAGAGCAGCGAGAGTGTCGGTGCTCACCATAGGTTCGTCGCCCTGCACATTGACAATCACGTCGGGGCGCAGACCGAGAGACTCGAGGGCGGCGCGGCAACGCACCGTGCCGTTAGGACACTCCGGGGGAGTCATCACCACATCGTCGATGCCGTGGGCACGGAGCACGTCGGCAATGCGCACGTCGTCGGTGGCGACGATAGCGCGCGAAATCGAGGGGACTTCGCAGACACGACGGTAGACCCTGACAATCATGGGCACACCGGCAATTTCAGCCACAGGCTTGCCGGGAAATCGCGACGACCCCCAGCGGGCGGGTATTACAGCTATTACGTTAGAGTTGTTCGACATAGAGTTGGGCGTTTTCATAGCGGGTGACCTTAACGCGACACCCGGCGTTGATAAAATCCATCACGGCTACGGCGTCGAGCGGCTTCTGACCGTCGATGACGATTTTTCCGGCCGGCCGCATATCGGTCAGGGCAAACCCCTCGGCACCAACCAATCGGGAGGGAGTCATGTCGACCCCCACAAAGCCGTGGTCGTTGCGGAGTTCGGTGGAAAATTCTATGTGTCGGCGCATGTGTCTCGGGCCGTTCGGCGAGAACACATACCATATCGCCCACGTGAGAAGAGCGACGGCGACGAGAGCTGCAAGAAGCCATAGAAGCGGAGTAATCATGTCTGCAAAATTAAACAATCTCGGCGTGCCGAGCAAATTTTTTGTCGTAATATCACCTTTATGTGAAGAAAAAAACTTATCTTTGCGGAAAAAATAAGTAACAACGAAGCAATCGCGGCCGCCGCCAGCCGACGTTTCGGCCCGAGGTTGCACAAATCATCAACTAATGAAATCGCGTCTCTCAGTCATACTTCTGCCCCTTGTGTGTCTGCTGCTGGCAGCCTGTTCGAAAAGCGGAGACTCACGCCTGTTTGAAGCAGTGCCGGCCGATGCCGCAGGAGCAATCTTCGCCGCCAAATCGTTTGTCGACTCCCGGCAAGCCTCCGGATTTTTTGACGGCGACTCCCTCTGGACCAAAGCTCTCACGGACGGAGGCCTCGACGGGATGGCCGTGTGCCTGGCCGACGGCATAACGGAGCCGGTGGCAATCTTCTCGCTTGAAAACGTCGATGCAGTGCGCGCCTGCCTGACCGAAGCGGGAGCGGCAAAAGTCGACACCGGCGACGACACGGAAGTCTACTCGATGGATGATGAGTACGTGCTCATCGCCGCAGAGGGGCGTTTCGTCTACAAAGGCACCCCCTCGACACCCGACGAAAAGGTGAAGTTTGCCCACCTCTACGCATCGGCGAAGCGCAATCCCTTCGGGCGCAGCGTCTATTGCGGAGCGCTCGAAACGAAGGGCGACCTCTTCGGATACTACGAAATCCCCCGCAACACGCGCGTCGCACTCATGGCCGCGGGCGTGCCGTCGGAAATGCTCACCGTTCTCGAAGGAGCCGTGGTGTTTGACGGGACGGCAGAAGGCCCGGCGCTCGAAGCACGCACGTGGCTCGTCTCGCCCGAAGGCGAGAAACGCACATTCGGTTCATACCTTCCTTTCAGTCTCGACACCTCGGCACGTATTTCAAAAGAGGCGCTTGCCTACATGGGTCCCAACATCAGTCTGGTGGCCGCCTCGGCGTTGAAAGACGTCAACTGGGAAGAGTTTACCAACATGCTCAACAACTCGAAGAGTCTGTCGTTTCAGCAACGCGCAATGCTGCTGATGATGCGCCCCTACCTCGAGAAAATCGACGGCACCGTGGCCGTAGGACTCGGCGTCTCGCTGACGAAGGGACAAAACCTCACGTCGATTGCCTTCGACCCGTCGAATCTGATGGGCACCGTGGCCATCGAGACCGTTTCCGGTCAGGCCGCGGCACTCCGCTCGCAGATAAAGGAACTGATAAAAATGGCCGGACTCGCCACCATCGACACCAAGAACGGCTTCAGTTGCTCCCTGCCGGGAGTCGACGTGGCGTTGAGCGTCGAGACCCGCGGCCGACTCATACTGCTCTCCACCCGCCCGCTCGTGTCGGGAGGCAACCAATCGCCCGCGCTGTCGGTCATCCCGTTTGCCGACTACATTTCGGCCGTAGCGTTGTCGCTTCCCGCCGAATCGCCGCTCTTTGACATGCTTCCTTCGGGGGCGGAGCGTCAGGACGTTTCGCTTGGCCTCGGGCTCGACGCGAAGAATTCGGAGCTGACCGTTAAATTTGTCTGCGGCCGCGACGGCTCCTGGTTTGACAACTTCATCCGCATGTCCTCACGGACTTCAGATACAAAGTTAAGTAAGTTCAAAAAATAAAACGATATATGTGATGAAAAATTCTTGAACAGTAAAACTCGTTCTTTTTGGATGCTTTGAGCCTTTCGTTCAGGCGCATAGCTCGCTATGCTTCTTCACTCAAGCCCCAAATCATCTCAAAAATAACTTCCTTTTATCTGTTCATTTATTTTTCTCACTTACTTAAGCAATAGAAAACACTTATTTTTTTTAAATAGAAAACGCAGAATGTACAATCTTCTTAAAGGTAAGCGTGGCGTAATCTTCGGCGCGCTCAACGACCGCTCCATAGCATGGAAAGTGGCCGAGAAAGCTGTCGAAGAGGGTGCTATCATCACGCTCTCGAATACGCCTGTAGCTGTCCGCATGGGCGACGTAACCAAATTAGGCGAAAAACTCAACGCGGAAGTAATCCCCGCCGATGCCACCAACGTCGAAGACCTCGAAATGGTGTTCGCACGCTCAATGGAAGTGCTCGGAGGCAAAATCGACTTCGTGCTCCACTCAATCGGCATGTCGCCCAACGTGCGCAAAAAACGTCTCTACGACGACCTCGACTACGACCTGCTCTCGAAGACCCTCGACATCTCGGCCGTATCGTTCCACAAAATGATTCAGGCCGCCAAAAAGCTCGACGCGATAGCCGAGTATGGCTCAATCGTGGCACTGAGCTACATCGCCGCCCAGCGCACCATGTTCGGCTACAATGACATGGCCGACGCAAAGGCACTGCTCGAGTCAATAGCCCGCAGCTTCGGCTATATCTACGGCCGCGAAAAGCACGTGCGCATCAACACCATCTCGCAGTCGCCCACCCCGACCACTGCCGGCTCGGGCGTGAAGGGCATGGACTCGCTCATGGACTTCGCCAACCGCATGTCGCCCCTGGGCAACGCCACCGCCGACGAATGTGCCGACTACTGCATCATGATGTTCTCCGACCTCACCCGCAAGGTGACGATGCAGAACCTCTTCCATGACGGCGGCTTCTCGTCGATGGGTATGAGCCTCCGCGCCATGGACCAGTATGAGAAATCGTTTGACCTCTACCGCAATCCCGACGGCACCATCCAGTATGGTTGATGAGTCGCGCCGAGTTCTGAAATTCAGCTAAGTAAGTTCAAAAAATAAAACGATATATGTGAAGAAAAATTCTTGAATAATAAAACTCGTTCTTTTTGGATGCTTTATGCTTGTCACTCAATCGTGTAGCGCGGCTACAC